>JAJAZD010000120.1 GCA_026785945.1 Pseudonocardia sp. | reverse complement strand
CGGTGATGTTTAAACCCCACCGCGCCCCGGCCGGCGGGCTGCGGGGGCGGGTGGGGCGCGCACCCCACGCGCCCGGCGCGCGCCGGCACCCCCCGGCCGCGGCGCAGCGGCACCGTTGCCGCGCGCCGTCGCGGCCGTGAGCCGCAGCTGACCCGGGCGCGTTCGCGTCGGGTCGTGGCCGCCACGACCGGGCTGCTCGGGGTGTCCTCCACCCGTCGCGCCGCGTTGCTCGCCATCGTCGTGTGCGCGTTGGCCCTGACCGTCGCGGTGCCCCTGCGCAACTACGCCGCCCAACGTCAGGAGCTCGCCGCAGTGTCCGAGCAGCAGCGCGTCCTGGCCGCCGAGGTGGAGGCACTCACGAGGCAACGCACCCGGCTCTCCGATCCGGCCGACGTGGCGGCACAGGCGCGGTCGCGGCTGGGCTACGCGCTCCCCGGTGAGGTCCCGTACGTGGTGCAGCTGCCGTCCGGCGCCGACGTCGGTCCGGCGCCCGACCCCAACGCCGGCGTGCCCTGGTACCGCACGTTGTGGCGCGAGGTCACGGACGGAGCGCCATGACGAACGGGGGCGACGCACCCGGGCGTCGCGGTCCGGGTCTCGACGGGGCAGATCTCGGCCGGGCTGGTCTCGACGGTGTGGGTCTCGACGGTGCGGGTCTCGAGGGCGCCGGGATCGAGGCGGCCGACGCCACGGCGGTGGCCGCACAGCTCGGACGTCCGCCACGGGCGGTACGGGGCGTGGCGCACCGGTGCCCGTGCGGGCTGCCCTCGGTGGTGGAGACCGCGCCGCGCCTCGAGGACGGGACGCCCTTCCCCACGCTGTACTACCTGACCTGTTCCCGACTGAACTCGCGTCTGGGCACCCTCGAAGCCGAGGGCCGGATGCGGGAGATGACCGACCGGCTCGACAGCGACCCGGAACTCGCCGCGGTGTACCGGATCGCGCACGAGTCCTACCTCGCCGAACGGGACGCCATCGAGCCGCTCGGCACCACCGTCAGTGCTGGTGGCATGCCCGACCGCGTGAAGTGCCTGCACGTCTGTGTGGCCCACGCCCTCGCCGCCGGCAGCGGGGTGAACCCCTTCGGCGACGAGGCCCTGGCCGAGGTCGGCGAGTGGTGGCGCCAGGGACCCTGCATCCCCGCGCCCACCCACTGACCGCTCCGCGCACGGAGGCCCCGACTCGCGCGCACGGAGGCCCCGACTCGCGCGCACGGAGGCCCCGACTCGCGCGCACGGAGGCCCCGACTCGCGCGGGTCAGGGGGTAGGTGTGATGCGCGTCAGGAGGGCGGCGGAGTGGGACTCGGCCGGGAGCGTGCCGGCGGTGCGCCACGGGCCGTCGGGCAGGAAACGGGAGCTGACGAACGCCGAGGAGACCTCGGTGGGGGCGTGACGCAGAAGCAGGCTTCCCTGTAGGCACAGCGCGAGCATCTCGGCCAGCCGCCGGGCCCGGCGTTCTTCGCGGCCGCGCAGCTCGGTGCGCAGCTCGCGCACCCCACGGTCGAACCAGGTGTCCGCGCCGGCGGCGGTGTCGATCTCGGCCAGCACCGCCTCGACGGAGTCGGGCTCCGTCGTCACCGCGCGCAGCACGTCGAGTGCGGTCACGTTGCCCGAGCCCTCCCAGATCGAGTTGAGAGGGGCCTCGCGGTAGAGCCGTGGCAGCCCCGAGTCCTCGACGAACCCGTTGCCGCCCAGGCACTCCAGTGCTTCGGCGACCACGGTGGGCGCCCGCTTGCACACCAGGTACTTCGACGCGGGCAGCGCGAGCCGCAGCAGCGCCCGCTCCTGCCGATCGACGGCCCCGGCCAGCCGGAGGGCGAGCGCGGTGGCGGCTTCGGACTCGAGCGCGAGATCGGCGATCACCGTCTGCATCAGGGGCGCGTCGGCCAGCCGGGTGCCGAACGCGCTGCGGTACCGCACGTGATGCGCGGCCTCGGTCAGCGCGGCCCGGGTGATCGCCGCCGAACCCAGGACGCAGTCGAGCCGGGTGAGCGACACCATCTCGATGATTGTCGCGACACCCCGGCCCTCGTCGCCGAGCCGCCACCCGACGGCCCCGGTGTACTCGATCTCGGCGGAGGCGTTGGACCGGTTGCCGAGCTTGTCCTTGAGTCGCACCAGCCGGATCCCGTTGCGGGTGCCGTCGGGGAGAACGCGCGGCAGGACGAAGCAGGTGAGCCCGCCCGGCGCGTGGGCCAGGGTCAGGAACACGTCGTTCATCGGGGCGGAGGTGAACCACTTGTGCCCGACTATCCGGTACGAGCCGTCCGAGGACGGGGTCGCCGAGGTGGTGCCCGCGCGTACGTCCGAGCCGCCCTGCTTCTCCGTCATCGACATGCCGGCGAGCAACCCGGCCTTCGTCGACGGCTCGGCGAGCCCGAACTCGTAGGTGGTGGACCGCAGCCCGGGCTCGTACGCCGCCGCGAGCCCGGGATCGGTGCGCAGCGCGGGCACCGCGGCGTACGTCATCGACACCGGACAGCCGTGCCCCGCCTCCAGCTGTCCCATCAGGTAGAAGCCGGCGGCGCGCGCGACGTGGGCACCCGATCCGGGCTCGGCCACCCAGGGTGTGCCGTGCAGCCCCCAGCCGACCGAGGTGCGCATCAGCCAGTGCCACGACGGGTGGAACTCGACCTCGTCGATGCGGTGGCCGTAGCGGTCGTGCGTATGCAGGGTCGGTGGGCACGTGTCGGCGAGCCGGGCGTGCTCGCGCGCCTCGCGTGAGGTGACGACACCTGCGAGCTGCTGCAGTGCCGGGAGCGCCTCGACGGCACCCTCGCGGCTGACGGCGTCGGTCAGTGCCGGGTCGCAGGCCAGGGCGTCGAACCCGGCGAGCGGCGGGGGCTGGTTCTCGACGCGGTGGGTGCGGTCGTCACCGTCGCGTGACGGCGGTTCGGTGCCCGCGCGCCGACCGGGAACGGGCGGCCGATCGGGTGACGTCGACGCGTTCGGACGGCGCATCGGCCGCGCCCCGGTCGCGGCCTGTGCGGACGGCCCGGTGGTCGCGGCGGTGTCGGATCCGGACCGTTCCGTCTGTTCGCGCGGATCGGCCACAGGCCGAGGGTAGCCGCGCGGCCGCCCGTTCGTGGGACTCCGCGCCCGGCGCGTTCACCGTTGCGGCGGTACACCCCGCGTACCGTGACCCGGGTTCGGGTGCCGGTTGCGGGAGGAGTGCGAATGTCACGGGTGGCCGCCATCGACTGCGGGACGAACTCGATCCGCCTGCTCGTCGCGGATGTCAGCTCCACCGGATCGCTGCGCGACGTGCACCGCGAGCAGCGGGTCGTCCGCCTCGGCCAGGGGGTGGACGCCAGTGGCGTGCTCCTGCCGGAGGCGCTGGAGCGCACCCGGGCCGCTCTCGCGGACTACACAGCGGTACTGCGCCGAGCGGGTGCCGAGCGCGTCCGGATGGTCGCCACCAGCGCCACGCGTGACGCCCGCAACCGCGACGAGTTCTTCGACATGGTCCGTGCCACCCTCGTCGCCGACGCGGAGGTGATCTCCGGTGACGAGGAGGCCGCGCTGTCGTTCGCCGGGGCCGTCGGTGACCTCGATCCCGACGACGGACCGTTCGTCGTCGTGGACACCGGGGGCGGCTCCACCGAGCTCGTCGTCGGCGACTCGACGGGTGGCACGGTGACGGTGCGGGCCGCACGGTCCGTCGACATCGGCAGTGTCCGGATCACCGAGCGGTGCCTGACCGGTGATCCCCCGACCGCCTCGGAGGTCGCGCGGGCGCGGGAGCTGGCGTCGACGCTGCTCGCCGAGGCGTTCGCGGTGGTGCCGCTGCTGGGCGTACGGACGTGGGTCGGCGTGGCCGGGACCATCACGACGCTCTCGGCGTTCGCGCAGGGCCTCGCCGCGTACGAGCCGGCGGCGGTGCACCTGTCCCGGCTCTCGCGCGCGGGGGTGGCGCGCGTAGCGGCCGACCTGCTGGGCATGAGCCGCCGCGAGCGGGGCGAGCACCGGGCGATCGACCCCGGGCGGATCGACGTCATCGGCGGCGGTGCCCTGATCGTCGACGTCCTGGCCGGCGAGCTGCAGGAACGCGCGGGGATCACGGAGATGGTCGTCAGCGAGCACGACATCCTGGACGGGATCGCGCGCTCGATCGCCTGACCCGCGTCCACGTGCGTTCGCTCTCGACGAGCGGGATGCCACGCGGGTGCGCTCGGTCGGGTGGTGGGCAGGGCTGCGTACCGTGGACCGGATGACAGGCACGTCGGCGACCGGCGGCGCGTTCGAGACCCTGGCCGGTCTCGACGCCGCGCTGGTCGACTGCCGGGCCTGTCCGCGGCTCGTGGACTGGCGCGAGCGGGTGGCGCGCGAGAAGCGGGCGGCGTTCCGGGACCAGGTCTACTGGGGTCGGCCGGTGCCCGGACTCGGCCCGCCGGACGCGTCCCTGCTGATCGTGGGCCTCGCGCCGGCCGCCCACGGGGGCAACCGGACCGGCCGGATGTTCACCGGCGACCGCTCCGGCGACGTGCTGTTCGCCGCCCTGCACGCCGTCGGACTCGCGAACCAGCCGACGGCGGTGTACGCGGGCGACGGTCTGACGCTGCGCGGCACCCGCATCACCGCGCCGGTGCACTGCGCCCCGCCGGACAACACACCGACGCCGGCCGAGCGCGACACGTGCGGCTCCTGGCTCCGTGCGGAGCTGGCGTTGCTGCGCCCGCGGGCGGTGGTGGTGCTCGGTGCGTTCGGCTGGCGGGCACTGCTCCCGGTGCTGAACGGGGCGGGCTGGACGGTGCCGAGGCCACGCCCGCGGTTCGGGCACGGCGTCCACGTCGAGCTGGCGGGTGAGCAGGGGCCCCTGCACGTGTTCGGCAGCTACCACGTGAGCCAGCAGAACACGTTCACCGGGCGGCTCACCCTCGAGATGCTGGAACAGGTGCTGCGCGCCGCGGCCGCATCGGCCGGGCTCTAATCTCCGCCGACGACTTCCGCCGACGACTTCCGCCGACGGCCCGGACCACGCGGGTCTCCGGATCGTCACAGGCATCACGCCGATCGGGTGCATGAAACCTAGGTGGGAGTGGGAAGATGAGGTCATGGCGCGCAACATCAGGATCGTCGTGGTCGGCGGCGGCTACGTCGGCATGTACACCGCCCTGCGGCTGCAGAAGAAGCTGCGCCGCGGCGAGGCCGAGGTCACCGTGATCGACCCCCAGCCGCACATGACCTACCAGCCGTTCCTCCCGGAGGCCGCCGCCGGCTCCATCGAGCCCCGGCACGTGGTCGTGCCGCTGCGCAAGGTCCTGCGCAAGTGCCACCACCTCACCGGCCGGGTGACGGCGATCAGCCACGAGCGGCGTGAGGTCACCGCCGAGCTCGTGACCGGTCACGTCACCACCGTCGGCTACGACGTGCTCGTCGTAGCTCCCGGGTCAGTGGCACGCACCCTCCCCATTCCCGGCCTCGCGGAGTGCGGCATCGCGTTCAAGACCGTCGGGGAGGCCATCTACCTGCGCAACCACGTGCTCTCCCGGCTCGACGCGGCGGCCGCCACCACCGATCCCCTGCTGCGTCGGCGGCTGCTCACCTTCCTCGTGGTCGGCGGTGGCTACGCCGGCATCGAGGCGCTGGCCGAGCTCGCCGACATGGCCCGCTACGCCAGCCGCTACTACGAGAACATCAACCGTGAGGACATCCGGTGGGTGCTGGTCGAGGCGGCCAACCGGATCATGCCCGAGGTGGGCCCCAAGATGGGCCGCTACACCGTCGAACGGCTGCTCGACGCCGACATCGAGGTCAACCTGGAGACGCGCGTCAATTCCCTGGTGGGCGGGCACGTCGAGCTGGACGACGGGCAGTCCTTCGACACCGACACGATCATCTGGACGGCCGGGGTCAAGCCCAACCCGATGCTGGACCACACCGACCTGCCCCGTGACAGCCGCGGCCGCATCGAGTGCAGCGCCGAGCTGCAGGTCGACGGTATGCCCGGAGTGTTCAGCGCCGGTGACTGCGCGTCGGTGCCCGACCTGTCCAAGGAGGACCCGGACGCGAAGACCAGCCCCTCGGCGCAGCACGCCGTGCGGCAGTCCAAGGTGCTGGCCGACAACGTGGTGGCGCACATCCGCAGCCGCCCACTGAAGTCCTACCGGCACTCCTACGCCGGTTCGGTGGCCAGTCTCGGGCTGTACAAGGGCGTCGCGGAGATCTACGGCATCAAGCTGCGCGGCATCGTGGCCTGGTTCATGCACCGCACGTACCACGTCAGCCGGATGCCCACCTGGAACCGGCGCATCCGCATCGTCTTCGACTGGACCGGGGCCCTGTTCCTGGGCCGCGAGGTCGTCTCGCTGGGCCAGATCAACGACCCACGCGCCGATTTCCACCGTGTCGCGGGCACCCTGCCCCCGCCGACCCCGGCCGCGGCGCCCCCCGCCCAGACGAACCCACCGGTCGGTGCCGACAAGGAGGAGCGGGTCCCGCGTCCCGTGGGCTGAGCCGCGTCAGTGGCGCACGGATCGCCAACGCCGTGCCCCCCGACCACGCCCACGCCCCCCGTCGACGAGGAGCGTCGGCCGCAGAAGGGGAGCACCGGGGCGGACGTCGTACGCTGCGGCTGTTGCCCCCGTAGCCCAACCGGCAGAGGCAGGCCCCTTAAAAGGGTTCCAGTGTGGGTTCGAATCCCACCGGGGGCACCGGGCCCCAACCAGCAGAACCGCCCGCTGACCAGCAGTTACACGGTCAGCGGGTGATCTTATGTTGTCCGGCTGTGTCCGGCAGACACCGGCGTCTACCGGGTATCTGTGCCACCGGCGTGCCAAAGTTCAGCCCTCCCCGAGAGCCGCATCGATGCGGCGACGGGCGGCGTCCTCCTGGCCGACGAGGCACTTCGCGTAGATCTGCAGGAGCACCGCGACACTGTGCCCGGCCCACGCGGCGACCTGCGTCGGCGGCACGCCGGCGTTGAGCCACGTGGACACGGCAGCGTGGCGCAGGTCGTAGGGCCGGCGCGCGAGCGGTGAGGCGACGTCGGCCTGGTCGAGGGCGACGTCACGAGCACGCCGCCAGGTCCGGCAGTAGGTGCTCTCCGCCAGCTCCCCGCCCCGTACACCGCCGAAAAGCAGCCCGTCCCGCCCGTTGCCGAACGATTCCAGGTGCGTGTGCAGGACGACCGTGAGAGCCGGCGGGCACGGGACGACACGTGTCTCACCGCGGGCACGGTGCTTCAACTGGCGTTCCTCACGACTACGCCCGCTGTCGGTCCACGAAGCGCCGGCGGTCGGCGTCGACGCTTCCAGCACGAGTTCCCCCCACCCGTCCGCGGGGAGCGCGAGGTTCGACTTCCGCAACGTCGCCGCCTCAGCCGGCCGGAGAGCCGCGTAGTACATCGCTCCGAAGAACGCGACCAGCCGCGCCCCGCTCGGCTTCTGCACTGCGACAGCGTCCAGCAGCGCCCGAGCCTGGTCGGGGTTGATGACGACCCGCCGGTCGATCGTCTGCACCGTCCGGGGCGCCTTCCACCCCAGGCTCGTGATCGGGTTCCGATCCAGGAGCCGCCGCTCGACGGCGTACTCGGCGGCGTTCACCACCACGCCCCGTAGGCGCTGCACAGTGCCCGGAGCAGCCGGCGTCCCGGCACTCGTCACGGCGAGGGCATCGAGCACCGCGCGAGCGACGGCCGGCTTCCCGAGGTCCGAGATCGGGCGCGTGTTCCGCTCCAACCAGGCCAGCGCCCGCCGTGTCTCGTCGGACGGGGTCCGGCCCTTGCTCGCACCGATGTTGAACGCCCAGCCGGTCAGCGCGCGGCGCAGCTGCTCGTCGTCAGGCCGGCCCCGGTCCGTCGTGGCCAGGGCGAGTGTTGCCGTGGTCAACGCCCGGGCGGTGTTCCTCCGCGAGTTCGGCGCGAGGCGCGACCACTTCATGCCGGCGTACTGCTGCGCGAACAGCAACCACGTGACCTCTCGCTCGGCACGGGCCATCGACGACGGCTGTCCGGTCTCGACCACGAACGCCTCGCCACGACGAGCCGCGCGCAACAGCTCCGACCGGAACGCGTCGGCGAGCGCTGCCGTACGGAAGGTCTCGCGCCAGCGCCGCCCGCCGACCGACCAGCGCACCCGATGAGAGGTCAGCTTGACTCCTTTGTAGACCTCGACCTTCCAGACCCGCACGTCGTAGCTCGTGTCCATCAGGCCGCGTCCTCGTGGGCGTCGAGCCAGCGGTCGAGTTCGGCGCGACGGATGCGGAGATCACCGTTCGGGAGCTTGATGCACCGCGGTGCCCGCCCCTTCGCACGCCACTCGTAGAAGGTCGAGCGGGAGATGCCCAGCTCAGCGCACAGATCCGCCACCGTCAGCCGCTCCGCCGCCCTGTTCATGCTGCCTCCTCGGTCGTTGCCGGAGATTGGTCGGGTGGGTCGCCGGCCAGGAGTACGGCGGCGTCGTAGTCGGCTTTCCACCGCTGCCGCTGGGAGATGGCTTGCAGCAGCAGCGCGGGCCGGGTGGGTACGTCGGGGTCGCCGGCCTTGGTCGGTTCCCATTCGAACGGGCCGTCGTCGACGGCGTAGCCGGGTCGGACCCCGGTGCGTTCGAGGAGTTGCCGAACGAACTTCGCGCGCTCGCCAGCGTGGTCGGTGAGGGTCTTGCCCGACCACTTGCGGGAGACCAGGACGCGGCGGCCGGCGATGCCGAGGTGTTCGGGCTTGTGGGCTTTGCCTTTGCACTGTCCGGGGGTCATCGCCAGCCGTGCGCCCTTGGGCTGGACTCCGTAGATCAGCCACACCGGGCATGTCGGCGAGCAGGGGGTGACGCGCAGCTCGGCGACCAGGCGCCGGTGATGCTCCCGCTGTCGGGCGGTCGCGGAGTCGTCGAGGCCGGCGGCGTGGGCGACGTCCTTGGTCAGGTACTTGGTGAGATAGCCGATGTGCCGGCCGGCTTCCTCCGTTCCGCCGAGGATGCCCTTCACATGCACCTGCGCCCCGAACACCACGGTGTGCGCCGGCGCCGGGAGGTTCTCCGGGTCGGTGGCGTGATCCCAGGTGGGCAGCGGTGCGCGGGTGTCGGGGTCGACGAAGCCTTTCGTCCGGTCGTCCCACCGCGGCACGTTCGCGCCCGAGTACCGGATGTCGTCGTGGGTGGGCCACCACACCTGGTGGTACGTGGCGGCGACGATGTCGCGTAGCTCGGCGCGGGGGATGGTGCCGCGGATGGCGGCGTGGAAGTGTGGGGCGCCGCGGCGCTGGGGTTCGATGGTGCCGAAGTACTGCACGTCCCAACCGACGCAGCGGCGGGTGTTCTGCCAGAACCGGTCGAGCACCTTCGGGAAGTGGATCGCGTCCCGCGCGGCGCGCCGGTAGTCGTAGCGGTCGGGGTCCAGCGCCGCCCCGTCGCCGTCTACCCGCCCGTAGGAGTCCAGGGTGAGGGTGAGGAAGGTGGAGGGGCGGAACTTGCCGCCGTAGACCTGCCCGAGGGTGCGTTTCTCCACCGGCCGGCGCGGAAGGTTCGGTGCGTCCTGCCGCCGCCGTGTGGAGCGCTTCACGGCCAGCTTGCCGGGCGGGTCGAGCGGTTCCAACCGGCCCGTCACCCCGAGCGCGCGCAACTCATCGTCGAGGACCGCTACGTCCGTGCGGATGTCGTCGCACTCCTGCTCGTCGCCGTCTTCCCGGGCTTCCTGGTAGGCGGCGTGTAGATCGGCGCGGGTGGCGAGGAGTTGCTTCTGCTCGTCGGTCGGGGCCGGCCGGGTGGGGAGGGGTTCGGACTCGAGGTGCCACCCTTCCCGGCACTGGACCATCCGCAGCCGGCGCTGCTTATCCGCGCAGGGCTTGCACACGTCATCGCGGCGTGCCCCGCAGGGGACGGGCACGACGTCGACCCGACCCGACGTGAGGTCGATTCGGCGCAGCGCGAGCGGGCGGGTGCAGACGCCGTGGTCCTCGGCGAGCTGCCGGGCCACGTCCCCCGACAGCGCCATGAGGGCCTTCTGCGCCCGGGTGAGTTGGTCGTGCTCGACCGTCCCGGCCGGTGCCTGGCCGGTGGTGATGTCCGTGGTCATGGGTGGCCTCCGGTCGGTTGCAGGGCGGGGACGCGCGGGACCGGCAGGGCCGGTGTCGGCGGGGCCGTCAGCGGTGCGAGGGCGGGGGCGGTGACGAACCGCTCCAGGTCCTTGATCGTGTGATCGGGCACCCAGCCCGCCCGGATCCGCAGGGGTTCTCGGACGCCTTCGCCGAACAGGTAGCCCACCCCCGGCTCGGCCTCCCCAATCCGGTTGGCCCACGCACCCCGGTCGTAGGCGTGCTCACCGAGCACCATCGCCACGTGCGACTTCGACGCGACCCGCAGGCAGATACGGCGCGGGAACAGCTCCCGGACCGGGACGGTGTCCTTGGTCGGTTCCTGGACGTAGCCGCGCACGGTGAACCCGAGCGCCCGCCCCTGTGTGGTCAGCAGGGCGACTCGCTCCACGATGGCTTCACGCGTTTTGCGGTCCCCGACGTAGCGGACCAGGGCGCCGATCTCGTCGAACTCCAGCAGCTCCAACGGGTGATCCCGGTCGATCGGCACCGTGCGGTGGGTGCCGGAGAAGGCGACCTTCCGGGCTTCCATCTGGTCGATGAGGTCGTCGAGCAGCGCGAGGGCGTCCTTGCTGGACACGGCGTAGCGGTGGAACACCCGCCGGCCGTAGGCGAGTTCCATGCCTTTGGGGTCGATCCCGGAGACCCGGACGAGGCCGTCGCGGATGGCGGGGGCCATCGACACGATCGGCGCCCAGGTCACTGAGTTCTTCCCCGCGCCGGTCACCCCGGCGGTCAGGGTGTGTCCGCCGGCCAGGGGTTGGAACCAGTCGGTGCCGTACTCGGTGCGCCCGGACCACACCTTCCGGAGGTCGATGTGCTCCCCGCGGACCGACGCCAGGATGTTGAGGTCCTGGCAGGTGACCACGTGGGTGAGGCGGTCGTGGCGTTGGTAGTCGATCGACACCAGGTTCGGGCCGAGCTCCCGGATTTGGCATCGGGCCACGCCGCGGGCGACGGCGAGCGAACGCGCGGCGGTGTCGAAGTCCTCCGGGGTCTGCCCGGCGACCAGCCGGACGCGGACCTCATCCCACGACGCACCCGAGCGGACCCCGACAACGCGGGGCACCTGGTCCGAGCGCGGTCGGATCTTCGGTTTGACCGCCGTCTTGCGGAACGGGTTGACCTGCACGGACACGCCGGGGTCGCGGTCGGTGACGGTCAGCCCGCAGGCCCGGAGCCACCGGGGCATGCGGGGGGCGTAGATGGCCCAGCGCAGCCACCACCCGCGCAGCCGGCGCCCGGCCACGGGCTCGAACGACTCCCGGCCCAGCCACCGCCACCCGGCGAGCCCGAGCGCGACGACAGCGACGGTGATGGCGAGGGAGGGCCAGCCCCACAACCAGCACCACGCGACCACGGCAGCGGTGCCGATGCTGGTGCGCCAGTGCCGCACGACCTTGCGCCCGATCCACCACACACCCTTGATCACCAGCCAGGCCGTGACGAACACGACGGCGATGGCGGCGAGGGCTTCCAGGACCTGGGTCAGCGCTTGGCCGATCTTGTGCAGCACCCACAGACCCCCGCCGAGCCCGAGGGTGAGCAGGACGAGTTGTCCGGTGTTCATCACGCGACCTCCCGTCGCGACGAGCCGTCAGCGGCGGATGTGGGGGTGGTGTTCCAGCGTTGGTGCGCGGCCTGCCGGGTCACCCCGAGCCGGGCGGCGATCTCACCCCAGGAGTAGCCGGCCGCCCGCAGCCCGGTCACCGCGGTGGTGATGGCGGCGTCCAGCTCGGCCGACAGGGCGGCGAGTTCGGGCAGGGCCTCTACGTCACCGGCGGCGATCCGCCGACCAGCCGCGCGCAGGATGCGCCGGGAGAACGCAGCGAACTCCGAGTTCTCCACCACCCGCGCCGCCCTCCCGGGCCGTCCGGGTGTCAAGGTGGCGTTGACGCCAGAGCGGGTGGGCGGGTTCATGCCGCCACCGCCCCGGACCGGGGGGACGAGTCGCGGGAGGCGGCGAACAGTGTCCGCCGTTCGACCGGGGTCAGCCCGGCGGTGATCCCCCACCGTCGGGCCGGGTCCTCGTGGGCCATGACGTCGGCCCGGCATTCGGCGAGGACCGGGCAGCCGGTGCAGACCCGGCGGGCGGCGAGCACGCCGGAGCTGATCGGGTCCAGGCTCACCGGGTAGAAGATCTCCGGGTCCACCTGCGTACACACCGCGCCGCGCCGATCCACCTGCGCATCGCGGACGAGGTCCGCATGCAGATCGAGCGCGGCGACCTCGCCCCCGGGGACTCTTTGCCCACGCTCGCCGAGCTGAGCGACTCGTGGTCTTGCTCGGTGAACTCCGCTCGTGGTGCCATCGCGCTACTCAAAGCACAGGGCTTGATCACGGCCGGGCGCGGCAAGGCGCCGATCGTCCGCATCCCGCCCGGGCGGGCCATCCGATCCTCGGAGCGGCACCAGGCAGAGAAGGATCTCGCGCTACGGCCCGTCGAGGAACGAGTGACGGTCGGCGAGGCCGAGACGAACCACAGCATGTCGATCGATCGACAGGTGTTCTCCTCGCGCTACGACCAGACGCTGGCCGGAAGCGAGATCGGCGAGCTGCTCGGCATCGACGCCGCCGACCTGTTGCTACGCCGCCGGTTCGAAGCGTCCGACGGCCGAACCGGTCACAAGCTCTCGTGGAGCACGTCCTACATTCCCTTGTCGCTGGTCAGCAGCAACCCTGCATTACTCGACGAGTCCAACGAACCGTGGGCCGGCGGCACGCAACACCAGCTCTTGACCGTCGGTATTGAGATCATGTGCACCGTCGACCAGGTCACCGCCCGGATGCCGACGACCGTCGAGGCACAGATGTGGGGCTTGCCGGACGGAGTGCCACTCATCAAGTGTCGCCGCATTTCGATCGACGCCGATAACCGAGCCGTTGAGATCTCCGACGCGGACTATCCCGCCGATCGGACCGAACTACGCTTTGTCATTCCCCTCACGCCGGCCACCGCGGACCAGCTCTCCGCCGTCCGGGAGAACCTGCGTCTTGAATCGGAGCCGGCCACTCATGAATGAACCGCTCACTTCCGCTGACGAACAGTTCCTAGAACGTGCTATCGAGATATCGCGGCGGGCGCTCGAAGACGAGGGCAAGACGCCGTTCGGCGCGATCGTGGTCATCGACGGACAGGTGATCGCGGAGGGTACGAGCAGCGTCGTCGAGCTCCGCGACCCCACCGCGCACGCTGAGGTGATGGCGTTGCGCAACGCCGGGGCAGCGCTGGGGCGGCACCTGTTCGAGGACGGGGTCATGTACGCGAGCAGCGAGCCGTGCCCGATGTGCCTGGTCGCCTGCTACTGGGCCCGGCTACCACGCCTGGTGTTCGGCGCGACGAGCCACGACGTCGCCACGTCCGGCTTCGAGGACCTGCAGCTCTACCGTGAGTTGACCCGCAGCACCCCGGAGCGTTCCCTTCGCGAGGAACCTGCGCGTGACGCCCTCAGGCAACGAGCCGCAGACGTACTGCGCGGATGGGCCGACCAGCTAGCCGAACCCGTCGCGCCGAAGCTCTGACCAACGATGCTGCCGAATCAGTCTCTTTAGGATCAAGGGCGCCGCCTCCGGCGGCGCGGGGGGGCGGCGACCCCCGCCCCCCCCCCCCCCCCCCCCCCCCCCCCCCCCCCGCCGGGGGGGGGGGGGCGGCCACCCCCCCCCCCCCCCCCCCCGCGGCGGGGGCGGGCCCCCCCCCTCCCCCTCCGGGGGCGCGGGGCCCGACCGCCCGCGCCCCCCCCCCCCGTTGGGGGAGCGGGCGACTCAGGCGCAGCCTGAGCG
>JAJAZD010000119.1 GCA_026785945.1 Pseudonocardia sp. | reverse complement strand
GGGGGGCCCGGGCGGGGGGGCCCGGGCCGGGCCCGCGCAGCCACCATCGGATCGTGATGCAATGGTCCGCTTGGCTGTTGGGTGTTGCTTGTGTCCTTGGTCTGTGGCTGTGTCCTTGGTCTGTGGCTGTGTCGTGCTGGTGTCTGGTTGTGGTGTGTCGTGCTGGTCTGGATGGTGATTCGTTGTCGGTGATGCAGTAAATGGTGTTGTCGTGTCGTGCGTGGAAATGGTGTCGGGTGTGCGGCGTGCTGGTGGTCGTCGGTTCAGCTCGTGGGAGTGCCTGCTGTGGCGTGTCGGAATGCGCGGGAATTGCCGGGCCGGGCTGGGCGGATGGCGACTGCGCGCGCCCGCAGGGCGCGCAGCACCGCGTCCGGGCTGACCCGCAGCAGCGCCGCGACACCAGCTGCGCTGGCCCCGGCCTCGTAGAGCCGCACCGCCCGGTCCACATCCAGCGCCGGTGCCCCGCGGCGCGGTTCCGGTACGGGCGCGGCGCGGTCCAGCACGGCGCGGCGGTGGCAGAACCGGCACAGCGGCCGGTAGCGGCCCGGATCGAGGCTGTAGCGCCGCCCCCGGCCGGGCTCGGTACGTTCGGCTGGGTCGGTGCCGTCGTAGACCCACCCTGCGGCCTGGCCCGCGCACTCGGCGCACCGCTGGACCTGTGGGGCACCCCGGGCCGCCCGGAGGTGCGCGAGGGCGGCTCGGTAGCTCGTGGGGGTGTCCGCGATCGGCACCGCGGCCAGCGGGTCGCCGTGGCGCTGCCCGCGCCGGTAGTGGGTGCGGCAGTACCCGTGCGCCTTGTGCGGGCGTCCGCAACCCGACACGGTGCACCGCCGGGCCGGGCCCCCCACCGCGGAAGCGGCGGCAGGGAACCCGGACGGCGTGCCGGCGAGCTGGGTCACCGGGCGCGGCGGTGAAGGACTGCGGCGTACTCGCCGGCCTCGGTGAGCTGAGCCGCGGTGGGCTCGGGGCAGGCGCTGGCGGTGGCCCACTGCTGCGCGATCCGGGCGGCGTGGGCGACCAGCGGGGCAACCGCGGGGGCGTGCCCGTGCGGGCGGCCCGGCGCGTGCAGGGACAGGTCGCACTTGCCCAGCACCTCGCGGACACGGCGGACAACGCCGGGGCGCTGGCGGTCGTGCCAGTCCCCCACCCGCAGCCACGACCCGGTCTCGGGGTCGTAGGCCTCGGCGTGCGCACGACGCAGCCACAGCAGTTCCTCGATCACGTGCGGGTGCCACAGCCAGCACGCCCCCAGCTCGGCGCCGGGGAACCGCAGATACACCCGGTCCAGCCACTCCACCAGGTCGGCCAGCACGGTGACCGCTACCTCGGGGTCCGACACCAGCAGCCACGACCACACCACCGGCTCCCCGTCCTGCTCCGCCGCACCCGGCCCGTCCGGGTGCAGGTCATCGTCGCCGTGACTGTCGCCGGGGCCGTCGCCTGCCAGGCGGGTGGGCTCGCTGGCGGCCGGGTGTTCTCCCGCCGGGGCGGGCGCGGGGATCAGGGGTGGGGTGGTGACGAGCGCGACCAGGCGGGCGACGTCCGCCCCGAGCCGGCGCACCTGCTCGTTCAACTCGGTGGTCTTGCGCGCGTTGCGGTCCACCGCGCGGGCGATCGCCCGCGCCTGGTCCACCCCTGCATGGGCCGTACGCCCGTTCCCGGGCTCGGCGGTGGGCGGGGTGGGGTTCGTGGTCGGCGGGGGGTTCGTCGGGTCCATGCTGTTCACCACTCCTGCAAGGTTGTGGCCCCGGTGGGGGCGAAGTCGTCGAGCGCGCGGACCGGGGCGTCGTCCCGCCCGTCCCCATCCGCGCGGGCTCGGGTGTGGTCGTCGGTGTGCCAGCGGATCAGCTGGTCACGGCGCTCGTCCTCGACGTCGGTCGACATGGCCGGGACGGCCGGGCGGGCGGTGAGCGCGGCGGCGGCGTCGCCCATCATCTGGTCGTAGCTGCGCCGGTCGTCGCCCCGGACCTGGTCCCACTCGCTGCGGGCGGCCGGGCCCCGCTGCTCGGGCAACTCGACCGGCCGTCCGGCGGCGTGGGTATGGGTGATGGCCTCGACGTCGTGGGAGTCCAGGCCCCATCGGTGCACCGACACCCCCACCTCCCGGGAGGTCTGATCCAGGTAGTCGGTGATCGCCGCCCGCGCCTGGTCGGGGGTGAACCCGCGCTCGGTCAACTCCTCCTCGACCTCGCGGTGCGACAGCGTGACCTCTCGCGGCCCGTTCGGGGCCCACCACACCGCCCCCGCCGGGTCGTCCCGCCCAGCGCCCGCCTCGTCCCGCAGCCCTTCCGCCCGGTCGTCCTCGCGGGTGACGGTGGCGCCCGGGTCGCCGTGGGTGTCGGCGGCCTCGTCCCGCGGGGCGGCGTCCGGACCGCTGAGCGGGACGGGCCGCGGCCCGTCGTCGCGGCCACGCACTCCACCGTCGCCGTCCTCATCGCCGTCGCCGTCGCCGTGGTGGTCGCCGTCGCTGGTGTCGTCGGTGAGGGTGGGCGTAACCCTGCCGGAGATGGTGAACAGCTCGGCGGGTTCGAGGATGCCGCCGTAGGGCTCGGGGCGGCCGTGGCGTTCGGTGAGGTACTCGCGAACCTGCGCGGCGGCGGTCTCGGCGCCCAGGACCGGGGTGAGGCGTTCGACGGCCTGGTCGACGGTGTAGTTGGTGTAGCCGTTGTTCGAGTCGAGGTCCCGGTCGATCTGGTCGGACATCTCGATCAGCCCGGGCGGCACCGACCCCCAGATGTCGTCGGGGTGTTCGCGAGACCCGCCGAACGCCGCGTCGAGCCCGGCGAGCTGGGCTGCGGTCATGGGTTCTCCGCTGTCGATGCCGATACCGATGTGCTCGCCGTCGAGTTCGGCGGCACCGCCGGGGTAGTCCAGCTCGGCGGCGAGCTGGGCGCGGGTGATCCCCGCGACCTCGGCAGCGGTGATCGCCTCGCGCGCGTCGTGGGCGAACCGGATGGCGTGGGTGGTGTCGCCCCGCTCGATGGCAATGTCGCGAGCCGCGATCGCCCACGACACCGAGATCACCTGGGCGGAGTGGGCCGCCTGCTCCGCGGTGCGCGGCTCGTCGTCGCCCACCGCGTTGTTCACGGCCTCGATCTCCGCGCGCTCCTCGTCCTCGGTCAGCTCGCCGAAGGTCCCCTCGGCGGTGGCCAGGCGGGGGTCGGGGAACGGCCACGGGTTGTGCCCGTCGCGGGCCCGGTCGGCCCACTCGACCGCCTCGCGGTCGACCTCGGCGGCGTAGCCCGGGTCCTGCTCGCGGTCCATCGTGGACCCCTGCTGCTGGTAGCCCGAGGCGTACTCGGCGGCGCGGGCACGGGCATCCGCGATGGTCTCCCCGCGGTAGTGGTCCACCCACTCGTAGCCGCGGGCGATCTCGGCCAGGTCGTACGGGTCGACCCGCCACCCATCACCCGCCGGGGTACCGAATTCGGCGGTGCTCTGGGCCAGGTACTGCTCGACCATCAGCTCCGCGTCGGCACGGTCGAACCCGACCGCGACGACCCGCTGTACCGCATCCGCCGCGGTGAGCAGCTCGTAGCGGGCCGAACTCGGGTCCGCACCCAGACGCGGCACGAACCCGCCGGAGTCGGGGGTGGTGGTGTGCTCGTTGCTCATGACGGTGCTCCTGTGGTGTCGATGACGCCTGCCCTCACGGCGGCGCGCGGGAACTCGCTCGTGCTCGAGGTGGTCGTGCCGGTGGGTGCGGGCAGGGCCGGGGACTGCCCATCCGGCCCCACCCGCCGATCAGGGCTGCCGGTGGTGTCGCCACTCACGCCGGCGCAGGGACTGGTGTTCAGGTTGGCGAGGTCGAGCAGCGCATCGGCGTGGCACGCCGCGCTCGGCGGGCACCAGCACGCCAGGGACCGGCCGGCCAGCTCGGTCCGGGCGGTGGTGAGCAGGTCGGGGCGCTCCAGCAACCACGACCGGTAGAGCGCGACCGCCTCAGCGGGGCTGTGCTCGGTGAGCGGATAGGGGTTGCCCCACCGGCTGGGGCGGCCGACGTAGACCGCACCGGTCGGCATCCGCCACCCACGCGTCCGCCGCCGCTGCACCCGCACCGGCCGTGTTTCGCCCGCCCCGCTGGTCGTCGACGTGCTGCTCATGCCGCACCCCCGCTCTGATCGCCGGTCAGGGAGGCGACGACGGCGCGGAGGAGGAACTCCGCCGCGGGTGGGGTGACGGCGTTGCCTAGCTGGCGGACCTGGTCGCGCTTGGACCCCAGCACCCGGTACCCGGGTGCGAAGGCCATCGCGGCGGCGATCTCGCCGGGCTCCAACATCCGGAACGTGCAGTCCTCCACCACGGGCCGCGCCGTTGACCACGTCGTGTCAACCGGGTGGGTCTGCACCAGGCCGTGGTGGTTGCCCGACGCGGTCACCGTCGCCAACGGCGCCCCGACCGGGCGGGCGGTGGACCCGCCGCCGCGGAGCTCGGCGATGAACGCCACCCCGAACCGGTCCCGCGTGGACAGCGCACCGAGTGGCTGGCCGGCGGGCCGGGCGACACCGGTCCCGTAGTAGGGCACCACCAGCGCTTCGGCCTCGGTGGTGGTGCGGGCCCGGAACAGCGCGGACACCGGCGCCGCCGCGTCGTTCCACGTCCCACCCGCCGGGACCAGCAGCGCGGTCTCGTTGCGGGTGGTCTGGGTCCGCATCGGCCACTCGACCGGGGCGGCGTACTTCCCGGTCCGGCCCTCGTCCGGCGCCAGCAACGGGCGGGCGACTGAGCCGGTGCAGTAGCGGGCCAGCCCGACCCGGATCCGGTCCAGGGTGTTGTCGGCCAGCGGTTCGGCGCGGTCCCCGATCCGCTGCCCGACCCGCGACCAGTCGATCACGCTCGCGGCCGGCAGAACATCGGGCTCGACCACGGCGAACCGGCACACCGCGTTCGGGCAGCGGTACAGGTACTGGGTGCGGTAGCGGCCCCACGCCGCCCGCTCAGCCCGCTTGAACACCTGCCGCGCCGCGACCGGCCCGCACATGGCGCACACCGCGGACGGACGCAGGTCCAGCTCCGGGGCGCGCTGCCCGCGCCGCCAGAACACCACGTACATCCGGTCGCGGGACTGCGGGGCACGCGGCGCGAGCTGGGTGGGGAAGTGCATCGAGTTCGCCCACACGACCCGGTGGGCGTAGCCCAGGCAGTCCATCGCGTACAGCCACGCCGGGAACAGCTCCCAGCGGGCGGCCTCGACCACGTTCTCCACCACCACCGCCCGGTAGCGGTGGTACTCGGCGAACCGCGGGACGTCCCACATCGTCGCCCGGCTCCGCACCGCGCCCGGGTCGACCGCAGGGTCGGCGAACAACCCGCCCTGCCCCGGGACGGCCTGGTGGCGTTTGCGGCCCTTCGCACCGGAGTGGTTGGTGCACTCCGGGGACGCCCACAAGATGCTCGTCCGCGGGTAGCGGCGCGGCTCGACCTGCGACAGGTCCGCGCAGTCGTGATCGACGGTGGGGAAGTTGGCCTGGTGGGTGTCGATCGCCCGACGCCAGTGGTTCGCCGCCATCCGCAGGTCGAGCCCGGGGACGTGGGCGGCGCCCTGCCCGGAGCCGCCGGCACCGCAGAACAGGTCGGTCAACGTCTCGCTCACCACGCGCTCCCCTCGTCCCCGTGGGCCGCCGCAGCGGCACCGTTGGTGTCCTTCCCGTGGCCGTCCTGGTGGTGCTGGTGTCCGGCGGGCGGCGCCCACGGCGAGGAGAACGCCAGCACCTCGGCACCCTCGTGCTGGCCCGCGCCGTGCTGTCCCGCGTCGGGCTGTCCCGCGTCGGGCCGGTTCATGGCCTCGCCGGTCGCGTCCTGGTCCGGCGTCCCGGCCGGGACGGGTACGGGAACGTCGTACGGGCGGGGGGCGGTCGGGGCGCCGTGCCCGGTGAGCCGCCGGCGAGCGGCGACCAGCGCGGCCGTCCACCACCCGACGATCGCCGCGGTTGACCTCGCCGCCCACCGGCGGGCCGGGCGGGTCACCGCCGCAAACCACCCGGCGACCTGGTGACGGCGAGCCGCACTCCAGGCGCGGGCTCGGACGGTGAGCGCGTCGGGGTGGTGCACCGCGTGCACGTCCGGACGCCGCCACGCCTGCTCGGCCCGCCCGATCACGGGGGGCATGTCCCGGGTGAACACCACCACCCGCCCCGCGGGCAGGTTCGCCAACTGTGCCGGAGCGAGCACCGGCACCCGGCGCACCGACCGGGAGGCGACCCGGCCGTGCATGTCGGTGGTGGTGATCGGCTCGTCGCGCTCCCCGGCCAGGGTCGACCAGTAGGTGAGGTCGTCGCGGTCGGCGGTACCGCCGAACAGGACCCGCGCCCCGGAGTTGTTGAGGATGACCGCCGACTTCGCCGGGCCGTACCGGTCCACCAGCTGGGCGCGGGACTGGAACAGCGCCACGATGTTCACGCCGCGCCCGCCCATGTCCGCGGTCCACCGGTCCAGCGGGACCGGGCAGATCAGCGCGGCCTCGTCCAGGCGCAGCGACAACGGCGGGTCCAACCGGCCCCCGGGGCGCAGCGCGGCCAGGCGGCGGGCCTCGCGGGCGATGTACCCGGTCAGCGCGCACACCAACGGCGCGACCTGCGCCTCCTCCCCGCCGAGCATGAACACCGTGCCCCGGCCCGCGAGCAGCGCGGCGACGTCGAACGGGCTCCCGCCCTGCGCGATGGGGCGGGCCGCGGCTGCGGCTGGGCCGTGGGTGAGCCACCCCAGAGCGGGGGCGATCGTGGAGGTGATCGAGGTGCGGGTCTTGTGGTTGGTGCCGATGAACTGGGTGATCTCGGCGACGAACCCCGGCTCGGGGCTGCGGGCACGCAGCAGCCCGACGATCTCCGCCTCGGACTCGTCGAGCTTGGCCAGCCACTCCCGCACATCAGCGGTGGTCAGCCCGCCCAGCGCGGCGGCGTGCAGCAGCGCGGCGAGGTTGCGCCGGCCCTGGTCCTCCCAGAACTCCCGGTCCCCACCCCCACCGTGGCTACCCGCAGCGATCATGTCCGCAGCGCGCTCGTTCGCCGTGACCGGATCACCGCAGCCGGTGAGCGGGTCGAACGTGATCGTCGAGGGCCGCCCCCCGAGCCCGACCGGGTTGAACACATAGACCGGCCCCACCCGGGCGCGCAGCGGACCGACCTGGTCCAGCAGGTCAGTGCGGGTGGAGGTCACCACGACGGCGCCGGGGGCGTCGACCACCCGCCCGGCGAGCCACTGGGTCTTCCCCGCACCCGGCCCGCCGAACACCACAACCACGTCCCGCACGGTCGACCACACCCGCAGGCCCCCGGTCCGGCACAACTGCACCGCGACCTCGACCACCGGAAACCGACACAACTGCCTCACGTGCCCCAGCCGCGACCGGGCCCGCAACGACGGACGCAACACCCCCACATGACGGCGCATCGCGACCGCCGAGCGGGTACGGGCGATGTCGACCATCGACGCCACCCCGGCCTTGCGCCGGGCCGAGGCGCCCCACCGGGTGACCGTGGCCATCGTCCGGCCCCACCGCAGCCACACCCCCACCAGCAGCAGCGCGACGAGAACGCCGAGCAGGAACGGGTTCGTGGTGCGCACCAGCGCCCACACCGGGAACACCGCCGCCACCCCGGCCCCGAACGCGACCGCTCGGGCACCGCGCTTCCATCCGATCACCGCGACCGCGACCAGCACGGCCCCCAACACCACCAGTGAGCTGTTCACGACAGCCTCCCTCCGATCTCGTAGCGCGCGCCGTTCGACCCGACGCCTTCCCCGGCGGGCACCCGCTCCGGGCGCCCGTCCTGCTGCTCCTGCTCGCACTCCGTCGCCTCGCCGTCCAGGCCCTCGACCTCCGCGCCCCCGACCTCCGCGCCCCCGACCTCCGAGCCCTCGACGGTCGGGGGCTGGGCGTCGGCGCTGTACTGCCCGACGGGGCTGGTGCGGGCGTGGTCGAGCAGGCGCCGCGCCCGGTACTCGCTGATCTCCAACTCACTCGCCAGCCGTCGACGGCCCGCGCCCTCGGCGATCAGCGCCGCCGCCCGCTGCTCGGCCGTCCCCCGTACCGCCGGGGCGGGCGGGGCGGTCTCCCACAGCCGCGACAGCCCGTGCTCGTCGACCAACCCGGCCGCGCCCGGGTCCACCCCGTCGGCATCCACGGAGCCGACGTCGGCCGGGTCGAGCTGGTCGAGCTGGTCGAACTCGTTGTCGGCGACGTTGTCGGCGACGTCCACGGCCTCGGGCGCCGCGACGTCAACGGCCGTCCCCGGGGACCGGACCGTGTCGGCCTGCTGGGCGGCCCGGTGCTCGACCAGGGCCCGGTGCACGGCCTCGGTGAGCCGGTCCCGCAGCCCTGGGCCGGTCTCGGCGGTCGCGAACACCACCAACGGCGGCACGGAGTGCAGCACCACCCCCGACCACGACACCGCACCCGCACCCGCGCCGCTGTCCAGACCCCACGAGGTCCACGTGTTCATCACGTACGTGGCCCCGAACGTCAGCCACTTCGTCCGCCGCGCCCACACCGGCAACACCACCTGATACCGCGCGGTCACCTGCTCGGCGCGCAGCACCGCCAGCAACACCAGCGACACCATCGGGTCCAACAGCCACGCCACCAACCACGCCGGCGACCAGGGTTCTGCACCGCCGGCGGCGAAGGACTGGACGTTGACCATCGTGAACGCCAACCCGAGCACGATCCCCGCCCACAACAAGGCGTCGACCTGCGCCCGGACCCGCTCCACCCGCAGCGCGATCACGTCCGGATGCGTGGTCAGCTCCCGCACCCGAGCCGCATCCGCCGCCTCCGCGGCCAGCCGGGCCACCCGCTGCGCCCGCGCGCTCACCACGCACCCCCCGACCGGGCAGCCGTGCCACCCGACGTCGGCCGCGCCGGGCCCGGGGCGTCGACGGCGGCATCGTAGAGGTGCCGCTCGATGGCCTCGATCACCTCGCACTGGCCGCGCTCGCGCTCGGTCAGCGGCTCGTCGAAGTCCCGGGCAGCCACCGCGGCGGACAGCTCGCGGCGCAGCCCCGTGATCAAGCCCAGGAGCGCCGTCGCGGGCACCACCTTCCCGTGGGCCACCTTGTAGATCAGCACCTGCAGGTGCTCGGTGTCCCACTCGTCCTGCGCGGCGGTCTCCCCCGCCTCGGTCGGCGGGTAGACCGTCCGGCCGCGCCACCCGCAGTCACAGCCGGCGCGGTACTCGCGGAACTCGCGCACCCAGGAGCGGGTCTCGGTGCCGTCGTGCAGGACCTGGACCCCGTAGCCCTCGTGGCCGTAGCGGGTGCCTTCATTGATCGCGTCCGTGAACGGGCCGCAGTACACGATGCCCACTACGATCGGGGTCCTTCCATTACTGGTGTCCTGTCCAGGGCGTTGTTGTGGGAGACCTGGGAGGGCGCACCGGTGGCCGCCGGGGCGCTCTCCCCCTTACTGGCGCTCGTACTGGTGGTGCGGCGGTGGGCCCGGCGGCCGCGCTCGGTGCGGCGTTCCTCGGCGGTCATGCCGCCCGCGATCCCGTCCGGCAGCTCCGACGAAGCCCACGTCAGGCACTCCGTCCGGACCGGGCAGCCCGCGCAGACCGCCTTGGCTAGCTGGACCCGCACCTCGTAGCCGGGCCCGGACTCCGCGGCCGGGAAGAACACCTCCGGATCCACCGACCGGCACGCCGCCCGGTGCCGGAAGTCGCCCTGCCGGACGTGGCCGGCCAACGGCTCGCGCCGCGCCGCCTGCATCGTCGCCGCGGTCATCCCACGGCCTCCGACCCACCCGAGGTCAGCGGCTGCGACGCCTGCGACACCGCGGACACGAAGTCCGACAGCATCCCCGGCAGCCCGGCCCCGACCGGCGTGGAGATGAACAGCCCCAGCGCGATGAGCGAGAACACCACCGCGCCCAGGGCGCTCCGCGACTTCGCGCAGATGAACGCGCCGAGCACCGCGAACGCGATCAATACACCGACGGTCCCCATCACGCCTCCTCCCCGCGCTGCACGACAACCCAGCTCGCCGCGTCCACCGCGGTCCCGCCGGCCAGCGCGGCGTCCGCCATCGCGTCGACGGCACCGGCCGGGATGACCACCCGCCCGCGGATCCGGACCGCCGGGAACTCCCCGGCCTTGATCGCCCTATAGAGGGTCACCTCGGAGATCCCGAGTTCGTCGGCCTGCTCCGCAACGGAGAGGAACCGGGACCGACGAACGATTCGCTGGCCTGCAGCCTCTTCTACTGACATGTCTTGCACCTCGTTTCTCAGCGTGCGATGCGGCCGTCCGCACCGTCCTGAGAAGTCTGCGACCGACTGGCGTCGCATCGCGGCGTCACGAATAGCTCTCGTTGGTCTCACCTGACGGCAGACTGTCGCGTCTATGTCTCGTCTGTGCTACTCTTTCCCTGGTCGCAAGCTGTGGAGGCACACGTGGGGAACGGGCAGATCCGGCTACGCGCGCTCGCGCGGCAGCGCCATTGGCAGAAGTACGAGACATTCAGTCGCGAGTTCGAGAAAGCGGCTCGCGCGGTGGACCCGGCGCTTTCTGGATCGGGTCCGAGCAGGGCACAGCTCCACCGATGGATGTCCGGCCAGCTCAAGGGGCTCCCCTACCCCGACGCCTGCCGAATCCTGGAGAAGATGTTCGAGGGAGAGACCGCCGGAAAACTGTTCGAGCGGTACGTTCCGGAAGGTGCGGAGCGGGAGGCGGCGCGTCCGGACGAGTTCACGGGCGAGATCGTCCAGAACATCGAGTCCGGCTTGACGGATCCGGAGGCGACGCACGCATCGTGGGGTCAGCGGCGGTCCGGGCCCGGACGACCCGCAGCGGATCGAGCGTCCGCGGACCTCCAGAACGTCCCGTTCCCCGAGCGGCTGGCGCGCAAGGTCACCGGCCTCGGGCACGTCCTCCGCTGGCCGCCCGACGAGATCGCGGAGATCGCTTCACTCGCCGGTCAGCTGGTCGACCTCAGCCTGACGGTGGACCTGCACATCGCGGCCGACGGCATCTGCACCGTGACTTACCGGTACCAGTCGCTCAACCTCACCGACCGCGCCGTGCAGCGGGCGCCGCGTGATCTGTGGTTCCAGCACAGCCGCGGCAAGCTCCAGCTCACCGCACTGCGCGAAGGTACGACCAAGAACGCCATCCAGCGCATCCACACGGCCGACAACATGGCGAAGTTCGCCTGCCAGCTCTCGCCCCCGATCGAGCCCGGAGAAGCGAGGGTGTTCGGCTACACGTGCACGGGCGCGGAGTTCCAGAAGGACTGGTACTGGCGACAGGCGTTCGCCCGGTACACCCGCGAGTACACGCTGCGAGTGCGGCACGTCGGTCTGCGCGAGTGCGCCGGCATCACCGCCACCGAGGAGCTGCCCGACGGAACGGAATCGCTGGCGCAGGAGTCAGTGGCGTGGGACTACGATGGCGACGACGTGATCATGACCTTCACCCGTGACCACCTCCAGCCCAACCAGTACGCGACCCTGCGATGGGAGCCTGTGTGACGCTTCGCGACCGTACGGAGGCTGCGCTCCGCTCGTGGAACCACCACGAGATCGGCCGCGGCGCTCCTCCTGTCGTGGACTACGACTGCCACCCGCAGGGCGCCACGGACGTGCAGCCGGCGACCAGCCGCTTGCACGTCCGGCGGGAGCTGGAGGGCCTCGGAGCCGAGGCTGCGGACCGCAACGCGGACGTGTCGGTCAGCGAGCGCGTAGGGGCTGCACTCGCCTACCTGGACGCCCTGCTCGGCGCCCGGGAACCCCTCGACGACTACGTCCGCGCGACCCAGGGCTGCGCGGCGGCGGGCTGGTCGGACGAGCACCTCGAGCGCGTGCGCATCGTCGCCGTCACAGAGCTGGACCGCCTCGACATCGGGTGGGACTCAGCCACGTCGGAGTCACTGGCGACCGCGGAAGGACTGATCGACGCGGCCGACGCCGCGGACGTCATCCGCCGCCACGCGAGCGATCTCGAAGGATCCGTGCGAAGCCTCGTGGACTCCGACGCACCGTTCAACGTCCGGGTCGAGCACGTCGACCTGGCTGTGTACTGGGCGTACTGGCTCGACGGATCCGGGGCTGATGTGCGCCTGCGTATCAATGCTCGCAATGCCAGCTTCACCGATGTGCAGGCCCGGCAGTTCGCACTTCACGAGCTGCTCGGCCACGGCCTCCAGTGCGCGTCCTATTCCGCGGAATGCCGAGAACGCGACGTCCCGTGGGTCCGCATGACGTCGGTTCACGCGCAACAACAGGTTTTGCTGGAGGGCCTCGCGCAGGCCCTCCCCCTCTTCGTGCTGCCCGACGACCAGGCGCTGACGGTTCGGGTACGGCTTGCCCATTACCTGGAACTCGTCCGGGCGAAGGTGCATATCGCGCTGAACGACGGTGTGAGCATCCCGGAGTGCGTTGCCATGGCCCGGTCGCACGTCCCGTTCTGGTCGGAAGCCAGAATCGGCGACATGCTGACGGACCGCGGAGCCGATCCGTTGTTGCGCTCCTACCTGTGGTCCTACCCGGCCGGGATCGACTGGTTCGTCAGTCTCGCCGACCTCGCAACTCCCGAGATGGCGGAGAACGTCATCCGGACCTCCTACCGGGCCCCGCTCACCCCGGACGGTCTCTCCACGCTCTGGCCCGACGGCCCGGCCATCGGCGGCGCTGGGCAGCTCGTCGTGGCGCACCCTTGAACCCCGGAGTCCCGACGTCATTCAACCTCCGCGTAGGCCCCCGGCCACGACGACGCCGATCGCCAGGCCCCCGTGCGCTGAGACCGATCCATGGTCGACTACCTGGGAGCCACGCAGGGAGCGAATTACAGCACAACACAGATGCGGGAGCCAGTACGAGACGCCCCAAGCAACACAAAAGCCCTGTTAGAAGCTGTAGAGCACTTCGTCCGAGCGACTTCTAATCTCTAGGTCGCAGGTTCGAGTCCTGCCGAGGGCACGATCGGAGCAATCCGCGGGCCGGCGAAGCTGCGTAGGCATCCTGCTGGGCGAGCAGGCGGCGACCGCACCGAGCAGCTCGGGGTCGGTCCTCGCGTCGGTGGTGTCGTGCTCGCGGCCCGGGCGCAGCTCGGAGGTCGACAGGGGCCGTCCGTCCGGCGCGGGGACGACCTGTGGCGTGTGT
>JAJAZD010000118.1 GCA_026785945.1 Pseudonocardia sp. | reverse complement strand
CGACAGCTGGTACTGGCACATCTACGCCCAGTCGGGCCGCTTCGACAACGACAAGGCGCTGCGCGACTTCACCGACACCGAATGGCAGCTGCTGCTGTGGGGCGCGGACGAGAAGGTGGCGCTCAAGGCGGTCGGGCGCAAGACGATCAACATGGAGTTCGAGGGCGTCGAGGCGAAGTTCAACCGCCTGTTCATCCAGGCCGACGGCGACGGCACCTCCGACCGCAAGAAGGAGACGCTCACCCGCTACACCACCTCGGTGCGCTGCCCGGACTGCGAGGGCACCCGCCTCGCGCAGGCACCGCGCACGGCGACGGTCGGCGGGCACACCCTGCCCGCCCTCTGCGCGCTCGACCTGGAGTCGCTCCATGCGCTGCTGCCGACGCTGAGCGATCCGGAGATCGCGCCCGTCGTCGACGAGGCTACGGCCCGGGTCGGTGCACTGATCGACATGGGGCTGGGCTACCTGACCCTGGAACGCGAGACCTCCACGCTGTCGGGCGGGGAGTCGCAGCGGATCAAGATGGTGCGCCATCTCGGATCGTCGCTGGTCGACGTCATGTACGTGTTCGACGAACCGACGATCGGACTGCACCCCCGCGACGTCGGGCGGATGAACGCCCTGTTGCGGCGGTTGCGCGACAAGGGCAACACCGTGCTCGTCGTCGAGCACGACACGGACGTGATCACCGCGGCCGACCACGTCGTCGAGCTCGGGCCCCGAGCGGGCACCGAGGGCGGCCGGATCGTGTACCAGGGCGACGTCGCCGGGCTGGCGACCTCCGGGACGCTGACCGGGGAGTTCCTGCACCGGCCCGGCATCGCCAAGGCCGACGTCCGCTCCCCCACCGGGCAGCTGCGGGTGACCGGAGCGAGGGCCAACAACCTGCGGGGGTTCGATCTCGACGTGCCACTCGGCGTGCTGGTCGCCGTCACCGGGGTGGCGGGGTCGGGCAAGTCGACGCTGGTGCGCGACGTTTTCGTGCCGCAGCACCCGGGGACGATCGTGGTCGACCAGTCGGCGGTCGCCACGTCGATCCGGTCGACACCGGCGACGTGGACCGGGGTGATGGATCCCATCCGCAAGCTCTACGCGAAGCACGCCGGCGTCAAACCCTCGCTGTTCAGCTTCAACTCCGAGGGCGCCTGCCCCACCTGCAACGGCCTCGGCGTCCTGTACTCCGACCTCGCCTACCTCGACGGCGTCCGATCCACCTGCACCGACTGCCAAGGTCGGCGCTACACCGAGCAGGTCCTGGCGCTCACCGTCGACGGCAGGTCGATCTCGGATGCGTTGGACATGACGGCCGCGAAGGCCCTGGAGTTCTTCGACGCGAAGGAGATCACCAAGCGGCTCGCGGCCGTCGTCGACGTCGGCCTCGGGTACCTCACGCTCGGCCAGCCGCTGTCCACCCTGTCGGGCGGGGAGTGCCAGCGCCTCAAGCTCGCGAGCCGGCTGCACGAGGAGGGCAACGTCTACGTCCTCGACGAGCCGACCACCGGGCTGCACATGTCCGACTGCGGGCACCTGCTCGCGCTCCTGGACCGCCTGGTCGACGGCGGCAGCTCGGTGATCGTCGTCGAACACAACCTCGACGTCATCTCCCACGCCGACTGGGTGCTCGCCGCGGTTCTCGGCGTCGACGCCTCCCGCGCGTGCCGCGGGCCGTCGACGGCCGGCGCGGCGGGTGCGGGCGCCGCGGCGCTGACGAGTCGCCGCACCCCCGACCCGGCGCCCGACACGGCCGCCTCGAGCGGTCCCCTGCGCCCGGCCAGCTTCAACAGCGTGCCGATCACCAGCGCCGCGACCACATGCGCCAGCAGCACGGAACCGCCGTCGGCCTCCTCGTACGGCACGACCGTGACGGCGACGACGTGCAGCGTGTAGAGGGTGAGCGGCGCCGCGCCCAGCGCCGCCGGCAACCACACCAGAGATCGGGCGTAGCGCGCCAGCAGGAGCATCGCGCCCAGCACGGCCAGCGCGGTGCCCGTGGTGTGGGCGAGGTCGAACGGGGTCCCCGCATGCGGGGCGTCCACCGCGAGCCACCACCACGTGTCGGTGGGGGTGGTGCCGTACCGGCGCCGCGCCAGCGCCTCGCTCCCGATCGCGGCCGCACCGCCGCCGGGCCCCAGCAGCAGAGCCGACGCGCCCGTCGCCAGCAGCGCCACCGACGCGCCGCCCACTGCCAGCGCCACCGCCGTGCGGATCCGCCGCAGGTCCAGGCGCCCGACCGCCATCCCGGCCAGCAGGTACGTCAGCCACGGCAACACCGGGTAGTAGCCGCTCACTGCGAGGGTGACGAGCAGGTCGCCGGGCTCGGCCAGCGCGTCGAAGCCCGGTTGATCGCCCGGACCGCGGGGCAGCCCGGACCGCAGGAGATGGCTCAGCACCGGCGCGAGCCCGCACGCCAGCACGGCAGCTCCCGCGAGTATCCCCGCCGGGAGCCGTAACAGCGGCGTCGCCGCCACGAACAGCAGCCCGTAGTAGGCGAGGATCACAGCGACCGGCGGGTCGAGCCCGACGAGCAGGAGACCCGCCACCGCCACGAGCACCCCACGGACCAGCAACCCGGCCGCCGCGGCCAGGTGTGCGCGGCCGTCCGGCGGGCGTCGCGGTCCCCCGGTGGACAGCGCCACACCGACACCGGCGAGCACCGCGAACAGGGCGGACGCCCGCCCGTCGGCGAGCAGTCCCGTCAGCGTCTCCTGACCGTCCTGCGTGGTGAGCGGCAGGATGTGGGTGGCGAACATCCCCACCAGAGCGACCGCGCGTGCGGCGTCGACCCCGAGGATCCGGCTCGTGCGGGGTGGATCCGGAACCGTCACCGGGCGGGCGGACCGGCCGTCACGGGCCCGTCGGAGCGGGCCCCGGCGTGCCGCAACCACTCCTCCAGCGCTCTCTGGACCACCGGTAGCGGGGGCCGCCGGGCCGGGTCGTTGTCCATCGCGGCGCGGAGCAGCGCGAGGTGGGCGCTGCGCCGGGGAAGGTGGGACAACGCCGCCCCGCACGCCGCGGCACGCAGCCCCGACACGGCGTCGACGTGCCCGCCGCGGGGCGGGTGGCCCGTCAGAGCGTAGGAGACGGTGGCGGCGAGCTGCCAGGCGTCCGAGGCGGGGGTGGCGCGCTCGCCGCACGCGACCTCCGGTGCGAGGTAGTCCGGCGTGCCCAGCACGAACCCGGCGAGGGTCATCGTGGCGTCACCGGTGGTGCGCGCGATCCCGAAGTCGATCAGGTGCGCCAGCCCGCCCGTGTCGACGACGACGTTGCCGGGCTTGACGTCGCGGTGCAGCACACCCTGACGGTGCGCGGCGTCGAGCGCCCCGGCCACGTTCGTCCACATCCGGGCGGCGGCGAGGTCGTCGACGAGCCCACGGTCGCGCACCAGCTCGCCGAGCGAGGCCCCCTCCACGTACCCCATGACGATCACCATGCCGTCCATGTCGGACAGGCCGGGGTCGCTCGCTGCGGGGACGAGATCGTGGATGCGCACGCAGTGCGGGTGGCGGACCGTGGCGAGCGCCCGGGCCTCGCGTCGGATGCGCTGCTCGGTCTCCGCGTCGGGCGCGTGGGCCGCCTTGAGCGCGACGACGTGCCCGAACCGGGCGTCGTGGGCCAGCCACACACGACCGAAACCCCCCGAGCCGAGCCGGCGGATCACCCGGAACCGGGTACCCGAACCGGGACGGGCCACCGAGAAGGGTGCCGCAGGGGCGACCATCGTGAGGGTCGGTGGCGCGGACGGCGACAAGAACGGCGACGCCGTCGGCGACACACGGGTCGGCGCGGGGCCGCCGGACGCAGCCGCGGCGCGGGCGTCGGGCGGGCCGACAGGCGCTTGGGGTCCGGGGGCCAGGGCCGCCGCTCCGGCCGCGGTCGTGACCAGCGGCGAGGCCTCCCGCTCGGCGAAACGTCCGGCGAGGCGCTCGGACAGCTTGAGCTGGGCGTCGTCCGGCCCACCGGTGTCGGGACGTGCGGCATCGGGCGGAATGGCCGCCCGCTGCGGCGCAGCGACGCGAGCGCCACCACCTCCCGGGAGGGCATCACCGGCGGCGAGTGAGCTCCTCACCTTCTCGCGCGACGGCCTACCGGCGAGAAGCGCCACGAAGATGCCCACGAACGAGCCGGCCGCGGCGCCGACCCACAGCAGCCCGGCCACCGTGAAGGGCACCTGGGCGGTGAGCACGGCGACGGCGAGCCACGGCGGCCAGAAGAACTTCGACGGCCAACTCGGCCCGCGCCGCAACACGAGTCGGGCTTGCGCGGCGACGAACATGCTCGAGATCAGGGGTACCAGCGCGAGCAGGACCAGTGCGTAGCCGAAGCGAAGCGGGGCGTCCGGGTCGAAGGCGGCGCGGACGGTGGAGCCGGCGAGGTCCTTGATCTCCGGGATGTAGTCGCATGCCGGCTCGTCGCCTATGTTGTAAGGGACATAGGCATTGGCACCACTGGCGGCGGTGAACCACCGTCCGGTGGCGACGAAGGCCAGCAGCGGCACCAGGCCGGCGGTGAGCAAGCCGGCAGCGATCATCAACGACGACCCGCCGACCCCGTACCGCGACCCGATGCGCCGTCGCAGCACGGCAATCACCACCGCCCCAACCGTGGGCGAGAGCCCGACCCCGACGCCCAGCGCGGCCACCGCCAATGTCCAGTTGCCTGGGCAGATGTCCGGGTTCACCACCCCGTGCAGGTACGTGACCAGGGCGCCGAACAGCGAGCTCAGCCCGTCCACGCCGCACTCCCCCTCCACCGTCACGCCACGACACCTGCGTCGAACCCACTATGGCATCGAGGCGGGTGTTGCCACCGTCAGCCCTCCGGCGTCACCACGTCCGCCTCATGGACACATGTGGCCGCGACGCGAGTGATCTCGGCGTCGCAAGTGTCCAGGAGGCGATGCCGGTGGCCCCGGTGGAGGAACTGCGGAATGTTTCGGGCGCGACGGCGTTGCCGCCGACGTATCCCGACCATGAGGAGCACCACATGAGCCTGACCCTCGCCCACGGACCGCTGTCCCCGACCGCCCCGGCCACGGTGAACTACCGGCTGGACGGGCCGGCCCACAAACTGCTGATGCACCCGTTCCCGCGCCGGGTCCGCGCCGAGTTCGCGGGCCGGACGGTGCTCGACACGCGGCGCGGCGTGCTGGTCCACGAGTCCAACCTGTTGCCCCGGCTCTACGTGCCCGAGGCCGACCTCGACGCGGCGGCCTTCGAGGCCACCGACCACACCACGCACTGCCCGTTCAAGGGCGACGCGACCTACCGCTCGCTGCGGGTGGGCGACCGTGTCGTCGAGAACGCTCTCTGGGCCTACCCCGAGCCGACGGCAGCCGCGCCGTGGCTGCGCGGGTACGCCTCGCTGTACTGGGAGGCGGCCGACGCCTGGTTCGACGAGGACGACCACGTGCACGGGCACCTCACCGACCCCTTCCACCGCGTCGACATCCGGTCGTCGAGCCGGCACGTGCGGGTGCTGGCCGGCGACGTCGTGGTCGCGGAGTCACGCTCGCCGCTCGTGCTCTCCGAGACCGGCCTGCCGCTGCGCTACTACCTCTCCCCCGGCGACGTGCAGGTCTCGCTGGAGCCCTCCGCCACCCGCACCCGCTGCCCGTACAAGGGCGAGGCCGACTATCGGACGGCTCGGCTGCCGGACGGCCGGGCGCTCACCGATGCGGTGTGGGGATACGCGGACCCGCTGCCGGAGTCGGCGCGGATCGGCGGGCGGCTGAGCTTCCTGCACGACGATCTGCGCGTCCTGGTCGACGGCGAGCCCACCTGACCCGCCCTGCCCCGCTCACTCGTCGTCGACGAGCAAGGCCTCCAGCGCGGGCATCGCCGTGGTCAGGGCCTGGCGCTGGGTGGTGTCGAGGCGTTGGAGCCGGCGGGCCACCAGCGCGGTGCGGTGGCTGCGGACCTCGCACAGCTGGGCGGCGCCCACGGCGGACAGTGTGATCAACACGCCGCGGGCGTCCTGCGGGTCGGCGGCACGCACGACCAGACCCTGCTCGTCGAGGGCGGTGAGGACCCGGCTCATCGTGGGCGCCGTGACGGCCTCCCGGCGCGCCAGCTCCGAGAGGCGCAGAGGTCCGTGCTGCTCGACGGTGACCAGCGCCGAGAGCTGCAGCGGCGGGATGGACTCGCGTCCGTCGATGCGGATCCGCCGGTGCAGGCGCCCGACGGTGAGCCGGAGCCGGGCCGCGAGGTCGGTCAGCTCGTCGGTGTCCGCCGTGATGAGGGTCGCCTCGGTCATCGGCACATGGTGCCAGGTTCACACCTTCCGCAGTCGGATGCCTGTCACGTTGTGGTCGGGGCCCTTGCGCAGGACCAGGCTCGCGCGCCCGCGGGTGGGCCGGATGTTGTGCTCCAGGTTCGGGCCGTTGATGTCTTCCCAGATGCCCTCCGCGCGGGCGGTCGCCGCCTCGGTGCCCAGGTCGGCGAAGCGGCGGAAGTACGAGTCGGGGTTGCGGAAGGCGGTCTCGCGGAGGCTGAGGAACCGGTCGACGTACCACCGGCGGATGTCGGCCGTGGCCGCGTCGACGTAGACGGAGAAGTCGATGAAGTCGCTGACGGCCAGCGCGGCCCCACCGACCCGCGACGGCTGCGCCGGCTGGAGAACGTTGAGGCCCTCCAGCAGGAGGATGTCGGGCTTGCGGACGACCAGCCGCCGGTCGGGGATGATGTCGTACACCAGGTGGGAGTACACCGGTGCCGTCACCTCGGCGCGCCCGGCCTTCACCTCGGTGACGAACCTCAGGAGCGCGCGCCGGTTGTAGGACTCGGGGAAGCCCTTGCGCCTCATCAGCCCGCGCCGTTCCAGCTCGGCGTTGGAGTGCAGGAACCCGTCGGTGGTCACCAGCTCCACGCGGGGGTGCTGGGGCCAGCGGCCCAGCAGCAGCCGCATCAGCCGCGCGGTGGTGGACTTGCCGACCGAGACCGAGCCCGCCACCCCGATGACGAAGGGAGTGCGGGCGGGGGTGGCACCGAGGAAGGTGCGGTAAGCGCGATAGAGCCGCCCCTCCTCCTGCACGTGCAGGGTCAGCAACCGGGACAGCGGCAGATACACCTCGCGGACCTCGTCGAGATCGACCGCATCCCCCAGACTGCGGACCCGGTCGAGCTCGTCGGCGGTCAGCGGCAGCGGGGTGTTCGCACCCAGCTTCGCCCACGACGCGCGGTCGAAGTCGACGAACGGCGAGGTTGCTTCGCGCGCACCGGCGCGGCTGCCGTTCATGACCCGTCAACCTAGGTCCCACAGGCCCGTCCGGCCTCTGGAGGTGACGCGCAGCTCATCGGGGCGCGGTCACGACCGGTCGCAACCGGCCAGGCGCCCTACACTGGCCCGACCCGCCCGAGGAGAACACCACCGTGCCCACCGCACGCCCCACCGCGCCGGGTCGCCGATGCAGGCCGGGTCAGATCCGGTACTCCCCCGCGCTGTGCGCCTGGATGCCGTCATGAGCATCCTGCCGTCCGTGCTGGGCCTGCTGGCCGTCGTCGCGCTCACGCTGGGTACGGCGATCTCCGTCGCGTCGGAGTTCGCCCTGACGGCGCTGGAACGCAGCCAGGTCGACGCGCACGTCGCCGAGAAGAACGACCGCACGGCGCGCATCGTGCAGCGCGCCCACCGCGGCCTGTCGTTCCAGCTTTCGGGAAGCCAGCTCGGCATCACGGTCACCACGCTGGTCACCGGCTACATCGCCGAGCCCGCGATCGCCTCGCTGTTCCGTCCGGGGCTCACCGGACTCGGCATGTCCGAGGGCGTCGCGCGCGGCACCGCCACCGTCCTCTCGCTACTGCTCGCCACCACCCTGTCGATGGTGTTCGGCGAGCTCGTACCGAAGAACCTGGCCATCGCCGATCCGCTGCGGACCGCACGCGCGGTCGTGTGGTTGCAGAGCGGGTTCGCCGGCGCGTTCCGCTGGCTGATCGCCGGCCTCAACTCGGCGGCCAACGCCATCGTCCGGCGGCTCGGCGTGGAGCCCGCCGAGGAGCTGCGCTCGGCGCGGTCGCCGCGCGAGCTCAGCTCGCTCGTGCGCACGAGCGCCCAGCACGGCACCCTCGACGCCGGCACCGCCACCCTGCTGTACCGGTCACTGCGTTTCACCGACCGGGTGGCGGAGGACCTCATGACACCGCGGGTGCGCGTGGAGTCCATCGACGCCGACGACACCGTCGCCGATCTCGTCGCGCTCTCCCGCCGCAGCGGGCTCTCCCGCTTCCCCGTCCACGAACGTGACCTCGACTCCGTGCTCGGCGTGGTGCACGTCAAGCAGGCCTTCGGCGTGCCGATCCCCGAGCGCGACACGGCCGTGCTGCGTCACCTGGTGCAGGGCGTGCCCACGGTGCCCGAGTCGCTCGACGGCGACGCCCTGCTCACCAGCCTGCGTGAGTCCGGCCTGCAGATGGCCGTCGTCGTCGACGAGTACGGCGGGACCGCCGGGATCGTCACGCTCGAGGACCTCGTGGAGGAGATCGTCGGTGACGTCCGCGACGAGCACGACCGGGCCGAGCAGGCCAGGGTCCGGCCGCTGGGGCGCGACAGCTGGCTCGTGTCCGGCCTGCTCCGCGACGACGAGGTGGCCGACTCCACCGGGTTCCCGATGCCGACCGGTCCGTACGAGACCCTCGCGGGGATGGTGCTGGCCCACCTGGGCCGCATCCCCGACGTCGGCGACGACGTCGTGCTCGACGACTGGCGCCTCACCGTGATGCGCCGGGACCGCAACCGGATCGCCGAGCTGCGGCTGGCCCGCGTCAGCACACCCGCGGAGCCGGCGGCCGCGGCGCCCGCGGAGCGGCGGTCCCGCAACGGATCGGGACCGACCGTAGAACTCGAGGAGGCGAGCCGTGGGTAGCGACCTGCTGGCACTGTTGGCCGCGATCCTGCTCCTGGGGGCGAACGGGTTCTTCGTCGCGGCCGAGTTCGCCCTCGTGTCGGCGCGGCGTGACCGGCTGGAGGCGATGGCGCAGTCCGGCACCGATGCCGCGCGCATCGTGCTGCGCGCGTCGGCCGACCTGTCGCGCATGCTCGCGGCGTCCCAGCTCGGCATCACGATCTGCTCGCTGCTGCTGGGTCGCCTGGGCGAGCCGGCGGTCGCGCACCTCATCGAGCGGCCGTTGGGATGGGCCGGCCTGCCCGAGGCGGTCCTGCACCCCTTGGCGTTCACGATCTCGCTCGTCATCGTCGTCGTGGCGCACATCCTGATCGGCGAGATGGTGCCGAAGAACATCGCGATCGCCGGACCGGAGGCCACCGCCCTCTGGCTCGTCCCTCCGTTCCTGGTGTTCACCACCGTGATGGCACCCGTGATCGGGCTCTTCAACCACCTGGCCAACGGCGTGCTGCGGCTGATCGGCGTGGAGCCACGCGACGAGCTGGAGGCGGCGTTCACCTCCGGTGAGCTGGCCGATCTGATCGCCGAGTCCAGCCGCGAGGGGCTGCTGGACGACGACGAGTCCCGTCGGCTCACGCGCACGCTGCGGTCCGTCGAGGCCACGGTCGCCGACGTGCTGGTGCCGCGCGCGGATCTCGCCACCCTCCCGTCCCGCCCCACGGTCGGTGATGTGGCGGCAATGGTGGCGACCACCGGTTTCTCGCGCTTCCCGCTCTTGGCGCCGGGCGGCCGTTTCGTCGGATACCTGCACGTCAAGGACATCCTCGACATCGCCGACGACCCAGGCGCCGCCGTTCCCGCCGAGCGCATCCGCGGACTGCCCGAGGTAGCGGTCGACTCACGGCTCGACGAGGCGCTGGCCGTCCTGCGCCGCTCGGGAGCCCACCTGGGTCGCGCGGTCGCCGCCGACGACGACACCGTCGGCCTCGTCACGCTGGAGGACCTGCTCGAGCACTATGTCGGCACGGTCCGCGACGCCACCCACGCCCCGCGCACCTGAGCCGCCCACGCACCTGGGTCGTACAGCCCGAGCGGTTCGTGACCTTCCTGCTTCCCCGGCGTGTGCCCGTCCTGCGTCTTCTGTGCTGTTTCGCGGTCAATCGTTCATTGCCGATTGGAAGGCGTCAATGTTTCATTGACGAAGGACACCCTGTATCAGGCGGCCTGGATCATGCTCTTCAGCCCGGGTGCGGGGGGGGCGGGGGGGGGGCCCCCCCCCCCCCCGGGCGCGGGCCCCTCAGCGGGGGGGCGCCCCCGGGGCGGCGGGGGGGCGCCGGGTCCGGGGGCCGGGGGGGCGGGGGCAGGGGCGGCCGGG
>JAJAZD010000117.1 GCA_026785945.1 Pseudonocardia sp. | reverse complement strand
TCTTGCCGGGGGCCGGGCGGGTTCGGCGTGGCCCGGGTGGGTGTCGTCCGTGCGGCCCCCGGCCGGTTGTGCTCCCGCGGGGGGGGGTCCGCCCCCCGGGGGGTCCTCCCTACGGGCGGCGGGCCCGGCCCGCGACGAGGGCCGGGATCGCGGACGCCCCGGTCCTGGGCCGGAACGCCTCCGCCGCCGCCGTCAGGGCGGCGTGCTCGTCGGCGGTGAGCCGGATGTCGGCGGCCGCCGCGTTGCTCTCCACCTGCGCGACGCTGGACGCGCCCGGGATCGCGACCACGTTCGGGAAGTGCACCAGCCACGCGAGCGCCACCTGGGCAGGGGTGGCGTGGTGGGCCGAGGCGATGTCGCGCAGCCGGTCGAGCAGTGGCGTGGCGGCCTCCAGGTTCTCGGGCAGGAACATCGCGTTCGCCGCCCGCACCCCGCCGGACGGACGGTTCGAGGAGTTGTACCGCCCGGAGAGCAGGCCCTGCCCCAGCGGGCTCCACGCGATCACGATGTGCCCGGTGCGCTGCGCCCAGGGCAGCATCTCCGCGAGCGGACCGCGCGCGACCAGGCTGAACTGCACCTGGTTGGACAGCACCCGCCCGCCCAGCTCCACCTCGGCGCGCTGCCAGCGTCGCAGTGTGTAGTTGGACACCCCCACCTCGTCGACCACCCCGACGTCACGCAGCGCCCGCATGCCCCGCATCGTCGTACCGTCGCCGACGACCGGGTTGGGCTGGTGCACCTGGTACAGGTCGATCTTCTGCACCCCCAGGCGTTGCGCGCTCGACACCCCACGCTGTTGCACGACCCCGGCCGTCGGCCATACCGGGAAGATCTTCGACGCCACCACGACGTCGTCGGTGCCACCCGAGGCGCGCAGCGCGCTGCCGAGGATCCGCTCGCTGCGACCGAACCCGTACAGCTCGGCGGTGTCGAACACGGTGACACCCAGCTCTCGCGCGCGGGCGACGATCCGCGCGGCCTCCCCCTCGTCGTAGTCCGCCCCGTACCCCCATTCGCGGGAGCCGAACTGCCACGTCCCCAGCCCGATGACGGAGTACCGCTTCGCTGTGTCGACGGGATGGGCGCCCGGGCCCGCAGGTGGCGCGTCTGTCACGTATCGCATGCCCCCAGTGTCGCCCCCTCGGGCGGGAAACGTCAGGTGTGCTCGGCTCAGGCCTGCTCGGCTCAGGCGTGTTCGGTGAGAAAGGCGTCCAGGTAGGTCCACGTGGTGGTGCGGGCGCCGCGGCCGGTCAGGACACCCAGGTGCCCACCGGGAGCGGTCTCGAAGCGCACCTCCGGCGCACCGGTGAGCAGCTCGGTCACCTTCTTCACCGCGGCGAGCGGCGCGATGACGTCACCGCGCCCCGCCACCACGAGGACCGGGACGTCGACCCCGTCGAGCGGGATGGAGCGCCCACCCAGCGTCAGCGTGCCCTCGGCGAGGTCGTTGTTGCGCAGGAGCAGGTGGTAGAGCTGCCCGAACGCGCGTCCGGGGTAGCCGTGCATGTTGTCCATCAGGTACCCGACGGCCTCGATCTGGGCCAGGCAGTCGCGGTCGTCGAGCCGCGAGAGCACCGTGAGCGGCTTCGTGACGAGCTTGTCGACGGCCGTGAGGTGGAACGCGGCCCGCACCAGCGGGGCCGGCAAGCTGCCGACCGCCCGGTAGACCGCGGAGACCAGGCCTCCACCGGCCACGGCCGCCAGTGGACGCAGCGGCGCCACGAGTGGCACGGCGGCGATGTCGACGGGGCCGGCGACGACCGTCAGCGTGGCCACCGGGACGACCTTGCCCGCGTCGCGGCCCGCGGCGACGGCGAGCAGGCAGAAGATCCCGCCCACCGACCAGCCGACCAGGTGCAGGTCACCGCCCCGCTCGGCGGCCCCCCGGATCGCCCACGGCACGACGTCGTCCACCCAGTGCTCCAGTCCCCGGCGCCGGTCGGCGAAGGAGACGGTGCCGTAGTCCACGAGGTAGACGGTGCGCCCCGAACCCAGCAGGTGCTCCACGAGCGAGCAGCCGCGGCGCAGGTCGTAGGCGAAGTCCGGCGCGCCCAGCGGCGGGATCAGCAACACCGGCGCTCCCTCGTCCGGCTCGACGCCCGGGGCGGGCCGGTACCGGTACAACACCGAGCCGTCCCGCTCGACGACCATGTCGCGAGGCATCCGCCGCAGGTCGGCGAGACGCCGCCGTGAAGCTTGTCCCACACGTTCCCCACGGCCGCGGTGACCTCCATGACCACGAACCTAGGGGGCCTGACGGGGCGGCCGTGCCGCGTGGCCGACCCGGGTCGTGGTCACCGGGCCGGTCGCTGGGCGCAGATCCGCTCGACGACGTCCACCGCCGCGACGACGCGGGCGGAGTCGAGCCGGACCAGGTCCTCCGCCGGGTTGCCGCCCGGGGGGAGGTTGGCCCTGCCCTGGGCGTCGAGGTCGTCGATGGCGGCCAGCAACTCGGCCTGGGCGGCAGCGAGCGCGGGATCGACGACGCCTCCCCTGGCCGCCTGGGTCCGCGCGTCGATCAGGAACAGGGCCACACCCGCGGGGAGGACCGGCCCGTTCTCCACCGCGCGGGCGATGCTGCGCACGGTGCTCGCGCTGGCCGGATGCTGCGCGCAGACGGCGTCGTCGGGGCTCTCGCCCGCGGCGGTCGGCGCGGCGGCAGCGGAGGTGGTCGTGGCGGGCGGGATGGACGAGGGCGGGGTGGACGAGGGCGGGGCCGGAGCAGGCGCGCCGCAGCCCGCCATCACGCCGGCCAGCGCGACAGCCATGACGAGGCCTCGGCCCGCTCGCGGCACGCGGCCGCGCTCGCGGGCACCCGGGCGGGTACGGAGGCCGACCGTCGCGAGATCACGGTCGGTGGACACCCGGAAGCGCTCGCGCGCGGACCTGGCCATCGTCGGAGACTAGTGGCGGTGAGGACCGCTACGGCGCAGCCGGGGCGGCTGTGTCGTCGACGACGGCCCCGGTGGCACCGATGTCGGTAGTGGAGGTTCCGCGGGTCGCATCGCGGCCGTGCGGGCCGGTGCCGGCCGTATCGGAGCCGTGGGTGGTGGTGTCGGCACGGACGAGGGCGGCCAGGTCGATCTCGATCAGGAACGGCTCCTCGACGCTGAGCGCCTCACCCGCCGCCGCCCGGGCGTACTCGTGGTACCGCCCACCGATGATCATGTCGGCGACCGCGAACGGCCCGTGGTGGTCGACCAGCAGCGAGTAGGGGATACGGCCGCGGGCGTAGAGCTGAGGCTTGAACGACCGGTCGGTGACACCGTGCTCACGACCGACCACCTCGACGACCATCAGTGCGTCGGCCGCGTCGAGCAGCTCGGGTCCATGGGCGCCCGATCCGGTGGATCTCAGGGCGTGGCGCTCCGAGGTCGGTTCGGTTGCCTCCAACAGCAGGCCGTCGGACGCGGGCCCGTCAGCCGAACCGTCCGGTGCGCGCGTGACGACGAGATCGGGCACCAGCATGCAGTCCGGCCCGAGCCGCAGCGGGACGGGACCGATCACCCGCAGCCCGTCCGGCAGCACCTCCTCCAGCGCAGCACGGATCCGTGACACGACTCGGGCACGGTCGGCCGACGTGCCGGGGCCGATGATGAGTGTGCCCTCCACCAGCTCCACCCGGCCGTCGCGGGGCAGGACATCGTGGGGCAGGGCGAGGTAGGCGTCCTCGGTCCATGGCCCCTCGTGGTCGAACACCGGATGGTCCACCGCCGCCGCCCTTCGAACGTCGCAGGTCTCCGCAGGGCGCCATGGTGACATGGTGACGCGGTGAGGCCGCATGCCGACCGAGCGTGACGCCCTGCCGGGCCGGGAGCGCCACCCACACGGGTGCCCCGACGGCCCCACACCGGTTCCGACCGTGGTGGCGTCCGGTTCGGCCGGGGAGGTCCTCGCGTGCTGAGATGGCGCCATGATCGAGCTCTGGCCCCCGGGTGAGCCGACCGAGGTCGACGACGCCCGGCTCGCCGCGCTGTACGCGTACCCGGCCGGGCTCACGGCGCCGTTCGTCCGCGTCAACTTCGTGTCGACGATCGACGGAGCGGTCACGCTCGACGGCCGCTCGGCCGGGTTGGGATCCGACGCCGACCGGCGCGTGTTCGGCCTGCTGCGCCAGCTCGCCGAGGTGGTGCTCGTCGGGGCGGGCACCGTCCGCGCCGAGGACTACCGCGGGGCGCGACGCCCGACCCGTGGCCGCGGGACACCGCCCCCCATCGCCGTCGTCACCGGCTCGGCCGATCTCGACCCCGGGAGCCGCCTGCTCACCGACACGGCGGTTCCCCCGATCGTGCTCACGACGGACTCCGCCCCGGCGGAGCGCCGCGACCGGCTCGCCGCCGCCGGCGCCGACGTCGTCGTGCTCGACCGGCTCACCCCGGGCGCGCTGCTCGCCGAGCTGGCCCGCCGGGGCCTGCACCGTGTCCTGTGCGAGGGCGGTCCGTCGCTGTTCGGCGATCTCGTGGCTGCGGACGCCGTTGACGAGCTGTGCCTGACGGTGGCCCCGCTGCTCGCCGGGGGGCCGGCCGGCCGGATCGCCCGCGGCACCGACGGGAGCGGGTCACGATCCAGCGAGCTCGCGGGCGTCCTGCACGAGGAGGGGGTCCTGCTGCTGCGCTACCGGCGGAGGAGTCCCGCGGTTGAGCCGATCGGGTGATTGTCCGTGAGGACGGCCCGGCTCGGCGCGTCACAGCAGCGAACACGCAAGCGACACGAGCGAGAAGGAGTTGGGCCCATGACCACCCCCGCCACCACCACCCCCACCACCGCGACCCCCACCGGCACGGTCTCGTCGCCCGCGCGCCTCGCGGACGACACCACGCAGGGCCGGACCACGATCGCCGCATCGGTCGTGCAGAAGATCGCCGGCATCGCGGCGCGGGAGATCTCCGGCGTGCACTCGATGGGTGGGGGTGTGTCCCGCGCGTTCGGCGCGATCCGCGAGCGGATCCCCGGTGGTGGCACCGGTGCCGCGAACATCGCGGGCGTGCAGGTCGAGGTCGGTGAGAAGCAGGCGGCCGTCGACCTCGACATCGTCGTCGAGTACGGCGCGTCCATCGTCGAGCTGGCCCGTGCGGTGCGCCGCAACGTGATCACCGCCGTCGAGCGGATGACGGGGCTCGAGGTCATCGAGGTCAACATCGCGGTCAACGACATCCACCTGCCCACCGCGGACAACGGCGACGAGGTGCAGCCCGTGCAGCCCTCGCGCGTCGAGTGACCCGAGCTCCCGACGCCGTCCCGACCTCGTCCCGATCGAGCAGGAGCGATCCCGTGACCGTGCCCTCCACCCCCATCGAGGTTCCCCTCACGCTTGCCGAGCGCGTAGCGGCCACGGTGCTGACGCACCCCGGTGTCGCCGGGTTGCACGGAGGGGTTTTCGGCTCCGTCGCCACCTACCTGCCCGGGCGCAGGCTCACCGGCGTCCGTATCGGTGAGGGTGACGAGCCGGTCGAGCTGGGCGTCGTGCTCCACATCCACCGGCCGATTCCCGAGGTCGTCCGCGCGCTGCGGCGCGAGGTCTCCGTGATGTGCGGCGGCGCCGCGGTGAACATCACGGTCGCCGACGTCGCCGTCCCGGTCGCGCTCGCGCCCGACCTCGCCGCGGTGGAGCCCGCGGGGTGAACGAACAGGAACGCGCGGCGTTCCGCGCGTTCGTCCGGGATCACCACCCCGACCGGGGTGGTGACCCGGATGTGTTCATCGCCGGCGTCGCGCACTTCCGCGGCGCCGGACACGGCCCGCCGGAGCCACCGGAGGGCGGAGCCGACGATTCGCGATTCGACGCCCCGATCGAGGTGGTGACACCACTCCCCGTCCCGGTCCGGGTGGCCCTCGCGCTGCTCCGGACGTTGCGGTGGCACCGCGACCGGCGTGTGCAGTGACGACACGAACCCTTCTGAGGAGAACTCGATGAACGCGACCCAGACCGGCCTGCTGGCAGGCCTCATCCTCGGCGCCGCCGGTTACATCGGCGGTTTCGGCGCCATCCTCGTCGCGCTGCTGGTCGGGGCGCTCGGCCTCGTCGCGGGCCGCGTGCTCGACGGCGAGCTCGACATCAACGCCGTCCTCGGCCGAGGCCGGGACAGGTGACCGCCCTTGATGACGGGGACCGCGGCCGCCTCGACATCCACCCGACGGTGCTGCGCAAGATCGTCGAACACGCGGCCGACCAGGTTCCGGGCACGCTGCGCCACGAACGACGTCTGGCGGGCATCGAGGTCGGTGACGCCGGCGCGAGTGCGAGGATCACCACCGGCTCCGGTGACCCGGCCGTGGTGGACGTCCGGCTCGAGCTGACCCTGCAGTACCCGGCGTCCGTCCGATCGGTCGTCGACGCCGTGCGGGCCAGGGTGGGTGACGACCTCACCCGGCTCGCGGGCCACCGCGTCCGGACGCTCTCGGTCACGGTGTCCGGGCTGCGCGGCAAGCCCGTCGCCACCGGCCCGCAGTAGATGCAAGCCGAGAAGGAGGAAAGATGCGTTATCTGCTCCGGGTACTCGCCCCACTGCTGGGGCTCGCCCTGGCCGCGGCGGGCATCCTGCTGGTGATCGAGGTTGTGGCGGCGTGGCTACGCCCCACCGCCGAGGCCGGCCTGACGGTGCCCTGGCCGGACTGGCAGGCGACGATGGACGAGCTGACGTGGGCCGACTTCCCGGTGGCGGCCGTCGCGATCGGCGTCGCCGTCGTCGGGTTGCTGCTCGCGCTGGTCGGGCTGCTCGCGCGCCGCTCGGACATCGTCCTGGACTCCCCGACGCCCGCGATGGCCGTCACCACCTCGCCTCGGGTCCTGGCCCGGATCGTCGGCAGGCGCGTCCGTGAGACCGACGAGGTGGCGTCCGCGTCGGTCACGGCGTCCCCGCGGAGGATCGTCGTGACGGCCCGGAGCTGGGCAGGCGCCGGTCCCGAGCTGCGCTCCACGGTGCGCGAGCAGGTCGACGACCTGCTCACCGAGTTGCCCCTGCACCGCCGCCCCCGGGTGTCGGTGTCGGTGCAGGAACGAAAGGGACCCCGATGAGCGAGCCCGCAGCGAACACCGTGGAGCTGTCCAAGCAGACCTCGACACCGGCCGCGCCGGAGCCGGAGCCGGAGCCGCCGGCCGGTGTGTTGCGTCGGCGGTCGCGGTCGGCGGTGGCGCGCTCCGGGGCCCGGGACCGCGGGATCGCCGTGCTGATCGGCCTGCTCCTGCTCGTGACGGGCACACTCGTGGCGCTGCTGTCCTTCGGTGTGTTCGGCAGCATGCGGGCCGGCCGGCCCGTGCTCGACCCGGTGATCGTCGAGGCGCTGGGGACGCAGTCGACCGTCAGCCGGATCGTGGCGATCGCCGTCGGGATCCTGCTCACGCTGCTCGGCCTGACCTGGGCTGCCCGCTCGTTGCGTCCCGAACGGCGCCCTGATCTCGTGCTCGCGGCGGGAGGCGCCACCGAGATCGTCGTCAGCTCGGCCGCGGCCGCCGATGCGGTCGCCACCGAGGCGGGCAGGATCCCCGGGGTCGGACGGGTCCGTGCACGGCTCGTCGGGCCCGAGCGCGCGCCCGCGCTGCGCCTGACCTTGTGGATCACGGACGACGCCGACGTCCAGGATGTCCTGCGCCGTGTCGACGGCCAGGTGCTCGCCTCGGCACGCGCCTCGTTGGGCCTCGGCGCACTACCTGCCGCCGTCCGCATCGAGCTGGACACCGCGGCGTCGGCGTCACGTGTGGCCTGACACGTTCACGGCCGTCACACCGCTGCTGCGGCACAGTGCGTCCCGACCAGCACGACCGGCCAGGAGGGGTACGTGGCACGAGCGGCCCCGCGGGTAGCGCGCCCGGCCGCTGTCCTGACCTCGGTGGCGGCAGTGCTCGCGATGCTGGCGGCCGGGTGCACGGTCGGGCCGTCGCAGCGCACGCCGGTCGCCGTCCGCGGGGAGAACCTGGCGGCGCCGACACCGCCGGCCCCCGTTCCCGTAGCGCCCGAGACGCTCCCCGAACCCGAGCAGCAGAGCGCGTCGCTCCCGTTCTTCGAGTGCACGGACGAGACGTTCGCGGTGCTGCGCACGCCACCACCACCGGACCGGACACTGCGGGTGGAATGCGCCGAGCTCGTCGTGCCGGCCGACCCGGCGGTGCCGGGGTCCGGCGCCACGTCGCTCGGTGTGGTGCGCGTCGGGCTCGCCGACGCCCCCGAGAGCAGGCCGCCGCTGCTCGCCGTGGGTGACAGCGCCACCGAGCCGACCACCCGACACGCCGTCATGCTGGCCGGGCAGGTGACCCCGGCGCTGCTGCAGAGCTACAGCCTGATCGGGCTCGACCGGCGCGGGTCGGGCTCCGACGGCCTCAACTGCGCCCCGGTCACCGCCCGCGCCGCCCTCCTCGACGCCGACCCGGCAGCCACCGGCGAGGCCGAGCTGTCGGCACTGCTCGAACGCGCCCGCTCCGTCGTCCAGGACTGCGGTGTCGCACTCGACGGCCGGCTCGCCGCCTTCCGTACCTCGACCGCCGCCGCAGACATCGAGCTGCTGCGCTCCGAGCTCGGCGTCGGGAGGTTGTCGGCGATCGGGGTGGGGGACGGCGCGGCGGCGCTCGCGGGCTGGGCCCGGGACTCGCCGCAGGCCGTCGGCCGGGTCGTGCTCGACGCTCCGCCGGACCCCGGGATCGACGATCCGGAGCTCAGCGAGTCCCGCGCCGAAGCCGGCGAGGCCACGTTCGACGCCTTCGCCGTGGCGTGCTCGGCGCAGCCGGACTGCCCGCTCGGGCCCGACCCCCGCGCGGCGACGTCCGCCCTCGTCGAGGCGCTGCGCACCCAGCCACTCGTGACGGCGAACGGACGCAGGCTCACCGCGGGCGGCGCACTCAACGCCGTGCTCACAGGTCTCGGCGAGCCGCGCGGCTGGCCCGCACTCACCGGCGCGCTCGCTGCGGCCACGGGTGGTGACGCCGGACCCCTGCTCGACGTGCTGAGCCCGGTCACCGGACCGCGAGGCCGGTTCGACGGCATGCTCGCCACCGCCTGCAACGACACCCGCCGGCGGCCCTCACCCGCCGAGATCTCCACACTCGCCGCGGAATGGCGCGTCACGTACCCGCTGTTCGGCGGCACGTTCGCACTCCGGTTGGTCGCCTGCGCGCCGTGGCCGACCGGAGGGCCCGCCCCCGCGAGCGGCTCGGTGGCCGGCACCCCGGCCATCCTCGTGCTCGGCACCGTGGCCGACCCGAGGGGAACCCTGGACGGGTCGCGGCGGGCCGCCGAGAACCTGACGTCCTCCCGGTTCCTCAGCTGGCAGGGTGCCGGCACCGGCGCCTACCCACGCACCGCGTGCGTCAGCGGAGCCGTCGACTCCCTGCTCCTCGACGGCGTCGCGCCCGGGGCCGACATCCTGTGCCCGCCGTGACACTCAGCAGTACAGCTCCCCGGCGATCGCGACCACCTCGACGGCCTGTGCCCTCGTGACCGTCGGCAGCACGGCCGGCAGGGCGCGGACCAGGGCGTCCTCGTCGGCTCCCGCCTCGAGCTGCCCGCAGATCACCGCTGCCGCCTCGGTCTCCGGCAGCCCCGACCGGCTCGTCGGGATGTCGGCCTCGCGGAGTGCGGCGAGATGGGCGCCGGCCTTGCCGCCGGCCGGGTCGACATCCCCGCGACGCGGAATCGCGGTCGACTCGACCTCGGTGGCCGGGGCCCGCAACGGTGCCTCGGTCGGCGCCACGGGGTCCGACCCCGCTGCGCCGGACGGGGGCGGAGGCGCCGGGCACGGACGCCCCGACCACCGCCGCAGGCGACGGCGAGAGCCCGCCGCCCGACAGGACCGCGACCACCCCGGCGGCCATGACGGCGGCGCCCACCGCTGCGGCGGCGAGTAAGACGGGCCGACGCCACAGGCCCGAACCGGACCTCTGCGACACCGCGCGCCGCGAGGCCGTCGGTTCGGGCCCGTCCGCGTCCAGCGTGCCCGGGTCCCACATGCCGGGGCTCGTCTCCGCGTGGTCGACGTAGGAGATCCGGAAGCCCCCCCGGCCGTCGCCGGGAGGGCCGGTGACGGTGTCCGGAACGGGATCGGGGTCGGGGTCGAAGGTGATGACCTCGGTGACAGGTTCCCGGTTCTCGCCTCGAGCCAGTGCCTCCCCGGCCCGGCGTCGTGCGGCCCGTCCACCGGCCACCGCGATGCCGGGAACGGTGGCCGGGCCTGCGACGACCTCTGCCGCCCGGGCCGCCTCAGCGGTCACGAACCGACTCACCGCCGCCGCACGAGCGGGCACGGGCGTGACCCCGGGGCCGGGCATCGGCCGGTCGGGCGCGGGAGCGACGGGTGCGAGGACTCTCGCGTCGGGTGCCCCGGGCGTGGGCACCTCGCTCATCGGGAGTATGGGCACCGGCCACCGTCGTCCGGTCTGCTGTCGGCTCAACGACCGATCGGGTCGTCGGGCGCGGCCGCGCGGTCCACGAGGCCCATGGGGATGATCTCTCCCAGCAGTGGTCACATCCGGTCACCCCGCGTGGCGAGTCGTGCCGGGCCGCTCAGCGACCCCACCACCCCCACCGGGGCCGGACGACGACCAGCAGCAGGCGGTCGCGTCGCGGTCCGGGCCGGACGGTGTGCACCTCCGCCGCGCCGCACGCCGCCGCGACGACCTCGCGGGCGGCGTCGACGTCGTCGACGGTGACCCCGGCCGGCAACCACAGCGACAGGACCACGGCGTCGCCGCGGCCCCGAGAGGTGACGATCCACGGCAGCTTCCCCGTTCGGCTGGCCACCCCGGCCTGGAGGAGGCCGGTCCGGGCCCGGTGCGGGACGACCACCGCCTGCAGTTCCCGGCGGCCGAACCCTCGCAGCGGCGGCAGCGCCAGCAGCGCGGTCACGACGACCGACGCGAGCAGGACCGCCACCCACGGCCCGAGCCCCCACACCGCGAGCCCCCACACCGCGAGCCCGACGACACCCGCAACGAGAAGCTCCCGCCGCCACCGGACCGCGACCGCGAGCGGGCCGGGTCGGCGCCGTGGCGGCGACAGCAGCCTGCGCGCCTCCGGTCCGTGGCTGGGTATCACGATGTCCCCGCCCGCTCCGGCCGAGCACCGGTCTGCTCGGCGGCGGCGGTCAGGTCGGCGATGCCGAAGTCGGCGATGCGCGGGTCGGCGCTACCAGGGCCGGCCCACACCGGGGCGTGCGGAACGGGGGCGAGGCGCACGGTTCCGGTGCCCGCGCACTCGCCGCACGGGTGCCCGCCGACCAGTCCGTTCCCCGCGCACGGCGCGCACTCAGCGATGAGGTCCCACCGGCGGTCGCGGTACTCCCGGCCCCCTCCGGCGGGAAGGCGGCGCACCTCCCAGCCGCGGACCAGGGCGGCCACGTCGTCGTCGAGGAAGAGCCGCCGATCCCATCGGCCGAACAGACTCATGATCACATTGAAGGGCTTGCGCCCGGTGTTACGCTGTTCCACGGTGTCCAGCCACCTTCGTGTTGTGCTGCTCATCCGGCCTGACGGGTCGAGGACGCCACACCCACCAGTGCGCCAACACCGGTGGGCTCAGCTCAGAGGAAGCGCCGTGACCATCGCAGCCGTGCGACGGTCGGGGCGCTCTCCTCGTTCTCGGGTTGGGTATCGGACTCACGGCTGATTCACGCGGACCGACAACCCGCCAGGCTCCCCGCGCCCGGCCAACCACCTCCTCACACCGGCCGCACCCCACTCCGTAGGGCGCTCTGCTGCCCGATCGAGTGAGGACGACCCGCCGGTGGACTACCGACCGGCGGGTCGCTTCAGGGCTCGAGCGTGCATGTGGTTAGGATGCGGCCCGCCGACCCAAACGGCAAGTGCCGGATCCAACCGTCACCGTCTGACGGTCCAGAGTTCACGTGAGCGGGGGCGCACCTGTGGCCACGGGAGCGAACCCCACCCTACGTCGGCGTGAACTGGCGAAGTACTTCCGGGATCTCCGACACGAACGCGGCTACCAGCGAGAACAGGTGGCAGCCGCGCTCGACGCGTCCGCGGCCAAGGTCAGCCGGATAGAGAGCGGCGCCCGCGGGGTGGCCCTGGACGACGTCCAGAAGCTGAGTGACCTGTACGACCTCGATGATGTCGAGCGCGACCGGATCATGGAAATTGCCAGGGAGAGTCGTCGACGCGGGTGGTGGCAGCGCGTGGACCTCCCCGAGGGACTCCGCACGTTCATCGGCATGGAACAGGCCGCCATGGCGATCAACGAGTACAACACCAGCGTCGTTCCCGGCCTGCTACAGACTCCCGACTACGCTGCCGCGCTGGTGGTGGCCGGCACCGGCGAAACCCCGCAGGCGACCGAGACCCGGGTCGGCGTCCGCATGACCCGCCAACAGGTGTTGGCGCGGGCAGATCCGCCAGACCTCTGGGTGGTCCTCGACGAGGCCGCGATCACGAGGGTCGTGGGCGACCGGGCCATCATGGCGGCCCAACTCGCTCACCTCGGCGACGCCGCGGCGCAACCGGGGATCACCGTCCAGTTCATTCCGTTCGACCTCGGCGTCCACCCGGGGCTCAACAGCGCCTTCATCCTGTTGCAGCTGTCCGACGACCGCCTGTCGGATGTCGTCTACTCGGAAAGCCTCGACGGTGCCCTCTTCATGGATTCCCCGGAGAACATCCGGCATTATCGTCGAGCCTTCGCACAGTTGCGAGCCATCGCATTGAGCCCCACCGAGTCCCGCCGCCGAATCATTACGGCCGCGGAGCGAATGAACACCTGAGCAACCCGCGGAGATCTTCGCGGGTCCGGCAACAACAATAACATCAGGAGCACCGACGTAATGTCCGAAGTCCCCACTCCGCTGACGTGGATCAAGGCCTCCCGCAGCATGAACATGAATGCCTGCGTCGAACTGGCGCAGGCGGGTGAGATGATCGCGTTGCGCGACTCGAAGAACCCCGACGTCGCACCCTTCTACTTCACCCGCACCGAGATCGATGCCTTCCTGGACGGCGCCCGCCGATCCGAGTTCGACCACCTGCGCTGAGCGCGTAGCTCGCTCCCCAGCCGTCCCGAACCCGGGGACGGCGCCGGTCACCTGCTGTCCGCCCTGCTCGTCCGGGCAGCAGGTGACCACCACACCACCGTCGCCTGTTCGACGCGCCGCCGAAAGTCTGAATCCTCCTGCGAACCGATCCGCAGTCGAGGAAAACTCTCCCGCGCCACTTCCATCGAGCGCGGGAAAAGCACCCGTGAAAGCCGGAAGCACCTGAGCAATTGGAGATCAGCCATGCCTCAGAACAGCGCTGGACTTGAATGGATCAAGGCGTCACGAAGCATCGACCGCGGCGCCTGCGTCGAGCTCGCGCGGGCCGGTGACATGATCGCACTGCGCGACTCGAAGAACCTCGACGTCGCGCCGTTGCTCTTCACCCGAATCGAGATGGGAGCACTCCTGCACGGCGCCCGGCACCGGGAACTCGACCACCTGGTCTGACGCTCCGACGCCCGGATAGACCACCGGCGGGTGCTCGCGCCTCCCCGACGAGCGCGGACACCCGCCGCGGTCAGTCCGTCGGCGTTCTCCTGGCCCGGCTCGGCTGCACGCGCATCGGTTCGCCGGGCATCTTCGGGTACTCGGGCGGGTAGGGCAGCTCACCGAGGCCGCGGTCACGCTCGTCGGCGCTGAACCAGTCCAGTGCCCGCTCGAGCCCGCCTGCGGCGGCGTCCATGCCCTCGTGCGGGTCGCCGTGTCGAGCGAGCAGGCCGGGCACGGTGCGCACGTCGAAGTCCTCCGGCTCGACGTCGGGCAGCGACTCCCAGGTGAGCGGCATCGACACGGTGGCCCGTGGACGTCCGCGCACCGACCACGCCGAGGCGACGGTCCGGTCGCGGGCGGCCTGGTTGTAGTCGAGGAACACCCGTTCGCCGCGCTCCTCCTTCCACCAGTCCACGGTCGCCCGCGAGGGCAGGCGCTCCGCCACGCGGCGGGCGATCGCGATCACCGCGTGCCGGACGTCGACGAAGTCCCATTCCGGCCGGATGCGCGCGAACACGTGAACGCCCCGCCCGCCCGAGGTCTTCGGCCAGCCCACCAGGCCGGCCTCGTCGAGCACCTCCCGCAGCACGACCGCTACGGCCGCGGCGTCGGCGAAGTCGGTGCCGGGCTGGGGGTCGAGGTCGACCCGGAGCTCGTCGGGGCGGTCGGTGTCGGCGCGGCGGACCGGCCAGGGGTGGAAGTCGAACGTGCCCATGTTGGCCGCCCACACCAGTACCGCCTGCTCGGTCGGGCACAGCGTCTCGGCCGTACGCCCGCTGGGGAAGGTCACCCGAGTCGTCTCGACGTAGTCCGGGGCGCCCTTGGGCAACCGTTTCGAGTAGAACGGCTCGCCCTGGACCCCGTCCGGGTAGCGCTTGAGGTTGGTCGGGCGCCCGAGGAGCACGCGCAGCAGCGGCTCGGCCACCGCCCGGTAGTACTCGACGACCTCCCCCTTGGTGATGCCGCGCTCGGGGAAGCAGACCTTGTCCGGGCTGGTCAGGCGGACCTCGCGGTCGCCGTGGGGCCCCGCAACGGTCAGCAGCCGCGCCGGGCTCGTGCTCGCCACGGATCGGCACGCTACCGGCTACCCTGCGGTCGTGCCCGAACTCCACGAACCGGACCCCCCGGCCCGGTCCCGGCAGTTCCCTCCACCTCGCGACGGCCGGTGCCCGCCGGCCAGGTCAGGGCAGTTCGACGACGAGCTCGTCGGGCTCGATCCTGAGGATCCCGATGCGCAGGCCTTCGCCGCCCACCTCGACCGGATGCAGCGCCAGCCCGCAGCGTTCACCGTCGAGGGCTACCTGGACGGGGTCAGCCACTTCGCGGACTCCGCGAACCGGGCCGAGGGCGGACGGCGTTGGGCCGCGGTGCTGGTCGTGTCCCTGTTGCTCGCGGTGGCCGGCTACCTGGTGTGGGACTCGCTGATGTTCGTCGTGCACACGTGGCTGTAAGGGGATGGTTCTCCCGCGTCCTGGGCACGTTGTCGGGGGGCGGACGTAGCCTGGAACGCATGGATCCCGTCACCGAATCCGCACCGAAGGTCGTCAAGTCCGACGCCGAATGGCGGGAGCAGCTGACTCCCGCGGAGTACCAGGTGCTGCGCAAGGCCGGCACCGAACGCCCGTTCACCGGCGAGTACACCGACACGTCGACCGCGGGTGTCTACGAGTGCCGCGCGTGCGGCGCCGAGCTGTTCCGCAGTGACACCAAGTTCGAGTCGCACTGCGGCTGGCCGTCGTTCTTCACCCCGCTCGCGGGCGGGGCCGTCATCGAGCGCACGGACGTCGCCATGGGCATGAAGCGCACCGAGGTCGTGTGTGCCGCCTGCCACGGTCACCTCGGCCACGTGTTCGAGGGCGAGGGGTACGGCACACCCACCGATCTGCGCTACTGCATCAACAGCGTCTCGCTGCGGCTCAACCCCGACGACTGACCGGCCGGCAGACCGTCCTCCACCCGAGATCCGTCCGGGGTGGCGCACGACCGCTACTTCCGGGTAGGACTGTCACCATCCGTGACAACGACGCCCGGAGGAACTCGATGGCCCTACGCCGTCCGCTGCTGATCGTACTGGCGACCCTGCTCGGGGTCACGGTGGTCGCCGCCCCCGCGGCCTCGGCGTCGGTGGGTGATCGCGACCGGCCGGGGTACACGATCGTCGAGCCCGTGCTCACGCCCCTGGAAGCGGACGGCGGCCCGACACGTGTCCTGACGGGCGAGCACCGGGGCGCGGGGTACGCGATCGAGGTGCCGCCGCACTGGAACGGCGAGCTCGTCCTGTGGGCCCACGGCTTCCGCGGCAACGGACCGGAACTGACGGTCGACGCACCGCCCTACGGCATGCGCGAACGGCTCGTCGCCCAGGGCTACGCGTGGGCGGCGTCGTCGTACGACCGCAACGGCTACGACGTCGAGTCGGGCGTTCGCTCCACCCACGAGCTGGCCCGGGAGTTCCGCCGGCTCGTCGACCGGCCGGAGCGGACCTACATCACCGGGGTCTCGATGGGCGGGCACGTCATCGCCCGGTCGCTCGAGCAGTACCCCGCCTTCTACGACGGCGCCCTGCCCATGTGCGGGGTGCTCGGCGACCACGACCTGTTCGACTACTTCCTCGACTACCAGGTCACCGCCCAGGCGCTCGCGGGGGTCCGCGGGTATCCACCGGGCCCCGACTACGCCACCGGTGCACTCCCCCGCATCTACGCCGGCCTCGGGCTGGCGCCGGGGAACCCGGCCGTCACGACGCCGGCGGCGCAGCAGTTGCGGGCCGCGACCATCCTGGACTCCGGCGGGCCGCGACCCGGTTCGGACGCGTCGTTCGCCTTCTGGAAGGACTTCCTGTTCGGGCTGGGTGTGCCGAACGGTGACCCGACCCCCGTCACAGGTCTGGCGCTCGAACCCGGCGCCGTTGCTGGCAACATCGGCACCGACTACGAGCCCGACTCCCCCGTCGACCTCGACGCCGCGGTCCAGCGCGTTCCGGTCGCCGACGAGCGCGCTCGCGAGACCCGAAAGCTCAACCCCGTCGCGCAGGTCTTCGGCAGGCCGCGTGCACCGGTGTTGACGCTGCACGACCTCGGCGACCTGTTCGTGCCGTTCTCGATGGAGCAGGTCTACGCCGGCGAGGTGGCCGCCACGGGACGCTCCGAGCTGCTCGTACAGCGGGCGATCCGGGCGGCCGGGCACTGCGAGTTCTCCGACGTCGAGGTGGGCACCGCGTGGGACGACCTGGTCACGTGGGTGGAGGCCGGCGACCGCCCCGCGGGCGACGAGGTGACCGACGCCGAGACCGTGGCCGACCCCGCGTTCGGCTGCCGCTTCTCCGACGTCGCCGCGTATGCCGCCACCCCGACGCCCGGCACCTCGCGACGGTTCTTCGAGCCCTGCACGTGACGGCAGGGACGGCACCGCGAGATCGGCGCCGCCAGATCGTTGCCGCGCGGGAAGGGCCGGCAGCGCTGCCTGGTCGGGCTAGGGCAGGGTCGCCGCCAGGTCGCCCGGCTGCACGCGCGGCCCGGTGAAGAACGGGACCTCCTCGCGGACGTGCCGGCGGGCCTCGGTGGCGCGCAGCTGCCGCATCAGGTCCACGATCCGGTCGAGCTGGTCGGCCTCGAAGGCGAGGATCCACTCGTAGTCGCCCAGCGCGAACGCCGGAACGGTGTTGGCCCGGACGTCCGCGAAGCCCCGGGCCTCCTTGCCATGGTCGGCGAGCATCGTCCGCCGCTCCTCGTCGGGCAGCAGGTACCACTCCAGCGAGCGGACGAACGGGTACACGCAGACGTAGCGCTTGGGGTCCTCCCCGGCCACAAAAGCCGGCACGTGGCTCTTGTTGAACTCCGCTGGCCGGTGCAGGGCCACCTGGCTCCACACCGGGACGCTGGCCCGGCCGATCACGGTGGTACGACGCAGGTCGGCGTAGGCGCCCTGCAGTGCCTCCACGTTCTCGGCGTGCCACCAGACCATGTAGTCGGCATCGGCGCGCAGGCCGGCGAGGTCGTACACACCACGGACGACGACGCCCTTGCCGTCGAGACCGTCGAGGAACTCGGTGAGCTGCGACCCGGCGGCGGTGCGGTCCTCACCGAGGCGCCCCGGCTCGACGCGGAAGACCGACCACATCGTGTAGCGGATGGTGCTGTTGAGTTCGGCGTAGTCAAGACGTGCCATGTCCCCATGGTCCCATCCCGCTCGCCACCCGGCGCGCGCTCCACCCGCCCGCGAGTCGGGGCCCCCGTGCGCGCGAGTCGGGGTCTGAGTGCGCGCGGGTCGGGCCCTCCGTGCGCGCGAGTCGGGGAGTCAGCGCGCGGGTAGGAGCGACGCGACCAGCGCCTCGGCTGCCGCGCGAGCCGTGCCGACGCACGCCGGCACGCCGACCCCGTGCAACGCGGCACCCGCAACGGCCAGCCCGGCGGGCAGGTCGTCCTCGATTGCCGCGACCCGGCCCTGATGCCCGACGCCGTACTGCGGCAGCCCACCACCCCACCGCTGGACGTGTACGGCCACCGGTGCGGCCGTGATCCCGGCGAGGAGTTCGAGGTCGGCCCGGGTCCGCGTCACGAGCTCGCCGTCGTCCACCTGCAGGGTGGGCGCCTCGCCGAACCGGCCCAGCGACGCGCGGACCCGGACGAGTCCGTCGGGTGCGAGATGGGACCACTTGGTCGTCGAGTGCGTGATGGCCTTCACGGCGAATGGCTCGTCGGCGGCGATCAGCGCACCGGACGTCGGCGGGAGGGTCGTCGCGTCCTGGGGCCGGAACGCCATCGCGACCACCACGGAGGAGGCCAGTGGGATCTCCCCGGCCGCCCGCGCGGCGTCGGGCGCGATCCCCCCGAGCAGCCGGGCCACCGCGGGAGCGGGGACCGCGAGCAGTACCGCGTCGACGTCGAGCAGGGCAGGGTCGGTACGCGGCCCGAGCGTCAACCGCCAGCCACATGAGTGGCGCTCGACGGCCCGTACGGTGACGCCCAGCCGGACCTCGGCGGCCGACGCAGTCACGAGGGCGTCGACAAGTTCCCGGTAGCCGCCCTGCAGGGCACCGAACACCGGACGCACGGAAGCCGCGGCTCGCACGCGCTCAGACCCCGACTCGCGCTCACTCAGACCCCGACTCGCGGAGGTGGGCGGGGCTGTGGCGTGGTCGGCGGCGGCGGTCAGCGACGGTGCGCCGGCGTCGAGGGCCGATGCCAGGGCGGGAATCGTGGCGCGCAGGCCCAGGGCGTCGACCCGGCCCGCGTAGACACCGCCCAGGAGGGGGTCGGCGAGGCGGTCGGTCAGCTCGTCGCCGAACCGCGAGCGCAGCAGACCCCCGAGCGCGACGTCGGATCCCCGCTCCCAGCGCAGCGGACACGCCGGTTCCGCGGCCACGCGGGCCAGCCCGGCCGCGGACAGGAGCCCGTCGAGCCGGGTGAGGCTGGTCGGCACGCCGAGCAGCGTCCCGGACGGCAGCGGCACGGTCCGCCCGCCCGCCCGGACCGACGGCGTGGCACCGGTCGGGTGCACCTGCACACCGTCGAGGCCGAGCTCGCGCAGCAGCGCCGGGATCTCCGGGCGGCGGGCCAGGAACGCCTCGGCGCCCACGTCGTAGGGCACCCCGGCCAGATCGACGGTGCGGAGCACGCCACCGATGCGGTCGCGCTGCTCCAGCACGGTGATCACGGCGGACGGGCCGAGCAGGGTGCGCATGCGGTGCGCCGCGGCGAGCCCGGAGACGCCGGCCCCGACGACGGCGACGTGCGCGGCGACCGGCGGTGGAGCTCGCATCGGCGCTAGGGGGCCTGCTCGTGCACCAGCTCGACGAGCCGGGTGAGCACATCCGGGTCGGTGTCGGGCAGCACGCCGTGGCCGAGGTTGAACACGTGCCCGGGCGTGCGGCGCCCCTCGTCGAGGATGCGGCGCACCTCCGCCTCGATCGAGCCGGCGTCGGCGAACAGCACCGCGGGGTCGAGGTTGCCCTGCACCGGATGCGTGCCCCCGGCGCGCCGGGCGGCCTCGTCCAGCGGAATCCGCCAGTCGACGCCGACGACGTCGGCACCGGCCTCGGCCATGGCGCCGAGCAGCTCGCCGGTGCCGACGCCGAAGTGGACGCGGGGCACGCCGGCGTCGGCGACCGAGCCGAGCACGCGGGTGGAGTGCGGCAGGACGTACTCCCTGTAGTCGCGTTCGGACAGCGCACCGGCCCAGGAGTCGAAGAGCTGCACCGCGTCGACGCCCGCGTCGATCTGGACGTGCAGGAACGTCGAGGTGATGCCGACGAGCCGATCCATCAGGGCGTGCCAGACCTCCGGCGCGGAGCGCATCAGGGCCTTGGTCCGCTCGTGGTTGCGGCTGGGTCCGCCCTCGACCATGTAGGAGGCGAGGGTGAACGGCGCGCCGGCGAACCCGATCAGCGGGACGTCACCCAGCTCGCGCAGCAGCAGGCCGATCGCGTCGGCCACCGGCGCCACCCGGCCGGGCTCCAGCGAGGGGAGCGCGGCGACGTCGGCGGCCGTGCGGATCGGGTGGTCGATCACCGGGCCCGTGCCGGGCACGATGTCGACCCCGATCCCGGCCGCGTACAGGGGCACGACGATGTCACTGAACAGGATCGCGGCGTCCACACCGTGGCGGCGCACGGGCTGCATGGTGATCTCGGACGTCAGGTCCGGGGTCAGGCAGGCAGCCAGCATGCCGGTGCCGGAGCGCAGCGCGCGGTACTCGGGCAGGGACCGGCCGGCCTGTCGCATGAACCACACGGGTACGTGCGCGGGCCTGCCGCCACGTGCCGCGACGAGCAGCGGCGCCGAACGGAGATCACGACGGCGACCGGAGGCGACCGCGGCGGGAGGGACCATGATGGCCGCATCTTCCCACGCCCGATCGACCTCCCGCGCCCTGGGCGAGCCGGTCCCGGCGCGCCTGCCGGGTGCGACTCCGGGGGCGACCTAGAGTCCCCGGCCATGCCCGACGCGACCGTCCCACCACCAGAGTTCCGGCGCGCCGTGGCCTCGCTCGGGGCGATGCGCCCGCGGCCGGAACTGCTCGTGTCCGCACTCGACGCCCCGCCGCGGCTGGCCCCCTTCACCTGGGCGTTCAGCGTCGAGGCGGACGCGGGCGCGGGGCGGGCGGGCGAGCCTCTCGACGACCTCGACGAACCGGACACGTCGGGGCGGCTCATCCTCCTGTACGACCCGGCCGGGAAGGACGTCTGGGAGGGCACATTCCGGCTCGTCTGCTTCGTGCAGGCCCGCCTCGAACCCGAGCAGCTCGGCGACGAGATGCTGCCGGTCGTCGGATGGTCGTGGCTGACCGAGGCGCTGGAGCTCGAGGGCGCCGACCACGTGGCGCTCGGCGGCACCGTCACGCAGACCTCGTCGGTCCGGTTCGGTGACATCGCAGGCCCGCGACGCGACGATGACGTCGAGCTGCGGGCGTCCTGGACGCCGGTGGGCCCGGATCTGACCCGTCACTCCGAGGCCTTCTGCAGGCTCGTGGCATCGGCCGCGGGACTGCCGCCGGCGGGCATCCTCCCGCTCGCCCAGCGGACAGTGTGATCACCGGTGTCCACCGGTCCCCACCAGCGGGTGAGACGCTGGCTGTGATCAGTCCGGAAAGGACTTGTCACCCGATTGAGTGGTTGGCGATCGACAACGCTGTAACTTTCACCCTTCCAAGTTCGATCCGATACACGACGTTAGGCCGCTTGGGGGCTACGCTTGCTCGACGACACCTCCTCAGGCGGCCGAGCGACAGCTCGAACCGGCTGAGGATCTGGGTGCCGGTCGGGGGGGCACGACCGACTCCAGGAGGTAATGACGTGGCCGTAGTGGGCCAGGGCGCACAGGTGCGCAGCACGACGGGTGCTGTGCTGTCGCCCGCGATGGTCCCGCACCCGCGGGAAGAGCTGTTCTCGGTGCTGGTGGTCGACGACCACCCGCTCCTGCGTGAGGCGATCGCCGCACGTCTGCGTTCGATGGGCGCGGGAACGGTGTACGAGGCCTCCTCGGTGGCCGAAGCGAGGGCGCGGGCGCACGCCAACGGTCCGTGCGACCTGGCGATCCTGGATCTGGGACTCCCCGACGGGAGTGGGCTCGACCTCGTGACCGAACTGCGGTCGCTGGGTTGGAACCGTCTCGTCGTGCTGGCGTCCTCGGACGACCCGTATGCCGTGCGATCCGCGTTCCAGGCCGGGGCGCAAGCGTACCTGCTCAAGTCGGCGTCGGCGGCGATCGTCACCGACGGCGTCAAACGCGTGCTCGACGGCGGTGTCTACGCCGATCCGGCGGTCGCCCCGTTACTGGCTACGGGCACCCGTGTCCCTGGCACCGACAACACCCCGCGTGAGCTCTCGGCGCGCGAGGTGGAGGTGCTGCAACTGGTGGCCGACGGCCAGTCCAACAAGGAGATCGGTGAGGCGTTGAGCCTCTCCGCACTCACCGTGAAGAGTCACCTGTCCCGGATCGGGCGCAAGCTCGGCACGGGCGACCGCGCCCAGATGGTGGCGCTGGCGATGCGGGCCGGGGTCATCCGCTGACCGAGGAACCACTCGACGACGACCAGGAGTCCCCGGAGCCGACCGCCCCGACACCGGTCGCGTTGTTGCGACCCGCCGACGGCCTGCCGCCGGTGATCACGGATCGGGCGGCGCTGGCCCGCACCGCACGTGAGTTCGCGAGCGGTACGGGCCCGGTCGCCGTCGACGCCGAGCGCGCCTCGGGCTTCCGCTACTCGCAGCGCGCGTATCTGGTGCAGTTGCGCCGGGTCGGTGCCGGCACCGCGCTCGTGGACCCGATCCCGCTGGACAGCGACCTCGCCGAGCTCGCCACCGCCCTCACGGGCCCGGAGTGGGTACTGCATGCCGCCAACCAGGACCTGGCGTGTCTGGCCGAGGTCGGGCTCGTCCCGTCGCGACTGTTCGACACCGAGCTGGCGGGACGCCTCGCGGGGCTCCCCCGCGTCGGGCTCGGCCCGCTCGTCGAGCAGATGCTGGGGCTGTCCCTGGAGAAGGGGCACGGCGCCGCGGACTGGTCCCGACGCCCCCTTCCGGAGGACTGGCTGGTCTACGCCGCACTCGACGTCGAGGTGCTCGTGGAGCTGCGGGACGTCCTGGTGGCCCTGCTGAGCGAGCAGGGCAAGCTCGACTGGGCCAACGAGGAGTTCGAGGCCGTCCGCACCGCGGGCCCGGCCGCGCCGAGGGTCGAGCCGTGGCGACGCACGTCGGGCATCCACAAGATCCGCAAGGCACGCCCGCTGGCCGCCGTCCGGGCGCTCTGGGAGGCCCGCGACCGGCTGGCCGCCGAACGTGACATCGCGCCCGGTCGGGTCCTGCCCGACGCGGCCGTCGTCGAGGCCGCGGTCACCGCCCCGGAGTCGGCGCAGGCGCTCGCCGCGATGCCGGTGTTCCGCGGCCGCTCGCAGCGCAAGCTGACCAACTACTGGTTCGCGGCCCTGGCCCAGGCCGCCGGGCTCGACGGTGACGAGCTGCCCAGGCCGGCACCTCCCCAGGACGGCCCTCCCCCCGTGGCGCGCTGGGCGGACCGTGACCCGGACGCCGCCGCGCGACTCACCGCCGCCCGCGCGGTGCTGGCCGCGGTCGGCGAGGAGCTCCGGATACCGGTGGAGAACCTGCTGCAGCCCGACCTGCTCCGACGTCTGTGCTGGACCCCACCGACCGACGACGACGTGGGGGCGGCGCTGGCCACGGGCGGGGCGAGGGACTGGCAGATCGCCCTGCTGGCCGACCGCCTGCTGCCCACCCTCCGCGCGAGCCGACCGGGATCCGGTCAACCCGGGGGCGGCGGTAGCCGCACGGTCACGCTCAGGCCCCCGCCGGCCACCGGGACCGCGGTCACCGTGCCGCCGTGCGCCCGCACCACCGCGCGGACGATCGACAGGCCCAGCCCGGAGCCCGGAGCGGCACCGGTGCGTTCGACCGGGCCGCGGCGGAACGGCTCGAACAGCTCCGCCACACGCTCGGGGGGCACCTCGGAGCCGCTGGACGCGACCTGCAGCTCCGACGCCCCGTCCGAGATCCCGGAACACACCTCCACCCAGCCGCCGACGACGTTGTGACGCACCGCGTTCTCCAGCAGGTTGCCCGCGACCCGCTCCAGCAGCACCGGGTCGCCGTGCGCCGGGGCGGGGGTCGTACGCACCTGCACCTGCAGGGCACGGCGCCCGGCCTCGGCCCGCACCGCCGCCAGCGCGGGGACCACCACCTCGGCGAGATCGACCGGGCGCACGTCCGCGAGTCCGGTGCCCTCGGTGCGGGCGAGCAGCAGCAGCCCGGCCACGAGGTCGTCGGCACGCCGCGTGGCCGTCCGCACGACCGATCCCATCCGCCGCAGCTCGTCGAGGTCCGCATCGGGGTCGGACAGCGTCACGTCCACCTCGGTGCGCAGTACGGCCAGCGGGGTGCGCAGCTCGTGGCTGGCGTTGGCGACGAACCGGCGTTGCGCGTCGAACGCGGCCTGCAGCCGGTCGAGCATCGCGTCGAAACCGGCGGCCAGCTCGGCGACCTCGCCGCGGGCGCCGCGCAAGCCCGTGCGGGTGTCCAGGGACTCGACGGTGAGCCGACGTGCCGTGGCGGTGACGGCGTGCAGCGGGTCGAGCACACGCCCCACGAGCCACCACGAGACGACCGCCGCCGCGATCACCACCAGTGGGAAGGCGACCAGCCCCGCCTGGAGCACCTGGCTGCGCGCGGCCGCGCCGACCGCCTCACTGACCTGTTCCGCGGGGACCACCCGGTCCCCCACCCGCACGGTGCTGCCCGGAGGCAGCGCGGGACCGGTCCGCGCGACGCCACCCACCAGCAGCCAGCCCAGCCACAGCAGCAGCCCGCTGACCACGGCCACGAGCACGGTGCTGACCAGCGTCAACCGGGGGCGCAGCCCGGTCCGGCGGCCGGCCCTCACCTGATCAGCCCGCGGCCGGTACCCGGTAGCCGGCGCCCACGACGGTCTCGATGACCCCGGGGTCGCCGAGCTTCTTGCGCAACGTCATGACCGTGACCCGGACGGTGGTGGTGAACGGGTCGGCGTTCTCGTCCCAGACCCGCTCGAGCAGCTCCTCGCTGCTCACCACCGCCCCACCCGCCGCGAGCAACACCTCGAGCACGCCGAACTCCTTGCGGGTGAGCTCGACGGTGCGCTCGGCCCGCACGACGGTGCGCTTGGCCGGGTCCAGGGCGACGTCGCCGGCCAGGAGCATGGGAGGCGCGGCCGGGGTCGCCCGGCGACCCAGTGCCCGGCAGCGCGCCAGCAGCTCGGGGAAGTCGAAGGGTTTGGCGAGGTAGTCGTCGGCCCCGCGGGACAGGCCGTCGACCTTGTCGGCGAGCGTGCCGCTGGCCGTCAACATCAGCACCCTGGTCGTGGTGCCGGATGCGACGATCTCCGCGCACAACTCGTCGCCGCCCATCCCGGGCAGGTCACGGTCCAGGACCACGACGTCGTAGCGGGTGATCACCGACTTCTCGTGGCCGGTGTCGCCGTCGTAGGCCACGTCGACGGCCATGCCCTCGCGCCGCAGCCCGCGGGCAACGGCGTCGGCGAGCGCGTGCTCGTCCTCCACGATGAGGATGCGCATCAGCGCGCCTGCTCCCCGGTGGTCTCCGCGGTCGCGGGCTCGGCGACCGGGTCCCGGGACTGCGCCGCCGCCCACTCGGTGATCCGGCGAGCGACGTCCTGCACGGTGAGTCCGGCCGCGGCCAGCACGTCGGAGCGACTCCCGTGGTCGAGGAACTCCTGCGGGATCGCGAGGTCGCGCAGCGGGACGTCGCACTCGGCGGCGCGCAGCGCGTCGGACATCGCCGAGCCGAACCCGCCGTGGCGACCGCTGTCTGCGACCGTGACGACGAGCCGGTGCGCGGCGGCCATCTCGACCAGTACACCGGGTACGGGCAGCACCCAGCGCGGATCGACGACCGTGACCGCCACACCTTGGCGCGCGAGCCGCTGCGCCGCCGCGACGCCCAGCTCACCGAACGCGCCCGCACACACCATCAGCACCGACGACTCCTCGGGTGCCACGGGCTCGTGCAGCACGTCGACGCCGCCGACCCGGCGCAGTGCGGGAACCGCGTCGATCACCGCGCCCTTCGGGAACCGGATCGCGGTGGGGCCGTCGTCGACCGCGACAGCCTCGGCGAGCTCCTCGCGGAGCGTGCCCGCGTCCCGCGGTGCGGCGACGCGCATGCCGGGGACGATCCCGAGGATCGACAGGTCCCACATGCCGTTGTGCGACGGCCCGTCGCTGCCGGTGATCCCGGCGCGGTCCAGGACGAGCGTGACGGCCTGGCCGTGCAGGGCGACGTCCATGAGGAGCTGGTCGAAGGCGCGGTTGAGGAACGTCGAGTACAGCGCGACCACCGGGTGCAACCCCCCGGAGGCGAGCCCGGCGGCGGAGGTGAGGGCGTGCTGTTCGGCGATACCGACGTCGATGCAGCGATCCGGGTAGGCCTGCGCGAACGGGGCGAGCCCGGTGGGACCGAGCATCGCGGCCGTGATGGCGATGACGTCCGGGCGGCGTAGGCCGAGCGCGACCATCTCGTCGGCGAACACGTCGGTCCAGCCGACCGACGGCGCGCCGGTCGGGAGCCCGGTCTGCGGGTCGAACGCCGCCGCGCTGTGCATCTGCTCGGCTTCGTCGTTCTCCGCGGGCGGGTAGCCGTTGCCCTTGCGGGTCACAGCGTGCACGATCACCGGCCCGCTGAAGTGGCGTGCACGGCGCAGCGCCGACTCCATCGCGGCGATGTCGTGCCCGTCGACCGGGCCGATGTACTTCAGTCCCAGGTCCGAGAACAGCTCCTGCGGGCTCAGCGCGTCCTTCACGCCGGCCTTGAACGCGTGCAGCCCGGCGTACAGGGTGCCGCCGACGACCGGTGTCCGCGAGAGCGCCTGCTTGCCCGCCTCCAGGACCCGCTCGTAACCGGGCTGCAGCCGCATCGACGCCAGCCGGTCGGCGAGCCCGCCGATCGTCGGGGCGTAGGACCGGCCGTTGTCGTTGACGACGACGACGACGTTGCGGCCACGGTCGGCCGCGATGTTGTTGAGCGCCTCCCAGGCCATGCCGCCGGTCAGGGCGCCGTCGCCGATCACGGCAACGACGTGGCGCTGCTGCCCGGTCAGCGCGTACGCGTGGGACACCCCGTCGGCCCACGACAGCGACGTGGACGCGTGGCTGTTCTCGACGTGGTCGTGCTCGCTCTCGGCGCGACACGGGTAGCCGGACAACCCGCCGGAGGTCTTGAGACGCTCCCAGCCGTCCTGACGCCCCGTGAGCATCTTGTGGACGTAGGCCTGGTGGCCGGTGTCCCAGATCAGCGTGTCACGCGGGGAGTCGAACACCCGGTGCAACGCGATGGTCAGCTCGACGACCCCGAGGTTCGGGCCGAGGTGCCCACCGGTGCGGGACACCGAGGACACCAGCGCGGCGCGGATCTCGGCGGCCAGCGCCGTGAGCGCATCACTGCCGAGCCTCTTGAGGTCGGCCGGGCCACGGATGGATCGCAACACGGTCACCGGCCCCATCTTACGGAAAGGCCCGACCCGCGGCCCGACGCCAGGGTGATCCGCGGCGCTCGCGTGCTCAGCTCCCGCTGCGCGGCGTCGGGATCTCCGCGGGGCCCGCGATGCGCACCAGGTTGCGACCGGCCCGCTTGGCCGCGTACAGCGAGGCGTCGGCGACTCTCATCACCTGTTCGAGGGCGGCGCCGTCGGCCGGGAACGCCGCGCCGCCGACGGAGATCGAGAGGCCGTTGACGGTCAACACGCCGTCCGCGGTGTCCACGACCACGTCGAGGCCCGCGATCCGGCGACGCAGGCGTTCCGCCACGGCGAACATCTCCGTGCGTCCCGCCTGCCCCGTGGGCAGGTCGCGCAGCAGAACGACGAACTCCTCGCCGCCGAACCGGCCGACGACATCGTGCTCGCGGACCCCGGTGCGCAGCTGGGTCGCGACCGCGGCCAGCACGTCGTCCCCGGCCAGGTGGCCGTGGACGTCGTTGACGGTCTTGAAGTGGTCGAGGTCCAGGATCAGGACCGCGACGGCGCGGCTGGCACGCTGCACCCGGCCGACGGTGCGTGCGGCCTCCGTCCGCCACGCCGCGTTGGTGAGCAACCCGGTCTTCGAGTCGGTGCTCGCCACCTGCTCCAGATGGCGGACCAGCACGGCCCGGTGCAGGACCAGGATCGGCGGCAGCGCCAACGCGACCAGGCCCGGCGCCGCAGTGAGTGCGACCGCGGCCAGCGCGCCCATGCACAACGTCGCGATCTCGAGGGCGTTGTCGTCCAGGCGCCCGAGCAGGTCCCGGAGACCGGTGGGACCGCTGCTCAGCGACATCTCCCCGGCGACGAGCGTGGTGTTGACCGTGATGTAGACGAGGATGGCCAGCCCGATGGCGAGGATGCCGCCGAGGTCGTCGGGGCCCTCGGGCAGGCCGCCGACCGAGCGGACAGCAGCGTGCGCCGCGGCGGCGGCGAGGACGACGGTGGCCGTCGTGTAGACGTGCCGGTGCAGGGCCACCTTGGCCGGACGCCAGACGCGCCGCCAGAGGTGCGTATACACCGCGACGACGACCCCGGCGGTCAGCAGCGTGGGCAGCAGCAGGGCGGCGGCGAAGGTCCAGACGGAGCTGAGGTCGAAGTAGGAGGTGGCGGCGGTCCGCCTGCGGATGCGTTCGATACCGGTGGCGAGCTCGGTGTGGACCACGCTCAGCAGCACCACGAACACGGCGAGCGCCGCCTCCCCGGGCAGGGGCGTGGCGGCCGAGGACAACACGACGGCCACGGCCACTGCTTCCACCGTGAGCACCACCGCGACAGCGCGGGTCGGCAAGCTCCACAGCGCCCACCCCCGACCTGCGGGAGAAGGGCGGAGCGCCATTTCGTCCACCACGAGACCCCCTCGAACGCTGTGCCGCAATATGCGAACGAGGCTAGTGATCGGCCGACGGCGTGTCAGGGGGAAACTCATCGCTCGTCGGGGTAGACCTCCTTCGAACTTGTCACTCCGTGTGACTTACTGCGCGGGTCCTCGTTGGTGTGTGACCGACGGTTCGCCCGCGACGCGGGGCAGCGATGCGTGACGGGCCGGGCCCATCCGGACCATGTTCCGGCCGGCATGCTTGGCCGCGTACAGAGCCGTGTCGGCGATCTGCAGCAGGTCCTGGAGATCGCCGCCGTCCTGCGGGCACACGACCCCTCCGACGGAGATGCTCAGCCCCGAGACCGTCAACGGACCGTCCGGCGTGGGGATCTCGACGCGGAGCGACGCGATCCGACCCCGAATCCGCTCGGCCACGGCCTCGAACTCCTCGTCGCCACCGTTCTGCAACCCGGAGAGCAGCACCACGAACTCCTCGCCGCCGAACCGCCCGACGAGATCCCGGTCGCGCACCTCGTCCCGCAGTGCACCGGCCACCGCGGCGAGCACATGATCGCCGGCGAGATGCCCGTGCGTGTCGTTCACCGTCTTGAAGTGGTCGAGGTCGAGAACGAGCACAGCGCGCGGTTGCGTACTGCGCACGACGCGTCGCAACGCTCGCTGAGCCTGTGTGTGCCAGGCGGCCGCATTGAGGAGCCCGGTCTTGCCGTCGATCGTGGCCGCTTCCCGGAGGTGGCGAACGAGCACCGCGCGATGCAGCATCAGAAGCGGCAGGATCGCGAAACCCACCAGCCAAGGATTGATCACGATGGCGGCGGCGGTGAGTGCACCGAGACAAAGAGTGGTGAGTTCGAGCAGGTTCTCGTCCCAATCACCCACGAGCTGTTCGATCTTCGATCCAGGGCTGCTCACGGCGATGGCTCCCGCGACGAGGGCGGTGTTGACCGTCGCGAAAACCAACATTCCCAGCACGAGCACCGGCACTATGTCCTGGCCGAGCCGCGCCGCGGATCCGACCGAGCCCGCCGCGTAGGTCATCGCCGCGGAGGCGGCGAAGCTCGCCATCGCCAGTGAGGACGTACTGAAGATCTGCCGGTACAGGGGAGTCCGGGCACCATCCGCCCGCCACCACAGGTGGACGTGGACGACCGCGGTACAGGCTGCCGCGAGCGTCGGCGAGAGCAGAACGGCTCCGGCGAAGAACCACACCGAGCCGAGGTTGATGTGCAGATCCTCCACCATCACGCGACGACGCACCCGCTCGACGTTGCGTACGGCTTCCGTGTGTGCAATGCCGAGGACGCCGACCAACACTCCTGCGCGGATCTCCGCGTCCGAGGGGAGCCCGGCGGACATCGCTCCCAACCCGACCAGTGACAGAATGGTGACCTCCACTGTGATGACGGAGATCACGAGAGAGGGGGGGAGGCTCCACAGCGTCCAGGTCCGGAGAGACAGAACGCCCGGTACAGGGAATCGCCAAGGCTTCCCTTGATCGTTGTCGGACATTCGCACCTACGTCATCCAGTCGTCGGGCCCCCGCGATCGTAGTCCATCCCAGCCGCGGGTGTCAGCAGTCCGAGCGCCCTCGGGGCCGTACGCAGGCCGGTCGGCAGCAGTGGACCGTGTCGGAGGATCAGCAGGCGAGCCATTCGGGTGTTCTGCTGCATCCGGATGCCCAATCCGGGCTCCGAACACATCGAAGCCCGAGTGCTCCGCCCGCCCTCGGTGGGCTCCCGTGAAACCCTGATTCGGTGCTCGCGCGGTGCAGAGATCACCGATCACGATACGTTCGACTTCGATGATCTCTCACAGTCATCGACCGACACTCCGGAAGGAGCACCCCGTGCGCGGCAAGGAATGGCACTAACCCCACCACCACCCACCACACCACACACCGAAAGGAGCACCTCGTGCGCGGCAAAGAATGGCACTGACCCCACTGACCCCACTGACCCCACCGCCACCGCCACCGGATCGGCGCAGCGGCGCGGTCATGGGCGTGACTCTCCGGGCCGTACTCAGGAGCCACTCGGGCTGGAAGTGGCGTCGGCGTGGGCCCAGATCGCGACGGAGGAATCCCTTCCACCGGCTGCGCGGGCCCACGCCACGGTCCCACCGAGCGCGAGCAGGGCGCCGATCGCCCCGAAGATCACGATCGCGGTCGACGGGCTCCACAGGTCGGCGAGGAGGCCACCGAGGAAGACCGCCACACCCTGCCCGGCGATGATGCCGGACGCCGCCACGCCGATCGCGCGGCCGCGTCCGGCATCGGGCGTGGCCCGTACGAAACTGGCCTGGGTCTGCAGCAGGTAGGCGGTGGAGAACATTCCCGATACGCCCCACAGCAGCAGGGTCACCGGGACCTCGGGTCGTAGGAACATCAGCATCAACGGCAGGCCGGCGGCCACGGCCAGGACACCGACGATGCGTTCGCGCACGTCGGCCGGCACGAACCGTATGAACAGCCATGCCCCGATCACGCTGCCGAGCGGGTCGGCGGCCATCATGATCCCGACCACGGAGGGCCCGGCGCCGATCTCGGCTGCGTACGGCGCTGCGAGTGCCTCCGGGACCACGTAACAGCCGACGAGCCAGGCGAGCAGCACGAGTGCCCGACGCCTCGGGTCGGCGGCGATGTCGACGATGCCCCTCACCGCGGCGCGGTAGCCACCGGCCGGGTGGTGCGCCCGGTCGGGGACGGGTCGCGACCGGTCGGGGACGCCCGACCGGATCAGGACGGCGGACAGCGCGAACGTCGCGGCGTCGAGGAGCAGGGCCACCGACGGACTGATCGCGGCCACCAGGAGCCCGCCGCCCGCGAAGCCCACGAGCTGCGCGGTCTGCGCCGTCATCTGCCGGACGGCGAGCCCCCGCTCGTACAACCGGCCACGGAGGATCTCGGGCATGAGCGCGCCCTGCGCCGCGGAGTGCGGCGAGTGGAGCAGCACGACGACGACGAGGATGCCGCAGAGCAGCCACAGCGGGAGTTGTGGGATCGCCATCACCGCGACGAGGACGGCCCGCAGGAGGTCGCTGACGATGATCACGTCTCGGCGCGGGAAGCGATCGGCGAGGCCGGCGAGCAGCACCCCACCGACCAGGGCCGGCAGGAACGTCAGGGCGTAGGTCGTGGCCGCCCACGCCGCCGACCCGGTCCGGCCGTAGACCAGAACGGCGAGCGCGACCCTGGCGACCTGGTCGCCGGCCACCGAGAACAGCTCGGCCGCCCAGATCGCGCGGAACGCCGGGACGCGGAAGACCTGACCGAACCCCCCGCCGCCCGACCCGACACCGCCCGACCCGACACCGTCAGCCGGATCGACACCGCTCATCGGGTCCCGCCCTTTCGGCCTGGTTCCGCTGCGGCCGGTGGACCCAGCGTAGGCAGCCGTGTGCGCGTGGTCAGCGTTTCGCTCGGCCGCCGCCCGATGGCGCACCGGCCGCGGCGAGGGCGGGCCGATCGGGCGGCCCCGGACGGGGGATCAGCCGCCCGTCACCGCGGCACCTGCGCGTGATGCCCGGCGTCGCGCAGCGCGGCCCGCAGCGCGTCGCGGTGGCCGTCCTGCTCGGCGTCGTCGACGGAAGTGGCGGCGTTGCGGAAGTCGAAGTCCGCCATCCGCCAGGCCGGGAACACGTGCAGGTGCAAATGCGGGACCTCGAACCCGACGACGACGACCCCGACGCGCGGCGGCTGCCACACCACCCGCACCGCCCGGCCGATCGCCTGCGAGACCGAGGTCAGGTGGGCGAGAAGGTCGGCGTCGGCGTCGATCCACTGGTCGACCTCGGCGCGGGGCACGACCAGGGTGTGGCCCGGGCCCAGCGGGTTGATCGAGAGGAAACCGACCGCCCGGTCGTCGGCCCAGACGAATCGCCCGGGCAGCTCGCCGGCGATGATCCTCGTGAACACGGTGCTCATTGCCTCGGACACTATCGCTACGCTGGTGATCATGTCCCGAAGCATCGCGACGAACACCACCGTCGACCGTGACGAGCTCACCGCATTCCTGCGGTCGCGTCACAGGATGATCCTGCTCACCGCGCGCCGGGACGGCGGACGGCAGGGGTCGCCGGTCACGGCCGGGGTCGACCAGCAGGGCCGCGTCGTGATCGCGACGTACCCGGGACGGGCCAAGTCGGCCAACGTCGCCCGGCACGGCAGTGCCTCGGTGGTGGTCCTGTCCGACGACTTCGACGGGCCGTAGGTGCAGGTCGAGCCCACCTGGCCTGACCTCGCGTTCGGCTCCACCGGACCGTCGCATCCGGCGGGCTGTCGAGGTCCCCCGGTAGCCTCCTGCGGCGGGCCGCGACCCGAGCGATGATGCGCCCGATCACGACCTGCCCCGATCACGACCTGCCCGATCACGACGATGTTCTGGAGGACCCCATGCTGCCGTGGCCGGGCCACGCCTATCCCCTGGGCGCCACCTACGATGGCTCCGGGACGAACTTCGCGATCTTCTCCGAGGTCGCCGAACGGGTTGAGCTGTGCCTGTTCACCGAGCGAGGCAAGGAGTCGCGCGTCCCGCTCACCGAGGTCGACGGCTTCGTGTGGCACGGCTACCTGCCCGGAGTCGAACAGGGCCAGCTCTACGGCTACCGGGTCCACGGCCCGCACGACCCCGCGTCGGGCCTCCGGTGCAACCCGAACAAGCTGCTCGTCGACCCGTACTCGAAGGCGGTGAACGGCCCGGTCAAGTGGGACGAGGCCGTGTTCGGCTACCCCTTCGTCGATCCCGACGGTCGCAACGACGTCGACTCGGCGCCGTTCGTGCCGAAGTCCGTGGTGGTCAACCCGTACTTCGACTGGGCGAGCGACCGCGCGCCCAAGATCCCCTACAACGAGACCGTGATCTACGAGGCTCACGTCCGCGGGTTGACGATCGCGCACCCGGAGATCCCCGAGGCGCTCCGCGGCACCTACACCGGCCTCGCGCACCCGGCGATGATCGACCACTTCAGGAACCTGGGCGTCACGGCCGTCGAGCTCATGCCGGTGCACGAGTTCCTCGACGACCACCATCTCCAGCAGAAGGGCCTGTCCAACTACTGGGGCTACAACACGATCGCGTTCCTCGCCCCGCACCACGGCTACGCGATGCGGGGCAGCCGGCCGGGCAGCCAGGTGCAGGAGTTCAAGGCGATGGTGCGCGACCTGCACGACGCGGGCATCGAGGTCATCCTCGACGTGGTCTACAACCACACCGCCGAGGGCAACCACATGGGCCCGACGCTGTCCATGCGCGGCATCGACAACCACGCCTACTACCGGGTGGTCGAGGACGACGCGCGGTACTACATGGACTACACCGGCACCGGCAACTCACTCAACGTGCGCAACCCGCACACCCTGCAACTGATCATGGACTCGTTGCGGTACTGGGTCACCGAGATGCACGTCGACGGCTTCCGGTTCGACCTCGCCTCCACCCTCGCGCGCGAGTTCTACGACGTCGACCGGCTCTCGGTGTTCTTCGACCTCGTCCAGCAGGACCCGGTGATCAGCCAGGCGAAGCTGATCGCGGAGCCGTGGGACGTCGGCCCCGGCGGTTATCAGGTGGGCAACTTCCCGCCGCTGTGGACGGAGTGGAACGGCAAGTACCGCGACACGGTGCGCGACTTCTGGCGGGGTGAGCCCGGCACGCTCGGCGAGTTCGCCGCGCGGCTCACCGGCAGTTCCGACCTCTACCAGGACGACGGCCGCCGCCCCTACGCCTCGATCAACTTCGTCACCGCGCACGACGGCTTCACCCTCGCCGACCTCGTCTCCTACAACGACAAGCACAACGAGGCGAACGGTGAGGACAACAAGGACGGCGAGAGCCACAACCGCTCGTGGAACTGCGGGGTGGAGGGCCCGACCGACGACGCCGCGATCCTCGAGATGCGGGCCCGTCAGCAGCGCAACGTCATCGCGACGATGATGATCAGCCAGGGCGTCCCGATGCTGCTGCACGGCGACGAGCTGGGCCGCACGCAGCAGGGCAACAACAACGTCTACTGCCAGGACAGCGAGATATCGTGGATGGACTGGTCGCTCCTGGGCAAGAACGCCGGGCTGGTCGGGTTCACCGCCGGGGTCGTGGCCCTGCGCCACGGTCACCCCGTGTTCCGACGGCGCCGCTTCTTCGCCGGACGCCCGATCGGCACGCGGCGCCGCGCCGACACCGCACTGGCCGACATCGCCTGGTTCACCCCGGCCGGCCAGGAGATGACCGAGCAGGACTGGGACTCGGGCTTCGGCAAGTGCGTCACCGTCTTCCTCAACGGCGACGGCATCGCCGACGTCGACCCCCGTGGGGACCGTGTCACCGACGACTCGTTCCTGGTCTGTCTCAACGCCCACTACGAGGACATCGAGGTGACCCTGCCCGGCGCGCGGTACGGCTCGAAGTGGGCGATCGTCGTGGACACCGCCGCGGGTGAGGTGACCACGCTGTCCAACGCGCCCGGGGTGGTGGCGGCCGACCCGCCCAGGGTCGCTGCCGGCGCCCTGCACGCCGTACCCGGCCGTTCCCTTCTGGTGCTCCAGCGGATGGAGATGAGCACGCCATGACCGAACGGGGCGTGAACGGGAGCGCGCCCGGCTCGACGTACCGGCTGCAGTTCTCCGCGGACACCACCTTCGCCGACGCCGTGGAGCTCCTGCCCTACCTCGACGCCCTCGGGGTCGGGGCGCTGTACACCTCGCCGCTGCTGGAGTCGGGTGCGGGTTCCAACCACGGGTACGACGTGGTGGACCCCACCCGGGTTTCCGCCGAGCGGGGGGGCGAGGAGGGCCGTCGGGCGCTGGTGGTGGCGGTGCGCGCGCACGGTCTGCAGTTCGTGCTCGACATCGTCCCCAACCACCTCGGTGTCGACGTGCCGAAGACCAACCCTTGGTGGTGGGACGTCCTGCGCCACGGCCGTGGCTCCGAGTACGCAGGCCACTTCGACATCGACTGGGACGCGGGTCCGGTCCTGCTCCCGATCCTGGCCGACGACACGGACGGCGGCGGCGCGGAGAAGGCGGTCTCGGAGCTCTCGCTGTCCGACGACGGGACGGAGCTGCGCTACTACGAGCACTCCGTACCCATCGCCCCCGGAACCGGCGGGGGCACCGCACAGGAGGTGCATGAGCGCCAGCACTACCGGCTCGTGTCGTGGAAGCGCGGCGCGGCCGAACTCACCTACCGGCGGTTCTTCGACGTGTCCACGCTCGCGGCAGTCCGCGTCGAGATCCCGGAGATCTTCGAGGCCACCCACCGCGAGGTGCTGCGTTGGGTGGCCGACGGCGATGTCGACGGCATCCGCGTGGACCATCCCGACGGCCTGTCGGACCCGGGTGCCTACGCCCGGCGCCTGCGCGGCGCCATCGGGCCCGACCGCTGGCTGCTCGTGGAGAAGATCCTCGGTGTCGGCGAGGAGATCCCGCCGTCGTGGCCGGTCGACGGAACCTCGGGGTACGAGGCACTGCGCGAGATCCAAGGGGTGTTCATCGACCCGTCCGGCGCGGGTCTGCTCACCCAGTTCGCAGCCGAGCACATCGGGGCCAAGGTATCCCTGCACGCTGCCGAGCACGCCGCGCGCCTCGAGGTGGCGGGCACGATCCTGGCCGCGGATGTCGGCCGCATCGCGGCCTCGGTGCCGCTACCCGCCGCCGCGCCGGAGCAGGATGCCGGTCCCGCCGCGGAGCGGGTGCGCGCAGCCGTCGCGGAGCTGCTCTGCGGCTTCCCGGTCTACCGCAGCTACCTGCCCGAGGGTCGGGTGGCGCTCGACACGGCGGTATCGGTGGCGCGCACGCACCGTCCGGACCTGGCCGACGTCCTCGACACCATCCACTCCGCGATGCTGGCCGAGCCGGGTGGTGAGCTCGCCACGCGCGTCCAGCAGACGTCGGGCATGGTGATGGCCAAGGGCGTCGAGGACACCACATTCTACCGGTGGAACCGATTCGTGGCGCTCAACGAGGTGGGCGGCGACCCGTCCCGCTTCGGCGTCCCGCCCGCCGAGTTCCACGCCGCGCTGAGCGCGCGGGAGGCGTCGTGGGCGGCCCCGCTGGCGCCTCTGTCCACCCCCGCCCCCAAGCGCGCCGCGGCCGTCCGCGCGCGGCGGGCCCGGG
>JAJAZD010000116.1 GCA_026785945.1 Pseudonocardia sp. | reverse complement strand
GGGCGGGGGCGGGGGCGGGCACGCTCGCCGGATCGGGCGGGCCGGTGGGGCCCTGGGCGAACCACCAGTTCTCCACGGTGTCCACCAGGCCCCCACCGCTGTGGTCGCGGACCCATTCGACGCTGCGGACCAGGAAGCTCGCGTCGCCGGGGTAGGTCAGGGCACGCGCGTAGGACACGGTCGGCCAGACCATCGCCAGCGCGACGAGCAGAGCGATCACCCGAGCCCGGATCCGGCGTGGTCGGCGGTGGCGGGGTCCCGGGCCGGGCGGGACCGGGGCCCGGGTGGGAGGGGGCATCGTGGTCGTCATGGCGGCGACGCTAGGAGTGCGTGGGTTCGACGGATCCCAGCCGCGGGTTAGGGGAAAGGAAACCCGGCCAGACGGCGTTCAGCGTCCTCTCAACCGGCTCGGGTCACCATCGACCCATCACCGTGAAGGGAGAACCGCGATGTCGACGATCGGTCTTGTGCTGGGCACCGTCCTGCTGCTGTTCCAGATCGTCCTGGTGGCCCGCATGGTCGTGGACTGGGTCGGGGTGCTGGCCGGCGGTCCGGAGGCGCCGTGGCGCCGAACGGCCCGGCGGCTCACCCACGCCCTGACCGAACCGGTCCTGGCGCCGGTGCGGCGGGTGTTGCCGACACCTCGGATCGGGGGGGTCGGGATCGACCTGGCCTTCACCGCGGTGTTCCTGGGCGTGGTGCTGCTGCGCCAGCTCGTCGTCGGCCTGTGACCGCGGGCAGGGCTCAGACGACGATGGAATCGACCGGGCGACCGTCACAGCCCACGCGTGTGCTGGTCGTCGAGGACGACGAGACCATCGGCGAGGCGCTGCTGCGGAGCCTGGGCGCTCAGGGCCACCAGGTGTCCTGGGAGCGCAGCGGCGCCGGCGCGCTGGCCGCGGCATCAGCGGCCGAGTACGACCTGGTGCTGCTGGACCTGGGCCTGCCCGACCTCGACGGGGTCGAGGTGTGCCGCCGGCTGCGCCAGACGCTCCCCGCGGCGGTCGTGGTCATGCTGACCGCACGCGGCGAGGGGATCGACGTCGTCGTCGGCCTCGACGCCGGGGCCGACGACTACATCGTCAAACCGATCGGCCTGGCCGAACTGCACGCCCGGATCCGCGCCCACCTCCGGCGCCGGGCCTCAGACGACCCGGCCACCGCGGTCGTCCACATCGGGGCGCTGACCATTAATTCAACGAGCCGGCGAGTTACGGTCGAGGACCGGGATCTCGGCCTGCGCCGCAAGGAGTTCGACCTGCTGCTCCGCCTCGCCACCGAGCCCGACGTCGCGATCACCCGCGAGACGTTGATGACCGACGTGTGGGACGAGCACTGGTTCGGCTCGACGAAGACCCTCGACGTCCACATCGCGGTGCTGCGCAAGCGGCTGACGGAGTACCCGGACCTGCCGCGCATCGTCACCGTCCGCGGCTACGGCTACCGGCTCGAACCCCCGCCCGCACGAGCCGGACCCCTCACGCGATCAGCCGCCGCGCGAGCCGGGTGGCCTGCCGCGTGGTGATGTCGGGCAGATACGCGCGACCGATCGCGTTGCCGATCGCCGGCAGCGCCGGGGGTCCGGGTAGGCGAGGTACAGGGGCCGGTACTCGGTTGCGGGGTCAGTTGTCGGTGGTCAGGGGCACCCCGGCGTTCTCGGCGTCGCCGTAGCTGTCGTCGATGACGACCACCGTGCGCCCGGCGCGGGCCAGCAGTGACGCGGCCGCGGCGGCGCGGTAGCCGCTGCCGCGGTGCACCCACACCACCCCGTCAGGCACCTCGCCGAGCCGCCGCGGGAGCTCGGGCAGCGGCACGTGCACCGCGCCCCGGACGTGCGAGGTGTCGCACTCGGTGCCCACCGGGTTCACCTGCTGCTCCTGGCCCACCGTGGAGTCGTCCCCCGAGGCGGGGCTGGCGGTGCAGAAACTGCCGAACCCGTGCGTGGGCCACACCTGCGCATCCGCCGGCAACGCATCAGCCAGGGTGCGCGCCGAGGCGTGCTGGGCACGGGCGAGGTCCTCGGCGTGCTCGCCGCCGAGCAGGTCGGTGCGCCCGGTGGTGCCGTGGAGCAGCGACCCGCCGGTGAACACCCCCTGCACCCCGTCGCGGCCCTCCAGCACGTAGGACAGGTGGTGGAAGGTGTGCCCGGGGGTGGCCAGCACCCACAACCGCAGCCCCGCCGATACCTTCAGCACGTCCCCGTTGGCCACCGCGGTGCGGTCGAACCCCACCTCGTCGGCGCCGGACATCACGTAGGCCGCGCCGGTCAGGCGGGCCAGCTCCAGGCCGCCGGAGACATAGTCGTTGTGCACGTGGGTCTCCACCACGTGCGATATCCGCACCCCGAGCCGTCCGGTCAGGGCGATCAGCCGGTCCACGTCCCGTTGCGGGTCGACCACCACCGCGACCTCACCGTCGGTGGCCAGGTAGCTGCGATCCCCAGCGACGCGGTCTCGATTACCTCAACATCAATCACGGCAGACTTCCTTCCTGCTCGTCCGTGCTCGGTTCGGTCATCGGCGGCCGGTGTCGACTCGACGGCTCGGCGAGATCCAGCCCCCGGTCCCTCCCGACACCGACTCCGCCGTCGCACCTGCGACGCTTGGGGCCTTGGCCGCCTTCGGGCTGCGGCCCCCGGGGCGGCGCTAACTGCATCTACACCGGGCGTCCTGTCAGCGCTCATGATCTCAAGCCGTACCACTGTGACGCGGCGTCGCCGATCTACCAGCTGAGTTCAGTTCGACGAAGGCTCGTCGCACGCTCCAGGGTTCACCACAACGCCGGGACGGCCGGGGTGTTCAGTCGAACTCGCCGTTGCGGACGCCCGCGGCGAACGCCTGCCACTCACGGGCGGTGAACAGCAGCACCGGACCGACACCGTTGTCCTTCGTGTCGCGCACGGCCCGGCCGCCCTCAAGGAGGTCTGCGACCTCAACGCAGTTGCCGCCCTGACCGTTCGAGTAACTGGATTTCCTCCAGCTCAGCGCGCTCGGGTCGATCATCACAGCTCACCCATGACCTTCTTGATGCTGGCCGCCGAACTCGTGGTGTCGAGCGCGGAGGCGAAGAGGCTGTCCCACAACTGAGTGTAGGCCCCGACCTGCGCCGCCTTGTCCACGTAGTCGGCCAACCACAGCTTCTCCAGGTAAACCACCCGCTCCCCGCCGGGGAGACCCAAGATCGAGAACGTGGCTCCCATCGACGCGTAGGCGCCGACCGAGAACGGCAGCACGTGCAGTGACACGCCCGGAAGCCGGGGGAGTTCGATGAGCTGCGCGAGCTGCTCGCGCATCACGTCCGGTCCGCCCACGACGATGCGCAGCGCCGCCTCATGCAAGATCACCGACAGCTGTGGTGGATTGTCACCGAACAGCCGGGTCTGTCGCTCGCGACGGATCGACACGAGCCGTTCCACCTCCGCCGGGTTGCGAGCGGCGTTGGCGGCCATCGCCACCGCGCGGGTGTACGCCTCGGTCTGGAGCAGGCCCGGGACGAGGTCGATCTCGAATGTCTGGATCTCGACGGCGTTCGCCTCCAGGCCGACGTAGGCCCGTACCCACTCCGGCACTCGTAGCGTCGAGCGCTTCCGGGCACTGTCCGCGATGGCGACGATCCGATCTTCCTGCTCGCTGCCCTCCGGGAGCCCGTAGAGCCGGAGCAACGTCTGGACCTCCAGCGCGGACAGCGCCGCCTTGCCGTGCTCGACCTTGCTCACCTTCGAGGGCGAGCACATCAGGGCTTCGGCTACGGCCTCGCGTGACACACCTGCGCGCTCCCGGAGCACCACGAGTTCGCGGCCGAGCTGGAGCCGCTGCGCGGTCGGAGTGTCTGACATGCGGCGCAGTCTCGCACGCAGCGTTGCCGGGCACTAAGCATCGCTGGGGCTTCGATCATGGAAATTTCCTGCGAATATTCTGACGAACTTGCGTACTTCGCGGCGATGGTCAGCACCGCTGCATCGCTTCGCGGCCAGCCACGAGATCCGGGCGGCACGTGCACGAAGGGGACACACCTTGATCGTCAGCCATTCCACCTACTCGGGCTCGGCCGCGCCTGCGGCAAGATCATCTGGTCGGCGCCATGGCCGAACTGGCCGTGGTGCACGGCTGGATGTGAGCGATGACCGGGCGCCGCAGATCGTTGTGTTGGTTGCCGATCAGTACACCGGGGCCGCGCATCTCGTGCCCGAGGACCGAGTGGCCTGTCACCAACCCACGCTGTTGGCCCTGTGCGGCAGGCAGTTTGCTCCCGCCGCGCTGTGCGCCCCGTTCGGCCGCCCGTGCCGCCGGTGCCACGAGGTCTCCGACACCCGCCGAGCAGCCGTCACCGCGTCCAGCCGATCCGGCGGGGTCCTGCGTCGGCTGGCCCGGCGGGCCGGACTTACCGACGACCAGCGGGCCCGGCGCGCTGCCCACTCGCCGCCGGGCGCGCTGGTGACCACCGCCGACCAGGGGCCGGCCCTGATCTCCCGCGCGAAGAGGTCCGGCGCGGTGCAGCTGGCGGCTGATCACCGCGGCGTCGTGGCCGCTCCTCCCACTCCCCACCGCCATGACGGCACGGTCCGCCAGCGTCCGGCGGGCGGTGGCCCCTGAGATTTCCCCGGGACGGGCAGTGTTCGGCCAGCACGTTGATGGCCTGACACAGCAGCACACCTCACCTCCACCACTCATGTACCCCGGGGGTATCTGGCGAACACAGTGTCGCGCCGGTGGGGCGCCGCTCACCTCCGCCGGCTACTCAGCACAAGGGGGACTCAGGCCAGGGACAGCTTCTCCAGCTCGGCCTCGGTCATCGGCGGCTGCTCACCGCGATCCCGCGCCGCCTGACAATGCCGCATCCCACTGGCCACGATCTTGAAACCGGCCCGGTCCAGCGCACGGGAGACCGCGGCGAGCTGGGTCAGCACCTCGGCGCAGTCCCCGCCCTCCTCGATCGCCCGGATCACACCGGCCAACTGCCCGTTGGCCCGGCGCAGCCGCACCAACGCATCACCCACCAGGGCGGGAGTCATCTCCACGTCGCCACGTCCACCAGACCCAACATACCCCTGGGCGTATGTTGTTCCCAGACCCTGCGACCACCTCCTACTTCGGGGCATCGAAAGCGCGCCGGTGCAGCGCGGTCGTGAGAGCGTGGATCTCCCTGGTGAGCTCGGTGTTGGTCTTCAGCTCGGTCTCCTGTTCGACGAAGTCGTGGTCGGCCTTGGCCTGCTGGAAGGCGGCCGCCCGGTTCTGCCCGATCATGACGAACGTCGACAGGAAGATCGCTTCGAGGGACACGACGAGCGTCAGCGTCGGCCAGGGGCTCTGCTCCAACACGAGCATCCAGACGGTGAACGCGACGATGTGGAGGTAGACGAAGGACATCGAGCCGGCGAACCGGGTGATCGCGTCGGCTGTTCGGAGCTGGAGGTTCACGGTGCGGTGCTCGCGCAGGAGAGCCACCACCGGGTGCTCTGGGGTTCCGGATCGGACGTTCGTCATCGGTCTCCTCGGGATGGTTCGGTCGCGTCTGTCTGACCGCGTCGTCGCACATCGTGGGACAGGCGCCGAGGCACACGACAGACTCGGGGGCCGGGCGCGCGCCCCCAGGGGACAGGCTGCGAGCCCAGCACGGCGGAATCCACGTGCGGTCGGTCGGCCGCACGGCCGGCACGGTCACGGGCTCCGACTCGATCGTGCGTCGACGAGGCTGTGCGGACACTGAACTCAGGCGGCCTGCGACGGGCGGCGTCGACCAGGACACCGACTCCCATCGATGCCCCGAACCCGGCGGAGCCAGGCCATCGCGCTGCCGACGAGCACCCGGCGCCGAAGCGCGGCGCACCTGGCGCGCCGCTCCCGTTCGCGGTACCGATGGGCACGTCTTCGCCCCTCAGGGACCCGTTGTCGCCTTGGAACCGCCCGCCGGGCGATCGGGTCGCCTGGCGGGCGGGAGTCGCCGCCGGTACCGGGCGACACGAAGACCTGCGGGATCCCGAACAAGCCGATCGCTTGCACTGCCGCACTGCGGGAGATCCCATGATTCTCGACCGGCTACCAGCGGTTCGGCGAGCAGGTCGGAGCCTGGTTGTACCTGATCGCCGGGCTGCCGACGTTCCTGGGGAGGTTCACCGCGATGGCCCGGGCGTTGACGCCCACGTGATGCGCCGGCGGGTTGCACGGGGGGCGGGGTGACGTGCACCGGCCGTCGGCCGGGGCCGACCGTTGATGACAACCCGCATCGACCGGCAGCCGTCTTCCGCAGAGCCCAGATGCGCTGGTGGACTCGGCACGGGCTCGACATCGTGCTGCTCGCCCAGGCCCGGATCGTCTCCTGGTTCACCAGCCAGACCAACCACTCACCGGTTCTGGCGCCCGCCGGGCGTCCCGACCATCCCCGTGTCGTGCTGAGCCCGGCGCCGCAGGTGCGCGCGAAGCCGGGCCACCACCTCGTCCGGGTGGAACGGCACGGTGACGGAGTCGTCGGCACCGCTGTCCAGCAGTGCGATGACCGACTCCGGCCGGTCGGGGTCGACGAGGGCGACGACCGCCACCCGCGGGGCGATCCGTCGCAGCTCCCGGCACACGACCAGGGCCTCGCCGTCGGCACCGGCGGCACGGGCTCCGGTACAACGGTGGCACCGTCCCCGTGGCGCCGGCGACGGCCGGGACAAGCGCCCGGGCCAGGCCGATCCACCGGCCCAGGAACACCGCCGCCGGACCGCGGCAGCGGATCAGGTCGTCCGCCCGGTCCCAGCGCTGCGCACCGACCAGCCGGCCCAGCACGCCGGTTCGCAGGCGCGGCCCGAAGCTGCTGCCGATGCCGTACCCGACGAGGTCACCCAGCACGGCTCCCACGATCGCAGCGGCGATCATGAGTGGCAAGCTGACCTGGCCGAGCCCGGCGAGGGCACCGCCGAGCAGCATCGCGGTCTCCCCCGGGACGATCAGCCCGGCGAACGCCGCGGACTCGAGCAGGGCGAACCCGCCGACCGCCGCGTAGGCCGCGGGTCCGGTCAGTCCCTGGGCGATGGCGATGAGATCCATGTGTCGCCGATCGGGTCGGGTCGGGTCAGGTCGGACACAGCACGCTCAGAGCTGGCGCAGCACGTCGAGGGCGGGCCGGCGGGCCAGCCGGACGGCCCCGGCCGCGGCGAGCCCGATCGCGGCGACGGTCAGCGCCGCGATGGCCAGCAGGTAGGTCCATGGCACCGCCAGCGTCGACGGGGGCGGGTCGAACACTCCGGTGAGCACGGCTACCAGCATCTGGGAGAGCACCCAGCCGCCCGCTGCGCCGATCGCGAGTCCGCCGACGGCCAGCACAGCCGCCTCGCCGAGTACGAACCCGCGCAGCTGGGCCGGGCTCGCTCCCAGTGCGCGGGCGATGACGAAGGACCGTCGTCGTTCGGCGAGCCCGAGCGCCAGCACCAGACCACCGGCCCCGGCGGCCAGTACCAGCGCGAAGCCCAGCTCGACCCGGGTGAGCCCAGCCAGGTCCACCGAGGTGAGGCTGGAGCCGATCGTGCCGCGGGCACTCGCGATGTCGGTCACCGTGGCCGACGGGCCGAGCTGCGCGCGGAGCCGGTCGGCCACCGCACCGGTGTCCTGCCCGCCGGTGTCGACCAGGAACGCGCCGACGGCGTCGTTACCGGTCGCGGAGGCGACGTAGTCGGCGTTGGCGACGAAGAAGCTGTCCTTGGGCGCGGTCGGGAACTCCGTCACGATGCCGGCGTAGTGGAACGGGACGGTGGCCAGCTGCCCGGTCCGGCCGTCGACCAGGCGCAGGTTGAGCAGATCACCGGGCAGGAGCTGGAAGTCCTTGACGGTCTCGGCGCTGACCAGGATCGAGTCCGGCGCCGCGGCGAGGGTGTCCATCAGCTCCCGGGCGGTGCCGCCCTGGAAGTAGGCGTCCTGCAGCGCGGTGACCCCGGGGATGGTCGAGGGGCGCACCCCGTAGAGGTCCTGCAGGTCGGCGCCGACGTAGCCGAACCGGTGCTGGATCGGCTCGACCCCACGCACTCCGGGGATCGCGGCGATGCCGGTCGCGGCGTCCGGACCGACCCGCACACCCGGTGACTGGGTGATGGTGACGTCGGCGCCGTTGGTGAGCTTCGCATCGACCTCGGCCTGCTGACGGTAGGTGGCGTTGAACGTCGCGGTCGACGCGGCGAACGACAGCGCGAGGGCGAGCAGCACGACCGAGCGGGCCAGCGGCCGGCGGCCGCGGGCGAGCGTGCCGGCGACGGTCGGGGATAGCCCACCCGCCAGCGGTCGCAGAGCCCGCCCGACCAGTGTCCGGCCCCGGCCAAGTGTCAGGTCGACCAGCCGCCAGCCCAGCAGGCCCACACCCACCCACAGCAGTGCGGGCCCGGCGAAGGCCCAGTAGGACACGGAGATCGTCGGCACGCCCTCCGGGGCCAGGACGAGCGAGTAGTTGGTCTGGCTGGTGAACCAGAAGACGATCCCGGACAGGGCGAGCAGCACGACATCGAGCCCGTAGCGCATCCACCAGACCGGGCGGGGGCGCAGGTGCGCGCCGCGGCCGGCGGAGACGGTGGCGCCGCGCAGGTCGCGCCAGGCCGGGAGCAGCACCGTCAGGCCGGCGATGCCCAGACCGAGCGCGGCGGCCACCCCGAGCCAGGTCGCGG
>JAJAZD010000115.1 GCA_026785945.1 Pseudonocardia sp. | reverse complement strand
CACCGCGGCGGCCACCAGCCGCGCCTCACCTGCGCTGGCGCCCTCGGCCGCACCGGCCGCGAGCACGTCCACGACGCTGCCCGGTCGCAGGAGGCCGACCGACTCGGAGTCCGCGATGCGCACTGGCGTCGCGACCAGCCCGGGTCCGAGCCGGTCGAGCGTCCCGGAGCCGAGCAGGCGGACGTCGGTGAGCACCTCTCCCCGGCGTACGGCCGAGACGACCGTCCCGGCGAGCGCGACAGCGAGCCGCGGGAGGGCCCCGTCGGGGACAGATCGTGGATCGAGCCGGGCGAGGGTGACGTCTGCTTCGCCCAGCCGGGCGCCGGCGGGAAGGTCACGGGTCGCCGACACGACCGCGACGGTCGGCGTTGGCGGGGGAGCGAGGGCGTGCAGGCCGAAGGCCATCGCACCCGCCAGCAGCCCCCCGGCGAGCAGCCGCCGGTGCCACTGCGCCGCTCGCACGAGGTCACGCAGCCACCGCCCGATCGGGTCGCTCTCGCGGCTGACGCTGCTCACGGCAGGTCGAAGGGCAGCTTCTGGCCGTCGAGCGCGTGGCGGCACGTGCAGTCGGCGTCCGCCGGGGGGAGCTGACCGACGGCGTCTACGAGTAGGTCGCGCACCGAGTCGATGTTCTCCGCGAACACCCGCAGCACCTCGTCGTGGGTGACCCCCTGGCCGTGCTCGAGCCCAGCGTCGAGGTCGGTCACCAGCGCGACCGACGTGAGGCAGAGCGCCAGCTCGCGCGCGAGCGACGCCTCGGGCAGCCCTGTCATGCCGACGACCGACCAGCCCTGGGCCTGGTGCCACAGCGACTCTGCGCGGGTGGAGAAGCGGGGCCCGTTGACGACGACGAGCGTGCCGCCGTCGACCACCGGCAGGTCGCGGGCGCGCCCGGCCGCGAGTGCGACTGCGCGGCCGTTGGGGCAGTAAGGGTCGGCGAACGCCACGTGCACCACGGCACCGGGCTCGTCGAAGTAGGTGTGTGCCCGGCCCCACGTCCGGTCCACGACCTGGTCGGGCACGACGACGGTGCCGGGCCCCTGGTCGGCTCGCAGCGACCCCACGGCGCACGGCGCGAGGACCTGGCGGACGCCGACGCTGCGCAGCGCCCAGAGGTTGGCGCGGTAGTTGACCCGGTGCGGCGGGAAGCGGTGATCACGGCCGTGCCGGGGCAGGAAGGCGACCCGGCGCCCGGAGAGCTCGGCGATGGTGAGCGGGTCGCTCGGCGCGCCCCAGGGGGTGTCCACCTCGACCTGTTCGCCGTCGAGCAGCGCGTAGAGCCCGGAGCCCCCGATCACGCCGATGTCGGCGCGGGGACCGTCGTACGCCGTAGTCGTCATGCCGGTGGAGACTAGCGACGCGATGGGAGCTACCGGCGGCCGTCCACAGGCCGCGGGCCGGCGCTCAGGCCGCGGTGCCCGCTGTGGACGACGTGGACTTGCCGCCTGAGCTGCCCGACGGGCTCGAGCTGCTGGGTGCCGGCGTCTTCGCGGGGGACGACGCGGCGGAGTCGGACTTGGTCGTAGTCGAGTCGGCGGCTGCGGCGCCCACCTTCTCCTTCTTGTCCGTGCCCTTGTCGCCCTTGTCGGTCCCGGTCTTGTCCGTCGCGGTCGCGGCGCTCTTGGCCGCCTCGCGGCTGTCGTTGCGGTAGAAGCCAGAGCCCTTGAAGACGATGCCGACCGAGCTGAAGACCTTGCGCAGCCGCCCGCTGCACTCGCTGCACTCCGTCAGCGCGTCGTCGCTGAACGACTGGACAGCCTCGAAGGCATGGCCGCACTCGGTGCAGGCGTACTGGTACGTCGGCACGGACGTCCTCCCCGGGTATGGCTGGCACTCTTGCTGGTCGAGTGCTAATGATGCAGCACGCCGGCCCTGCGCGCTACTGGAGTCCGCCGCCGGCGGGCAGGTCGCGCATGCGGGCATCCCGGTCGGGCTCGACCGTGCAGCAGGCCCGCGCCCTGATGCGGCCGGACAGCATGCCGGCCACGACCGCCACGAACGGGGAGACGGCGAGTGCGGCGATCACCAAGCGCATGACATCACAGTACGGCGGATCCCTCGGGTCAACCGGCCGGAGCGAGGACGGCCCGGAGCGCGGCCAGCTGCTCGGGGACGACGGCGTACCAGATGTTCGACCCCCGGCGGGTGCCGATCACGAGCCCGGCGTCGCGCAGGGCCTTGAGGTGGTGGCTCACCGTCGGCTGGCTCCTCCCGACCGGCTCGACCAGGTCGCAGGCGCAGATCTCGCCGCCGTCGGCGGTCATCAGCAGGCTCAGCAGGCGCAGGCGCACCGGGTCGCTGAGGGCCGAGAACGCCTGGGCGAGCGGCACCGCCGCGTCTGCGGGGAGCGGGGCCGAGCTCAACGGCGGGCAGCAGACCACGGCGTCGGAGAGCAGAGGGAGTGTCGTCACGGAGGTCACTCTACCGGAACCCATCGACAACCATCGATGGCCCTATACATTGATGGTTGTCGATAGGGGGCACCACGCAATGTCGAGGGACGTGAGCTCCATGGACGACTGCTGCGAGGAGATGACCGGCTGTTGCGAGGCCGGCTGCTGCTGAATCCAGCCGATAGACGGGCCACTGTGGTGCGCGCGCTGTACCCGGAGGTCGCGGCCACGGCGTACGACGTCGTCAGGCGGCACCGAGGAGAGGAAGCTCCGTGACCGACCAGCCCGAGCAGAGCGATCAGCACGATCAGCACAGTGTGCTGTTCGTCTGCGTGCACAACGCCGGCCGCTCGCAGATGGCGGCCGGCTTCCTGACCTCGCTGGCGGGCGACCGGGTCGAGGTCCGCTCCGCCGGCACCCAGCCCGCCGACGATGTCAACCCAGTCGTCGTGGCGGCGATGGCCGAGCTCGGCATCGACCTGGGTGCCGAGTCACCGAAGGTTCTGACCAGCGACGCCGTCCGGGCCTCCGATGTCGTCATCACGATGGGGTGCGGGGACGAGTGCCCGTACTTCCCCGGCAAGACCTATCTCGACTGGGAGCTCGCAGACCCGGCCGGTGCCGGCATCGAGGCCGTCCGCCCGATCCGCGACGACATCCGCCGGCGCGTGGAGGCCCTCGTCGCACGTCTCGACGCCGGCAAGGCACCGGTCTGAGCCTCCGGCCACAGCACCCGCGCCGGTAGCATCGGCCCCGATGCCCGCAGCCCTGCTCGTCCTCCTGGCCGCCTTCGCCGGCGTGTTCGGCGCGCCCGCCGCGGCGTCGGACGGGCTGGCGACGGCGCGCTCCGTGGTCCGCGAGCCGGCCCCCCAGCGACTGGTGGCGCCCACCCGCTCGACCGCGGCGGTCCGCACCGGCATCTCCGCCGCCGTGCACGGCCTCGCCACCCGGGCCGGCACCACCGGCTCGGGGCCGGTGCCGACTGCCGCCGTCCCCGGCGCGTTACTGCTGCTGGCCGTTGCCGTGCTGGGCCGCGTCGTCGTGGGTGCTGGCGGGTGGTCACTGCCCCGTCGTACGCCGGGATCGCACCGTGGCCGCGCGCCACCGGCGTACGCCCTCGCCCTCGGCTGACCCGCACCCTGACGCCGACCCCGTCCGCACGGACGGCACGGCACCGCCCATGCACCCCGTTCGCGCCCCGCACTCCCGCAGTAGCACCACGTCCTCGGAGGCCCCGTGTCCCGCGCACCCCTCGTCCGCGCCCTGGTGGCGCTGGCCATCCTCGCCGGCTCGGCCTACTTCGCCATCAGCACTCCCGCCCGTCTCGGTCTCGACCTGCGCGGCGGCACCCAGATCGTTCTAGAGACCCAGGACTCGCCGACCGTGCAGGCCGACCAGGCCTCCACGGACCGAGCTGTCGAGGTGCTTCGCCGCCGCATCGACGCCCTCGGTGTCGCCGAGCCGAGCCTGACCCGCTCGGGCGACCGGCGGATCATCGTCGAGCTCCCCGGCCTGCAGGACCCCCGCGAGGCCGCCGAGGTCATCGGGCGCACCGCGCAGCTGACGTTCCACCCGGTGCT
>JAJAZD010000114.1 GCA_026785945.1 Pseudonocardia sp. | reverse complement strand
CGCCCCCGGGCGGGGGGGGGGCCCGCTTCCGTCTGTCACGACCTCGACGCCGCCCTCGCCGCAGGACATCCCGACCTCGTCGCGCCGCCCACGTTCACCATCACGTTCGTGCTGCCCGCGATCGAGGCCTTCCTCCGCGACCCCGCATTCGGCTGGGACTACTCGCGAATGGTCCACGCCGACCAGTCGATCGTCCTGCACCGGGCGATCCACGGCGGCGACGACCTCGTCACCACCATCCACGTCGAGGACCTCAGGACCCGGGCCGGCAGCCACATGCTGACCCTGCGCTGCGAGGTCGCCGACCCTGGCGGCGACGCGGTCGCGACGACGACCGCGCTGCTCGTCACGCAGGCGTCGTCGTGACGGCCGTCGGCGACGCGCTGCCGCCCCTGTCGGTGCGGGTGACCAGGGCAGACCTCGTCCGGTACGCGGGCGCGTCCGGCGACTTCAACCCGATCCACTGGAGCGACCGCGTCGCCACCGGCGTCGGGCTGCCGGGCGTCATCGCGCACGGGATGCTGACCATGGCGCTCGCGGGCAGGGTCGTCACACAGTGGACGGGCGATCCGGCCGCGGTGCGCAGCTACGCCGTGCGCTTCACCCGGCCTGTCGTCGTGCCCGACGACGACGACGGAGCGCTGGTCGAGGTGTCCGGCACCGTCTCCGCGATCGACGACACCGGTGGCCCGCGCGTCGCGAAGGTCGCCGTCACGGCCACCTTCGACGGGAAGACCGTGCTCGGCCGGGCCGTCGCCGAGGTCGTCCTCCCTCCCTGAGACGCCCCGTCGTCGCGAGGAGGTTCCGCGGCCGGCCCCAGGTGTGCGGTTCACGGAGTGAGCGGTGGGTGCCGTATGCTCGGCACCGCTGGGTGCGCCGCGCCGCGGTGTGCCCTCCGTTCGTGGACCCCGTCCCCGGACGGAGCTGGTATAGGGGTGTAGCTCAACTGGCAGAGCAGCGGTCTCCAAAACCGCAGGTTGCAGGTTCAAGTCCTGTCACCCCTGCCACCGTGTGGGAAGTGTCCATTGAAAAATGGTCGGCGAGCTGGAGGATGCGAGCGTGGCTGAGGAGAGCGAGCCGAGCGGTGACGGGCAGGAGCGCCCGAGCACCGCTGCCGGACGTCGGGGTCGGCGTTCTGGTGCCGCGCCCGGTGACGGCGAGGGGCGAACCACGACGGTCCGCGACGCCCGCCCGGCCAAGGTCTCGCTGCCGAACAGGATCGTCCGGTTCCTGCGCGAGGTGGTCGCCGAGCTGCGGAAGGTCATCTGGCCCAACCGCAAGCAGCTGATCACCTACACGATCGTCGTGCTGATCTTCGTGTCGTTCATGGTCGCACTGGTGGCAGGGCTCGACTTCGTGTTCGCACAGGCTGTGGCATTCGTGTTCGGCACGTGAGTCCGACAGCATCACGCCCGTCGAGGACCGCACCCGCGAAGGATCACACCCACGAAGGAAGCGAGACGCACGTGAGTTCCCAGGACGGCGGCCAGCGGCCGACCGAGGTCGAGCCCGAGGCTGACCAGGTCGGCGCCACCGCTGACGAGGCGGACGGCACCGAGGACGTCACCGCTGAGAGCGCGTCGGCGAAGAATGGCTCTGCGAGCGACGGATCCGCCGAGAACGGCACCGCCGAGAACGGCACCGTCGACGACGCCGACGACGTGGAGGTCGACCCGGTCGAGGAGATGCGGGCCGCGCTGCGGCGCGCCCCCGGTGACTGGTACGTCGTGCACTCCTACGCCGGCTACGAGAACAAGGTCAAGACCAACCTCGAGACCCGGGTGCAGACCCTGGACGTCGAGGACTACATCTTCCAGGTCGAGGTGCCCACAGAGGAGGTCACCGAGATCAAGAACGGCCAGCGCAAGCAGGTGCAGCGCAAGGTGCTGCCCGGCTACATCCTGGTTCGGATGGATCTCAACGACCAGTCGTGGGGCGCCGTGCGCAACACCCCGGGCGTGACCGGCTTCGTGGGCGCCACGTCCAAGCCCTCACCGCTGACCCACGACGACGTGATCAAGTTCCTGCTCCCGCGCGTCGAGCCGAAGTCCGGTGCGGGCGGCGGGAAGTCCGACGTCGCGGCCGGTCCCGGGAAGTCGTCGGTCGAGGTCGACTTCGAGGTCGGCGAGTCCGTCACCGTCATGGACGGCCCGTTCGCCACGTTGCCTGCCACGATCAACGAGGTCAACATCGACTCCCAGAAGCTCAAGGTCCTGGTGTCGATCTTCGGTCGCGAGACCCCGGTCGAGCTGGCCTTCAGCCAGGTCACCAAGATCTGACGTCGCGGCCGGCAGGTCCGCGGCGAGCACGACATCACACGACGATGCTGTAACAACCCACGAGAAGGCTCGAGATGCCCCCCAAGAAGCGGAAGCTGACCGCTGTCATCAAGCTCCAGATCAAGGCGGGCGCGGCCAACCCGGCCCCGCCCGTCGGCCCCGCGCTCGGTCAGCACGGTGTCAACATCATGGAGTTCTGCAAGGCGTACAACGCGGCGACCGAGTCGCAGCGCGGCGACATCGTGCCGGTCGAGATCTCCGTGTTCGACGACCGCTCGTTCACCTTCGAGCTCAAGACCCCGCCCGCCGCGCGGCTGCTGCTCAAGGCGGCCGGTGTCGACAAGGGCAGCGGTACGCCGCACACCGTCAAGGTCGCGACGGTGACCATGGACCAGGTGCGCCAGATCGCACAGACCAAGATGTCGGACCTGAACTCCACCGACGTCGAGCAGGCCGTGAAGATCATCGCTGGCACCGCTCGGTCGATGGGCATCACCGTCTCCGGCTGAGACGCCCCCGTAGGCGTGGGAGAGCCGAGCGCGGCTCGCACCACGAACTGACCCGACACGACAGGACAGAGTCATGGCACAGCGCAGCAAGGTCTACCGCCAGGCGGCTGACAAGATCGATTATGAGCGGCTCTACAGCCCGCTCGAGGCGGCGGGTCTCGCGAAGGAGACCGCCAGCACGAACATGGACCCGACGGTCGAGGTCGCGATGCGACTCGGCGTCGACCCCCGCAAGGCCGACCAGATGGTCCGCGGCACCGTGAACCTGCCGCACGGCACCGGCAAGACCGCCCGAGTGATCGTGTTCGCGACGGGTGACAGGGCCGCCGAGGCCGAAGCCGCAGGCGCGGACGTCGTGGGTGCAGAGGACCTGATCGAGCGCATCCAGGGTGGCTGGCTGGACTTCGACGCCGCGATCGCCACCCCGGACCAGATGGCCAAGGTCGGCCGTATCGCTCGGATCCTGGGCCCGCGTGGCCTGATGCCGAACCCGAAGACCGGCACGGTCACCCCGGACGTCACCAAGGCCGTCAACGAGATCAAGGGCGGCAAGATCAACTTCAGGGTCGACAAGCAGGCCAACCTGCACCTGGTCATCGGCAAGGCGTCGTTCCCGACCGAGAAGCTGGTGGAGAACTACAGCGTGGCTCTCGACGAGATCCTGCGGGCCAAGCCGTCGGCCGCCAAGGGCCGGTACATCAAGAAGATCACGGTCTCGACGACGACGGGCCCGGGCATCCCGGTCGACCCGAACCGCACCCGCAATCTGCTGGTGGACGAGACCCCCACCGCCTGACCACAGCGCGACCCGCACCCCCGCCGCCGAGCCAGGCCGCGGGGGTGCCGCGCGTTCCCCACGTGTCCCGGGGTTCAGGAAAGCCACTTTGCTGCCCGGAGAGGGCATGAACGTGGCTTTCCTGAACCCCCGCCGGGGGCCTACGCCCAAGTCCTCAGGACTTCTTCCAGCTGCTCCGGGGGAAGCGCCGGGGCCGGGAGGGTGGCGAATGTGCGGGAGAAGCGGGGGGCGGGGGCGGCCTGGGGCATCCCGTCCTGCTCGACGATCGTCGAGCGGGCGGCCACATGGGGGTGCGCCGCGACCTCCCCGAACGCGAGCACGGGAGTGACGCAGGCGTCGGTGTCGGCGAACACCGCGGCCCACGCGTCGCGCGTGCGGGTGGCGAAGACCTCGGTGAACCGCTCCCGCAGCTCGGGCCAGCGCTCCCGGTCGTACTGCGCGGGCAGGTCGGCGTCGGTGAGGCCCAGCCCGGTGAGCATGGCCGTGTAGAACTGCGGCTCCAGGGGCCCGACGGCCACGTGACGACCGTCGGCGCAGGTGTAGGTGTCGTAGAACGGGGCGTGGCCGTCGAGCAGGTTGCTGTCGGGCCCGTCGGTCCAGACCTTCTGGCCGAGCATGCCCCACACCATCTGCGCGAGCAGTGAGGTGCCGTCGACCATGGCGGCGTCCACGATCTGGCCCTGTCCCGAGCGGCCCGCCTCCCACAGCGCCGCGAGCACCCCGACGACCAGCAGCATGGACCCGCCACCGAAGTCGCCGACGAGGTTGAGCGGTGGCACCGGCCGCTCACCGGCCCGGCCGATGGCATGCAACGCACCTGTCACGGAGATGTAGTTGATGTCGTGGCCCGCGCGTGACGCCATCGGGCCGTCCTGCCCCCAGCCGGTCATCCGCCCGTAGACCAGGCGGGGGTTCCGGGCGTGGCAGTCCGCCGGGCCGACGCCCAGCCGCTCGGTGACACCGGGGCGGTAACCCTCCACCAGCAGGTCGGCGAGCTCGGCCAGGCGCAGCACGGTCTCCCGGCCCTCAGAGCTCTTCAGATCGGCGGTGACGCGGCGCCGGCCGCGCAGCGTGGGGTCCGGTGCTCCCGGCGGGCCGAGCTCCAGCCCGCCCGAGGGACGGTCGACACGCACGACGTCCGCCCCGAGGTCGGCCAGGATCATCGCGGCGTGCGGCCCCGGTCCGATCCCGGCCAGCTCCACGACCTTCAGCCCCGCCAGCGGTCCGCTTCCAGCCACCGGTCCACCTCCGTCGATCTCCGTCGATCCCGTCCTGTCGGGTCAGTATCGACCGTTCACGCCACGGCCACGGGTTCGGCGTCGATCACCGGGTCCGCGTGGTCCAGTTGGCGCCATGCGGTTGCGAGCCGCTCCAGTGCGACGTCGGTGCGGTCGCGGCGCAGCGTGAAGGGCAGCCGCAGGTACCGCTCGAACGCGCCGTCGACCCCGAACCGCGGACCGGCGGCCAGCAGCACGCCGTGGCGGCGCGCGGCCATGGTGAGCCGGCTCGACACCGGCGCCCCGAGGTCCACCCACAGGCTCAGCCCGCCACCCGGCCGCGACGGCCGCCACCCGGGGAACGTCTCGCCCAGGCGACCGAGCAGGTGGTCACGGGCGGCGGCCAGCTCCGTGCGGCGGGTCGCGGTGATCTGTTCCAACTCGGGCATCAACCGCGCGACGACGAGGTGCTCGAGCACCGGGCCGCCCAGGTCCACTGACGCCCGCAGCGCGGCGAGCCGGCGCACCATCGCCGCCGAGGTCCTGATCCAGCCGACGCGCAGCCCGCCCCAGAAGACCTTCGCCACGGATCCGACGGTCAGGAGCAGGGGCGAGTCGGCGGCGAGCGCGGCGACCGGGCGGGGTGTCGGGCCCCGCAGGGAGAGCTCCGTGAGTGTCTCGTCCACGAGCAGCGCGGTGCCCGTGCGCCGAGCGAGGTCCACGAGCCGCTCGCGGCCGGGGTCGTCGAGAACGGCGCCGGTGGGGTTCTGGAAGTCGGGGATCAGGTAGGCCAACCGGGGTGCGGCGTCGCGCACCGCCGCGGTGACGGCGTCGAGGTCCCAGCTGCCGGTGCCGTCCGGGCCCGGTCCGAGCGGTACCGGCACCGGACGCCCCCCACGGGCACGGATCGCGTCGAGTGCGTTGGGGTAGGTGGGGTGCTCCACCAGCACCCGGCCGCCGGGTCCGGCCAGCGCCAGGAGCACCAGGCCGATCGCGTGCTGTGCGCCGGCGGTGACGAGTACCTGGTCGGCGGAGGTCGGCACGCCACGCGCGGTGAACCTGGCGGCGATCGCGGCCCGCAGTACCGGCAGGCCGAGCAGGTCGTAACCGTGCCCGCCGAGGTGGGCGTCGAGATCGTGGACGGCCGCCGCCGCGGCCCGCCGCAACGGCTCGGACGGGGCGGGCAGCGCGGCGTGGGCGAGGTCGAACAGGGTCTGGTCCCCGTGCGGGGAGAACGGGGACGACATCGTCGAGCCCGGTTGATCGGGCGGCAGGCGGGTCCAGCTGCCGGCGCCGCGCCTGCTGTGGAGCAGCCCGGCCTCGCGCAGGCCGTCGTAGGCCGAGGCGACCGTCGTGCGGCTCACCTCCAGCGCGCCGGCGAGCTCCCGCTCGGCGGGCAGGCGGGTCTGCAGGGGCAGACGCCCGTCGAGCAGGAGCAGCCGGATCCGTTCGGTCAGCTCGCCGGCGAGCCCCCGGCCGTCGGGCGGGCGCCAGTCGCCGAGAAGTCGGCCGAGGCTGCGCGCACCCAGACGTCGTTCGGGATGGTTCATCCGGTCCACCTCCACTGAATTGGCCATGTCGTCGCGGTCCAATCCTAGGCATGGTGGAGACATGGAGATGTGGTTGCTGCTCGCCGTCCTGGTCACGATCGCCCTTGCCGCACCGCGTTACGGCGCGGACAGCAGGTGGCTCGCTCCGGGCGAGCCACCCCCGCCGAGGTCGGGGCCGACGGTCCGTGGCGATCTGGCCCTGCTGTTCCGACAGGTCCGCCGCCCCGGCCTCGACGACTCGATCGCCCAGGATCCCCGGTACGAACTCCGGCTCCACCTGCCCGCACGGGCCCGATCGGAGACCAACAGTGGAAGTGCGGACAGGCCGGCGGCACAATCACGCCCGCGGCGACCCACAACACCCCAAAGATCAACTACACCCGCCGAGCGGCTACGCCGGTGGATTCAGGCTGAACCGGCCCCGGCCCCGCCGCTCGCCTGATCGGCGCAAGCGGTTGTGCCACCGAGGTTGCAACTCCCTGCCGGACTGCGACGTCTACCCCGACATCCCGGTACGCTCGGCGAGCTTCGCCAGTGGCGCCCGCTGATCTCACTGGACTTGGCGGGGAGGGGCGAGCTGACAGTGCACACGAAGAGCCGATCGGTCGACGTGCCGGGCGCCCCGGTGGCACGCCCCCGTGGTGCAGGCGCCACTCTCACCGGTTCGCCGGCCGCTTGTCGGCTCTATCAGCAGGTCGCGGACAACCCCGACATGCCGTTGCGGCTCGAGGTGGTGGGCTCCGGTGGTCACGGCAAGACCGTGCTCCTCGACGCGCTGACCGAGGCCTACACCCGAGCCGGGACGGCCGTCGTGCGCAGTCTGCCCGACTCCGCGGACGAGGACCCACCGCCCGCCAGGACGCTGCTCGTCGACGATGCCCACGAGCTACCCGACGCCGAGATCGAGCGGATCCTTCGGTGGTCGCTCGGGCCCGATGCGCGGGTGGTGCTCGCCCACCGGCCCTGGCCGCGACCCGCCGCGCTGTCGGCGCTGGCCGTCGCGTTCGGTGCCGGTCGGGCGCCGCTGGTACTGGGACCACTCGATCGGGCAGGTGTGGCGGAGCGGGCGGCGATGCTGCTCGGCGAGCGCCCGTCGGTCGAGCTGGTCGAACTTGTCAGCGAGCAGACCGGCGGCTCGCCGATGCTGGTCGACAGGCTGCTTCTCGCGCTGCGGGACCGCGGAGGGCTCACCGAGGCAGGTGCGGCGGCCGGTGAACCACCGGCTGCGGTGCTCCATCAGCTGGATCACCAGCTCCACCTGCTACCGGGGCCGGTGCGGGAGCTGCTGCTAGGTCAGGCGGTGGGGGGCGTGCTCGACCCCGACGTGCTCGCCGCGCTACTCGCCGTGGCTACCGAAGCGGTGGTCGCGCTCGTAGAAGAGGCTGCGGCCAGCGGCCTGCTGTTGCCCGACGGCGAGCTGGTGCCGCTCGCCCGCCAGGCATTGCTCCGGTTGACCCCGGTCGCGCACCAGCTCGCGGTGCGCCGCCGGCTGGCGGGGCTGCGCCTCGACCACGGCGCGAGCGTGTTGACCGTCGCCCGGGGGCTGCTCGGGACCGGCGCGACCGGTACCAGAGTGGCCGCGGTGCTCGCGGACGCCGGGAACGAGGCGCTGGCCGAGTACCTGCCGATCGCCGTGGACCTGTACGCCGCCGCGGTGGAGGCGGGTGCGCCGCGGGTGCCGCTGGCCGCTCGCCGGGCCGAGGCGGCGATGCTGGTGGGCGATCTCGACGCCGCGCTGACGCACACCGATCTGGTCCTGACCTCCGACACCGCTGACGCCGAGCCGGTCCGCGCGGCGATCGTCGCCGCGGCAGTTCTCGCCCATCGCGGGCTGCTGACCCGCAGTGCGGAGATCTACCGGTGGCTGGGGGCCGAGCGGCTCGGTCAGGCGGCGGTGCTCGCGGTACCTGCGCTGATCGGGACCGGTGCTCTCACCGAGGCGCGCGAGGCCCTGGGCATGGACACCTCGGCCACCGCGCGGCCCGGCCGCCCGCCGACACTGCTCGCCGGCGCCGAGGAACTGATCGCCCGCGGGATGTACGACACGGTCGCCGGCTCCCCTGTGGCGGCGTTGTCGCAGCTGACCAGGGCGGCCACGCTCCTCGAGGTCTCCGGTCGGGCGGCCCTGCTGACCGACACCCCGGCGGCGCTCGCCGCGCTCGTCGCGGTGCACTCCGGCGAGCTCGAGGTGGCCCAGGCCGTCCTCGATGCCGCGGTCGCGGGCGGCTCGGGCGGCCGGGCCTACGCTGCCCGGCACTGCCTGCTCCAGGCCTGGATCGCCATGCACCGGGGCGGGATCGTCGCGGCTCGTAACCTGCTCGCCGCGGCCGAGGCCGGCGGACGGCTGGGACCGCGCGACGAGCTGCTCGCGGCCGCTCTGGACGTGGCGCTGGCCCGCCGGACCAGCGACGTCGCCGCCCTGATGCTGTCATGGGGGCGCGCGCGCAGGGCGATCGTGCGGCACCCCGTCGACCTGTACTCGCTGCAGCCCCTCGGCGAGCTGGCGATCGGCGCGGCCCGGCTCCGGGAGCAGAGTTGGGTGGCGCCGTACCTCGACGCGGCGCAGGCGCTGCTCGGCCAGCTCGGCAACCCGCCGCTGTGGGCGGCCCCCCTGCACTGGTCGGGCCTGCATTCCGCGATCGCGGCCGACGACGGCGATGCGGCCACCCGGCACACGGGGCTGCTGGAGAAGATCGCGGGAACCGGCCGGTACGCGGCAGCGCTGGCCGGTGGCGGCCGGGCGTGGCTCCGGGCACTGACCGGCGACGTCGACGCCGCGGCGGTGGAGGATGCGGCCCGCGGTCTGTACGCGGTCGGCCTGGCCTGGGAAGGCGGCCGGCTCGCGGGCCAGGCCGCGCTGCGTACCCGGGACCGCAAGGAAATGACCGTCCTGCTCGGCATCGCGCGATCCATGCAGGGCATGCCGGCCCCGGCTGTCGCCCACGTCCCGAACCCCGGCCCGCCGCCGGAGCCCGGGTCCGCCGCCCCGCCGCAGCCCCGTGTCCCGCCGGTCCCGGCCGAGGAGGTCGAGGGCCGGCTCAGCGATCGGGAGCGCGAGGTGGCCGAGCTGGTACTCGCCGGGCTGACCTACAAGCAGATCGGCGAGCAGCTGTTCATCTCCGCCAAGACGGTCGAGCACCACGTCTCGCGGATGCGCCGGCGGTTGCGGTCGGGAAGCCGTGGCGAGCTGTTCACCCACCTGCGGATGCTCGTCGACGGGGCCTCGACCGACTGATGTCAGCGCGGCAGTGTGGCGAGGATCCCCTCGCAGCTGCGGACGACGACCCGCGCGGCGCCCGCGACGGCCCGGTTGGACAGCGGGCTGTCGGCGCGGCGCCGCCACTGACCCAGCGCGTCGAGAGCGGCGGCTCGCAGCTCGGCCGGGTCGGAGCCGATGTCGACCCCGAGCCGCCGGGCCGCCACGTCGCCCTCGGCACCGAGCAGGCGCTCGGCCTCGTCGACGAGCTCGCGGGGCAGCCGCACCACCCGGCCACGCAGCTCCGAGATCAACCGCAGCTCGGCGAACTCGTGGGCCCCGTCCAGGATGCGCTCGACCTCGGCGATCAGCGGAGCCGCGGCCGGGCGGGGGTCGCGGCGCAGCACGAGGTCCAGTGCGATCAGCGCCGAGCGTGCCTTGAGCAGGTCGCGGCGCTCGGTGAACTGGGTGGCGAGCACCCGGCGCAGCTCGTCGAGACCGCTGCGCCGCACCAGTTCGGTGGCCAGCGCGGCCGAGCCGCCGACACCCTGCCGGATCAGGGTGGTGGACAGCCGCAGCCCGAACATGCCGAGCCGGTCGTACAACGCGCCGCGCACCTCGGGTGACAGCTCGACGGTGCCGTCCGCCGCGACGAACCGGTCGGCCGAGAGCAGCAACATGTCGAGTTCGTCACCGGGCAGGGCCGCCAGCCGGGTCAGCGCGACGTACTCCTCCTGGCGCAGGGTGCGGGCGGTATGCGCGAGCAGGCCCGCGACGGCGACGACGGTCTGGCACAGACCCCGTAGCTGGTTGTCGCTGCGGTATCGGGAGGCGATCCGCCGGGCGGAGAGCAGCGCATCCGGCCGGCCGACGCCCACCTCGTCGGCACGCGACAGCACGGCGATCGTGTTCACCGGCGCCGCTCGGGCCACCCCCTGGTCGTGGAAGGCCTCCAGGAAGCCGACGTCGGTGGAGTGCAGGTGGCGCATGAGGTAGAGGACTGCATCGGCAGCGGTGGGGGAGTCCTCGGGGGTGAGGAACTGGTGGGTGCGCGCCGAGGTGCCGATCGACAGCGAGCCGATGCCCGGAGTGTCGATCAACGCGGTGGTCCGCAGGCTCGCCGAGGGCCAAGTCACCACCAACCGGTCCACGTCGTCGGCGGGGGTGCCGGCCAGGTCGATCCGCAGGGACCCGCCGGCGCGCTCGATCCGCAGCGCCCGCGGCGCCCCGCCCCCACGCGGATACAGCGCAACGCCGGGGGCGTGACCGTCGACGTACCAGGTGACCACCCGGGTGCACTCGCCGGCGTCGGTCGGCGCCAGGTCCTCCCCGACGAGCGCGTTGAGCAGCGTCGACTTGCCGGCCTTGACCTTGCCGGCGATGGCGAGGCGCAGCGGCTCGTCGAAACGGGTGAGGTGTTGGTGCAGCCAGCCGGCCGCCTCCGGGTTGTCGCGGTAGGTGTCGATCGCTCGTCGCAGTACCGTTCGCACGGCAGTGCCCAGCGTGGACTCGGTCATGCTGGCGCTGCCAAGGTCCGTGCCCGTGCGGACAGGCTCTCGACGCGCTCCAGCTCGGCCTTCAGGTCCCCGATCCGTCCGGTCCGGCCGGCGTCGGTGGTGGTGCGGAACGCCGCCTGCGCCACCGCCACCGACTCGGTCATCGACGTCTGCAGCTCCTCGGCCACGACGGTGTAGTGGTCGCGCAGCGCGCGCTGGGCGTGCCGGAGCATGTCGCGGGAGTCCTTTCCGACCTGGAACTGCACCTCGTCGATGTGCTTGCGGGCCGCGACCTTCGCATCGGACCGGCGCCGTTGCAGGGCACGCTTCTTCTCGTCCATGACCTGCTTGCGGCCCAGCAGCAACGCGCCGCCGATCGCGGCGAACGGCGCGACGATCGCCATCCCGGGGATGAGGCTCAGCGGCATGAAGAACATCAGACCTCCCATGTAACCGCCGCGCATGCCGGACAGCGCGTTCTCCCCGCGGCCGGGGACCTCGGTGTCCGGTCGCTCCATGGTGGCGAGGCGCCCGGACTGCACCTCGGCGCCGATCCGCAGCGGGGGCAGCACCTCGGTGCCGTCGACGCTGAAGTGCTCGGCCACCCGGTCTGCGAGGAGACGCGCCCGCTCGCTGGCCCACACGAAGTTCGCGGACGCCGCCTGCGAGACCTGCTGGTGGACCCAGCGCGCGAACTGGTCCCAGATCTCGGCGGGGTCGGCGTCGTCGACCATCTCCTCGGCCTCGCGGGTGATCGTGCGCAGCCGGTCGCGCAGGTCGTGCTCGATGTCGGCGACGAGGTCGGCGACCCCGTCGTTGAGTGTGACCTGCCAGCGCGCCGACCGGTCTCTCAAGGCGACCGCGCGGGCCTTCGCCCGCTCCAGCTCGGCCACCAGCTCCTTGACCCCTTCCGGGTTCTCCTGTGCGGACAGCTCCGCTCGCATCGTCGCGGTGAGCTGCTCGCAGATCCCGAGTACGTCCTGGCTGGTGGACCGCCGGGCGAGCTGGTCGGCCTGTCCGAGAACCTGCTCGCGCAGGTAGCGGACCAGGACCAGGTAGCCCGACTCCTCGTTCAGCGCAGTGTTCTTCCCGTCCAGCGCGTGCAGCCGCAGTGTCGACGAGACCGGGATCAGCTCCGCGGTCACGCCCGCGGCGGTGAGGTGGCGGCGGTCGAGATCGGCAATCCGGCGCCATTCCCGGTAGAGGTCGGTCTTGGTCAGCACGCCGGCGACGTTCGGGCACAGCCGCATCGCCGCGGTCAGGAAGTCCAGTTCCGGCTTCGTGTACTCCTGAGCGGCGTCGGAGACCAGCAGTACCGCGTCGGCACTGGCCAGTGACGCCATCGTCGCGGCGCCGTGCGCCGACCCCAGCCCGCCGACGCCTGGGGTGTCGACCAGCACCAGGCCCTCTATCAGCAGCTTGCGCGGGATACCGACCTCGGCGTAGGTCACGCACCGCGCCCCGGCTCCCCGGCCCTCGACGACGTGCTCGGCGAGCTTGCCGAGGGGGACGGTGGTGCGTTGCGGCGTGCCGTCGGGCTGCTCGTGGACAAGGGCGGCCGCCGGGGTCTCGGCGTAGCGGACGACGGTGGGGATCGCGGTGGCGATGTCGTCGTCGACCGGGCAGATCTGTGCGGACACCAGCGCGTTGACGAGCATGCTCTTGCCCTGCTTGAACTCCCCCACCACGAGTACCCGCACGCTGGGGTCGGTCAGCCGGCGACGGGTGGCGTGCAGCCGCTCGGCGAGGTCGGGTCGCTGGTAGGCGGCGGTCGCCTTGAGCGCCGTCTCGACGAGCTCGACCGCCTGCGGGACTGTCACGCCGCCTCCCCTCCTTACCGCCCGCCAGGCCGCGGACAGGCCGGCTCCGCGACCCGACGACGTCTTGCGTCGGTGCGGAGCCGGCCTTCGGGTCGTGCATATCGTAGCGCTGGCGACCCGGTGCCGCGATCAGCCGAAGTCGATGTTCTGGGTGTTGTCGACGTCGACGTCGACCTCGGCGTCGGCGTCGCCGCCCTCGCCGGCCCCGCCGGACCCGCCGGCGCCGCCGGTGCCGGTGGAGGTGCCGCCGGCCCCGCCGGCCCCGCCGTCGTCGCTGTCGCCGCCGGAGTTGAAGTCGGGGCCGCCGGGCGCCCCCGCGGCGCCCGCGGGGCGGGGGGCGGGGGGTTTTAAAAAACTGACGCGGCGCCCCATGTTTTTTTGGGTTGGTT
>JAJAZD010000113.1 GCA_026785945.1 Pseudonocardia sp. | reverse complement strand
CCCGTGACCGGGGTGACCTCCGGCATGCCCCCGTTCTCCGGTGGTACTCCCTGCCGCGGGTCGGTGCCCCCGTTCGACGGGGGGTGTCGCCGCGGACGGGGAGCACGGGCGCCGTGTCGAGTCGTGAGTCAGCCGCCCCACCGCCTCCTCGCCCTGGCCACAGGTATCAGGCGCAACTGGGCACTCGACGTCACCGCAGAACGAACACTGGTCGTCGACGACCGCTGAACACCAACTTCACGGAATCACTCATCTAGAGGTACTGGCGGGTCAGCCACTCGGCCACGAGCGCCGGACGGTCGGAGCCCTCGATCTCCACCGTGACGTTGTACGTCAGTTGCACGCCGCCGGTCACGTCGGCGGCGTCGAGCAACTCGACGTCGGCCCGGACCCGGCTGCCGACGGGCAGCGGCGAGGTGAATCTCACCTTGTTCAGCCCGTAGTTGACGCCCATCCGCGCGTTCTCGACCGTGAACGTCGTACCGACGAGGACAGGCAGCAGCGACAGGGTCAGGAACCCGTGCGCGATCGTCGTGCCGAAGGGCCCGTCCTTCGCCCGCTCCACGTCGACGTGGATCCACTGGTGGTCGCCCGTGGCGTCGGCGAAGGTGTCGATCTGGGACTGCCCGACCGTGACCCACTCGCTCACCCCGAGCCGGGTACCCACCGCCGCGCGCAGTTCGTCCACCCCGTTGAAGACGCGCATGCCCGACTCCGATCTCTCGTGACGTGATCACCCTGCCACACCGGGGTCGACGCTCCACACTGCTCCATGCGGGCGTACGCCTTGTCGTCACCGCAGCCATGGGAGGCAGGAGACAGGCATTGGTGCCGACCACTATTCACGAGGCCGTGTTCCATTCCTCGTCCGGAGATCTCGCGAGCCGGCTCGCCCCTGCACGGCTGCGGGCCGAGCACTGGGCGCGGTTCGACATCGCCCTCGACGTCGCCCTCGACGTCGCGCTCGCCGGGTTGCCCGTCACGGTGCCGCCGATCTCGTCCTCGCCGTCAACGAGCTCGCCGCCAACGCCGTCGAACACGGAGCCGGCACCGGGGCCCTGCGACTCTGGGTCCGGGGCGGGGAGGTCGTCACCGAGGTGTCCGACCACGGCGGCGGTATGGCCGTGCCGTTCCCCGGAATCGTCCTGCCGCCGGTCTACGGGGCCCGTGGCCGGGGCCTGTGGCCGGCCTCGGAGCTGTGCGACGTGATGCAGGTGTGGAGCGGCGAGGACGGCACCGTCATCCGGGTGCAGCTCGGTCGCTGATCCTCATTCGCTGATCTGCAGCACGAGCTTGCCCGTGTTGTCGCCCCGGAACAGGCGCAGCAACGTCTCGGGGAAGTCGGCGACCGAACCGCGCACGACGTCCTCACGGCTGTGCAGCCTCCCCTCGCGCAGCCATCCGGCCAGCTCGGTCACGGCCTCGCCGTAGCGGTCGGCGTAGTCGAAGACGACGAAGCCCTGCATGCGCGCCCGGTTCACCAGCAGGCTCAGGTAGTTCGACGGCCCGGGGGTGCGGCCCTCGGCGTTGTACTGGCTGATCGCCCCGCAGATCACCACGCGGGCGCCGAGACGGAGCCGGGTGAGGGCGACGTCGAGGATCTCGCCACCGACGTTGTCGAAGTAGACGTCGATCCCCTCGGGTGCGGCCGTGCGCAGGGCGGTGCCCACGTCCTCCGCCCGGTAGTCGATCGCGGCGTCGAAGCCGAGCTCGTCGACGATCCACGCGCACTTCTCCGGCCCGCCGGCGATCCCGACGACCCGGCATCCCTTGATCTTCGCGAGCTGCCCGACCACGCTGCCGACCGCGCCCGCCGCCCCGGAGACGACGACCGTCTCGCCCTCCCGCAGGGCTCCCACGTCGAACAGTCCGAAGTAGGCGGTCATGCCGGTCATGCCGAGCGTGGCCAGGTAGGTCGGCAGCCCGACGACCGCGGGGTCCACCTTCTGCACGCCGGCGCCGTCGGACTGCGCGTACTCCTGGACGCCGAAGACCCCGGTGACGTGGTCGCCGACCGCGAGGTCCGGGTTTCGCGACGCCACGACCTGCCCGGCCCCGAGGGCGCGCATCACCTCACCGATCCGCACCGGCGGCACGTAGGAACGGCCCTCGTTCATCCAGCCGCGCATCGCCGGGTCGAGCGAGAGGTGGCTGACCCGGACGACGACGCGGCCCTCGCCGGGTTCACCGACCGGCTCGGTGGTGTGGTCCCAGACCTCGGGGGTCGGCAGACCCTGCGGGCGCGCGGCCAGGCGGACCTGATGGTTGACGGCGTCGATGCTCATCGTCCATGCCTACCCGACGGCGCACGACCCCGACAGCGCACGACCCCGACAGCGCACGACCGGCCCACCCGGGCGTCACGGCCGTCGACGCGCCCTGGTTCCACGTGACGTGGTGGCCCCCCTGCCCGAACAGCAGTACTCCTGTACTCGTGCGGGCGTATTCATCGCCGAAGTACATCGCTGCGCGAAGCCAGTTCTCGGCCTCTTCCGTGTCACCGCGTTCGTCGAGCAACGCACCGAGCTCACCGCACGCCCTCCCGTCGCCGACGTGAGGTGCTCGCCGAAGCACTCTTCTTGCCGATCCCCACCCATCGTGCCGGCCAGGGCCGTGACGGTGAGCGTGATCGTGATTCCGGTTCTGCGCATAATGATCGTGTGTCCTTGCTGGGCGGGGAGCTGTCATCTCGGATCGACCGACACCGGACCGTGCGGTCCACTGTGGACGCTCATCGGTCCTGTCGATCGGCTCGTGCTTCTGAGGGTGCACCCCATCAGCCAACGTCGCCGGGGCCATGCCCGCCACGATCACCCGACGGGCGTCCGGACGTGGGCCCGCGGCCCAGCCCCGCGGCGGCGATCACCCGGAGGCGCAACCGCGCCACACCAGACGGAGCCGGTGCTCACCCGGGCCGGATGCCCCACCGGCCGGTCCAACGCTCCCCGGGACCGACCGTGATCAGGCCGGCGCCGGAGTTCAGGGCGTCGGGCGGGCACGTCATCGGCTCGACGGCGATCGCGCGGCCGCGTCCCGGATGGTCGCCCGGGGTGAAGACCTGCACCCAGCCGAAGTCCGGTTCCGCCCAGAGCTCGACGGTGCCCCCGGGGCCCTCCAGCCGGTGGCGCACCAGGGTGTCACCGGCGGCCGGTGCGCAGCCGCCGAAGGCGTGGTCGAGCACGGTGTCGCGCAGCACGAACTCCGCCGTCACGGGCACCTCGGGGCCGACCGGCAGCCCCTTCTCCAGCGGCAGCGTCGTCGCCGCGGACAGGGTGAGCGTGCAGTCGTCGGTGGCCGAGTCGCCGGCGCGCAGGTACGGGTGGGCCCCGATGCCGAAGGGCACAGGCTCGGCGCCGATGTTGCGCACCGTGTGGGTGACGGTGAGCCCGGTCGCATCGACCGCGTAGCGGACGCTCGTGTCCAGCGGCACCGGCCAGCCCGGCTGGGGTGCGATCCTCGCGTGCAGCGTGATCGCGTCGCCGGTGCGCTCCCCCACCCGGTAGAACGTGTGCCGCAGCAGTCCGTGGATCGCGTTGCCCGCGGCCGGCTCGCTCACGGCGAGCTGCTGAGTTCGGCCGTTCCAGGTCCATCGTCCACCGGCGGTGCGGTTGGGCCAGGGCACCAGCACGGTGCCGGCTCCGCGGGGCGGACGGGCTGCCACGTCGAACGTCTCCACGTAGGAACGTCCTGCGGAGGTGAAGGCCCGCAGACCGGCGCCCACCTCGGTGACGACGGCCCGGACCGCTCCGCCCCCGATCTCGAACTGCTCGCCCGTCGGCGGCATGGGCGTGATCATGGCGGGAGCTTACGGAACTGCCGCGAGCCGCCGGGACGGGACTCCAGCGGTGCCGGTGTTCACCACAGCGACCGTGGGCGTCGCCTAACCTGGTCGGTGTGGCCTCCTCCCGACGTCTGCGCGCCCTGATCACGAACGACGACGGCATCGACTCGCCGGGGCTGTGGGCCCTCGCCGAGGGAGCGCGGGAGGCCGGGTTCGACGTGGTCGTCGCCGCCCCGCACGTCGACACCAGCGGGGTCGGGGGGTCCGTCCTCTCGGTGCGCGACGGCAACCGGACGCGCCTGCACCCGCGGGAGATCGACTCGCTGCCGGGCGTCGCGGCGTACGCGGTGGAGGGCCACCCGGCGTACATCGTCCACGCGGCGGCCCGCGGCTGGCTCGATCCAGCGCCCGACGTCGTGCTGTCGGGGATCAACCTCGGTTCCAACGTCGGACGCGCGGTGCTGCACTCGGGCACCGTCGGTGCGGCGCTGACCGCGTCCCTGTACGGCTGGCGCGGGCTGGCGGTCTCCCTCGACACGGGGTGGCAGCCCCCCGAGCAGCCGCACTGGGAGGCGGTGCTGCACGTCCTTCCCGAGGTGCTCGACGTGCTGCTGGCCGGCCCCGAGGGCACGGTGCTCTCCCTCAACGTGCCCGACCGTCCCGTCGGGGAGATCGGTGAGCTGCGCGAAGCCCGGCTCGCGACGTTCGGCGCCGTGCAGATCCGGATGGATCAGCGCTCCGGCGACGACGGCCACGCCCTCCATTCGGGCGTCAGCGAGATGTCGACCCCTCCGGAACCCGGCACCGACACCGCACTGCTGCTCGACGGCCACCCCACGCTCACCGAGCTGGTGTCGATCTCCGAGCGCCCCGGCGTCCTCGCCGGCGCCCGTCGCAACCGCCACGCCGGTTAGTGCAGCACCGCAGTAGTCCCTCGGGGGTTCGATCCGGGCTGGTCGGTGAGGAACGGGCCGGTCAGGACGGTGGGGCAGGTCTTCCAGGATCCGACTCCGTCGGTGCGGCCGGCGCAGCGAGGGGTTCGGTCAGTCGGCGGACCCAGGGAAACACGAGGTAGGCGGTCGGCGTCGCGACCACGACCCCGATGAGGACCGAGTTCAGGAAGGCCGCGGGGAAGGCGCCCGTGAGGCCGACGTTGATGGTCACCATGACGAGGCTCAGTACGACCGACAACACCCCCGAGATGCCCAGGCTGGTCGCCCAGTCGACCCCTCGTTCGCTCAGCCGCGAGCGGCCCCGTCCGAGTCGGCGAACGCCGTAGGCCATCAGGATGAGGAACGCCGCGACAGCCCCTACCGTGGCCGCCGCGACGACGACGTCAGCCACCTGCGGTGCCATGCTAGTGGTCGTCGCGACCGGCCAGCTCGAGCTCGAGCCGGTCGGCCACCTCCACGACGAGCCGGAACGGGCGGTCGAAACCGTCCGCCGCGGTGTCGCCGAGCGGGATGGAGTGGCGGAACAGCACGAGCCCGTCGTCGGCGACCGCGCCGCCGAGGATGGCATCGCCGGCCATCGCGAGCATCCGCCCGAGGTCGATCTCCTCGACCCGGCCCACGGGTGAGGTGATCTGCGCCCACGGATGGCCGTCCTCGCCCGTCACCTGCCGCACGGCGACGATCTGGGTTCGCTCGCCGGTGGTCGGCAGGTTGAACCAGAGCTCGCCGTCGGCCTGTCGCATGATCTCATAGCGCATCCGTACGAAGGACACGAGATCGTTCCAGCCGGCCATCTGCACCTCCCAGGGTTCCGGCGCGGACCGTACCGCGATCAGGTCTGCAGCCGGTCGACGGGCGCGCGGTCGTCGGTCAGCACCGGTGCGCCCGCGAACCGGGACACGGCGTCGCCCATCACGGACCCGGGCTCGCCGCGCGCCGAGGCCCGCGCCGCGCGCGCGGCGAGGTCGGGAGCCCGGTCGGACCCCACGAGCACCCCGTTGCCCCCGCCGCCGGGAACCAGCTGGTCGGGCCGCATCAGCAGCGTGACGTGGGGGAACCGGTCGGCGACCGTCAGTGCCTGCGCTCCGAGCAGGGCCAGCGGGTCACGGTCGATCACGTTGAGCACGTAGATGCCGTCGGGGCGCAGCACCCGGTGCACCTCGGCGACGAACTCCGCGGTGGCGAGATGCCACGGCACGGTCCGGGCCCCGAAGGCGTCACCGACGACCACGTCCGCGGACGCGTCGGGCAGCGCGGCCAGCGCGGTGCGGGCGTCGCCGACGCGGACGTCGAGATCCGGGATGGTGTCCACGCCCAGCTCCCGGCGGCCGAGCTCCACCACGCCCGGGTCGACCTCCAGCACCGTCGAGGCGCTGCCCGGGCGGGTCGCGGCCAGCCAGCGCGGCATCGTGAACCCACCACCGCCCAGGTGCACCGCCCGCAGCGGGCGCCCCGGGGCGAACGCGGTGTCGATGGCGTCGGCGAAGCGCTGCGTGTACGCGAACTGCAGGCGCGCCGGGTCGACGAGGTCGACGGCGGAGTGGCGCAGGTCGTCGAGCACGAGGACACGGGTGCTCGCGGGCCCGGCCTCGACGCGGGCGCAATAGTAGACGGTGTCGACGTCGCAGCGGCCCGGCACCGCCACCAGCGTGACGCCCAGCACGGCCGCCGCGACGGCGGTGCCGGTGACCGCGGCCCGGCCGCGGACCGTGGCCACGAGCAGCGCCACCAGCAGGCACACCGCGGCCGTCACGACCAGGATCGCCTCGACGGGCAGCAGCGCGACCAGCACGAACCCCGTCAGGAAGGTGCCCGCGAGCGATCCGATCGTGCCCGCCGAGGACAGGTCGCCGACCACCGTGCCCGAGCCGTCGAGCCCGGTGAGCCGGGCCCGCGTGACCGCCGGGGTGACCATCGCCAGCGCGGTCACCGATACCAGCGTCGACGCCGCCACCAGCAGGACCGCCGCCAACGGGCCGGGGCCCAGCGTCGGCCCCAGCACCCGCACGAGCGGCCGGACGGCGAGCACCCCGAGGCCGCCGACGACCAGGGCGCCCGCGGCCACCCGGCGGGGCGGCAGGACATCGGCCCACCGCCCGCCGAGCGAGGCGCCGGCGGCGATGCCGGCGAGCGCGACGCCGATCACGGCCGTCGTCGACTCCAGGGTGAGGCCGACGTAGGGAGCGACCAGCCGCGTGGCGAGGGTCTCGACCACGAGGATCGCGGCACCGCTGACGAGTACGACGATTCGGGCGAACAGGGCGTTCACCCGTCCATCCTCGCCGTCCGCCCGTCCGGGTGCGCCACGAGGGCCCGGGACCGATCGAGAGGTGCGATCGCCGGACCATGATCGCGGCAACTGGTGTCAGCGCGACAGGTCTGTCGCGCTGGCACCACTCTCGACGATCACGGATCGTCCTCGGCGTCAGGACCCCGCTTGCTGTCCTACGGCGCGGTGCCTGTCCCCTCGGCTCAACCGCAGGTGGGGCGGTGGTCGGAGGGACCGACGTGGTCGCGCCACTCCTCGGGGGTGAGGGCGCGGCCCGCGCCGCGGCACGCCGCGGAGGTCCACGAGCTGGGCCGCAGGTCCCACAACACGATGCCCTCCGGCGTGGAGATGGCGAGCTCGGCGCCGTCCGGTCTCATCGCGATGCCGCCGGACCCGGGCACCTCGATCGGGTCGCCCAGCACGATCCGTGCCCCGACATCGATGAGGCGCACGGTCCCGTCCTCGCCGCGTACGGCGAGCAGGGCGCCGTCGGCACTGAACGCGAACTCCTCGACGGGCCCCGGTGTCCCCGGCAACGGCGGCCCGGCCGAGGACAGGGTCCGCGGGTCGTAGAAGCCCAGCTTGCCCCGATCGGTGGACCCCACCACGACACCGGCGGGTGAGATCGCGGCGTCGACGACGTCCGCCCGCTCGGCCAGGACGGCACCGGTGACGACGTCGCGCGTCACCACCCCGCGGTCGTCCGGCCGCCCCAGGAGAAGGATGTCGCCGTCGGCGGACAGCGCGGCGCGCGATCCTGCCCGGACCAGGGGCCCGCCCGCGTAGTCGCCGGTGTCGAGATCCCAGGTCACGACCGCCTCCGGGCCCCAGGCGACCAGCCGGGGGCGCCCGCCGGCGGTGACCGCCCCCAGTGGCCGGTCGTCGAGGCTTCCGGCCAACTGCCGGACGCGCCGGTGGAACAGGACGTCGACGATCTGCCCGGCGCCCTTCTCCCACGCCACCACCTGCGACGGCCCGCTGCCCCACACGGCGTAGGAGTAGCCCTCGAGCGGGTCGACCATCGTGCCGGAACGGGCGTCGACCACCTGCGGATCGGCGGACGTCGCGCCCGCGGCCGCGACGTCCACGAGGAGCAGCTGCCCGTCCCGGCTGTACCCGAGCGGCACGCCCCTGACCGGCAGCCGCCTGCTGACGGGACCGTCGCCGTCGAGCCGCCAGCGGGTGATCACCGGTTCGGTCCCGCTGAGCGCGACGAGCGTGGACCCGTCCGGTGTGACGACCAGCGCGGAGACGCGCCCGCTCTGCGGGTCGTGACGCGCACCGGTCGGGACGCCGGTGGCCAGGTCCAACGCCGTCACGCGGCCGAACGCGCTCCCGCAGAGGACGGTGTCCGCCCGGACCGCGACGGCCACGACGCCGCACGCCACGGTGCCTGCCGGGGACGTCCAGACCGGGCGCCGCGTGTCGAGATCCCATCGCACTGCACCGTTCGGTCCCGCGGTCACCAGCACCCGGCCGTCGGCCGACAGGGCCACGGCGGTGTTGGCCGTGAGCTCGGGGCCTCCGGTGAACTCCTCGACGACGGTCCCGGTGGCCGGGTCCACCACGTCCAGCCCGCCGGTGGAGGAGCCGACGACGAGCAGGCCGTCACCGCGGAACGCGAGCGCCACGGTGTCCCGGACGCCGTCGAAGGCCGGGGACGTGCCCATGGCCGGGATCTCGACGACGCCGGGAACACCGTCGACCCCGATCTGCGGCCGGACGGGGAGCCGTACCGTCGCGGTGTCCACGACGAGCACCCGGCCGGCGCGGCCGCCGGACACGGCGACGAACCGCCCGTCCGGGCCGACGGCGAGGGCTCCGGTGTCCAGCGCGACCTCGATGTCGGGCAGGCGGCGCTGCCGGGTCGCGACGTCGTACACGCTCAGCGACGCCCGACCGCCGCGGACCGCCGAGCCCTGCCAGGCGATCGCCGCCACGGTGCGGCCGTCGGCGCTGACGGCGATCTCCCCTCCGTCGGCGGGCAGGGCGGGGGACGGGAAGTCGACGGCCGGGCCGTCGCCGTCGAGGTCGAAGGCCCGGACCTGCGCGTCGGTCCCGGTCGTCAACAGAGTGCGGCCGTCGGGCAGGACGTGACCCGACGTCATAGGGCCGGGGGGGGGCCCTGGCCGGGCCCGGGGGGTGGAGAGGGAACCCCGGGCGCCCGGGGAGATGTGTGTGTTTT
>JAJAZD010000112.1 GCA_026785945.1 Pseudonocardia sp. | reverse complement strand
GAGAACTACTGGTTCCGGCGGCACGAGGTCGTCTACCGGGCGCTGTCCCCACGCTGCGCCGGCGCCGTCGTCGTGGAGGCAGGCTGCGGCGAGGGCTACGGCGCCGACCTGTTGGCCGGCGTCGCGGCGCGGGTGCTGGCGCTGGACTACGACGGGCCCACCGCCGCCCACGTCGCCCGCCGCTACCCGCGCGTCGACGTCGTGCGCACGAACCTGGTCGCCCTCCCGGTACGGGACGGCGGGTGCGACGCGGTGGTGTCCTTCCAGGTGATCGAGCACCTGTGGGACCAGGAGCGGTTCCTGCGCGAGTGCCACCGCGTCCTGCGTTCCGGCGGGACGCTGTTGGTCTCCACCCCGAACCGGGTCACCTTCTCGGCGGGCCGCGACATCCCGCTGAACCCGTTCCACACCCGCGAGCTCTCCGACACCGAGCTGGCCGGACTGGTACGCGATGCGGGCTTCGTCGACGTCGAGGTGTCCGGCCTGCACCACGGTCCCCGCCTTCGCGAGCTCGACGCCCGCCACGGCGGCTCCCTGGTCGAGGCCCAGGTGCGGGTGGCCGTGACCGGCGACCGCTGGCCCGACGCCCTGCGCGACGACGTCGGGTCCGTGGGCTGGACCGACTTCGACCTCCACACCGCCGATGTGGGCGCGAGCCTCGACCTCGTCGTGACGGCCCGGCGCCCCTGAACGTGCCGGCGGCCCGCGGGTAGCGTCCCTGCGGCGCGGAGGGTCGGCGCGGAGGGGGTTCGTGTGACGGAGCCGGTCGGGACGTTCTGCCTCGTCCTGCACAGCCACCTGCCTTGGCTCGCCCACCACGGTCGCTGGCCGGTGGGCGAGGAGTGGCTCTACCAGTCATGGGCTCACGCCTACCTGCCCGTGCTCGACGTCGTGCAGCGCCTCGCGGCGGAGGGGCGCCGCGACCTGCTCACCCTCGGCGTCACCCCGGTGCTCGCCGCGCAACTCGACGATCCACACTGCCTGCGCGGGATGCACCACTGGCTCGGCGGCTGGCTGCTGCGCGCCCACGGGGCCGCACCCCTGCTGCCCGACCTGGCCACGCACGAGCACCGGCTCGCCACCACCGCGCTCGGGCAGTTCGAGACGGGCTGGCGCCACGGCGCGTCACCGCTGCTGCGCGGGCTGTCCGGCGCGGGCGTGGTCGAGCTGCTCGGGGGGCCCGCCACCCACCCGTTCGGGCCGCTGCTGCTCCCCGAGGTGCGGGCGTTCGCGCTCGAGACCGGTCTGGCCGACGCGCACCTGCGGCTCGGCACCCGGCCGGCCGGGATCTGGGCCCCCGAATGCGGCTACGCGCCCGGGATGGAACACGACCACGCCGCGGCGGGCGTCCGCCACTTCGTCGTCGACGGCCCGGCGATGCGCGGCGACACGGGGTTCGCGCGCCCGGTCGGCACGTCGGCCGTGTGCGCGTTCGGCCGTGATCTCGACGTCACCTACCGCGTCTGGTCACCCCGCTCGGGCTACCCCGGTGGGCAGGACTACCGCGACTTCCACACGTTCGACCATCCCTCCGGCCTCAAGCCCGCGCGGGTGACCGGGCGTTCGGTGGCCCCGGACGACAAGCGACCGTACGACCCGGTACGGGCCGGCGCCGCCGTCGCGCGCGACGCCGCCGACTTCGTGTCGGTGGTGCGAGCGCGGCTCGTGGGCCTGCGCGAGCGGCACGGCCGGCCCGCGCTCACCGTCGCCGCGTTCGACACCGAGCTGTTCGGGCACTGGTGGCACGAGGGCCCGGCATGGCTGGAGGCGGTGCTGCGCGCGCTGCCGGAGGCGGGCGTGCGCGTCACGACGCTGCGCGGCGCGACCGATGCGGGCCTGGTCGGCGGGCCGGTGGAGCTCCCGGAGTCGTCCTGGGGGTCGGGCAAGGACTGGCGGGTCTGGGCGGGCGAGCAGGTGGCGGACCTCGTCGCCCTCAACGAGCAGGTGCAGAAGACGCTGCTCGCCTCGGCCGCGGACGGGATCGCGCGCGACCCCGTGCGCGACGCGCTGGCCCAAGAGGCCCTGCTCGCGTTGTCGAGCGACTGGGCGTTCATGGTGAGCAAGGACTCCGCCGCGGAGTACGCGCGCACCCGGGCGAAGGGCCACGCGGACCACGTGCGGGAGCTGGCGAACCTGCTCTCCCCGTCACGCCGCGCCGCCGCGCGGCACCACGCGGTCCAGCTGCCCCCCCACCCCTTCGGCGCGCTGGACGCCCGTGCCCTGTCGAGAACGGCGCCGCACTGATCAGCGAGGTTCGTTGATCACGACGACGCCGTTCCCGCCGGTCGGGGGACGCGGACGATCATGATGTCCAGGGGGTGGGGAACCTTGCCCGAGCCGTCGGGCAGTGCGACCTCACTGAGGTAGGCGAGGACCGCCCGCCGGAGCACCGTCGTCATCGCGGCCGTCCGGGCGCCGACCAGGAAGTCGAAGACCGCCTCGCCCCGGCCGCACGGGTCGGCGAGGACGTCACTGATGTCGAGGTGGCCGACGAGGGTCTCGGCGTGCACGTCGAGGCCACGCAGGTCGAGCTCGTCGCGGACGTCCTCGGCGAACCACGGCCGGTGCCCGTCCCATGAGCAGAGCAGCTCCATGAGCGCGCACAGCGGCTCCAGCGGCGCGGTCGCCGCCACGAGCAGGCCGCCGGGCCGGACCATCGTCAGCGCATGGTCGAGCGCCGCACCGAGATCGTTGACGTAGTAGAGGGAATGGACGAAGTGCACGAGATCGGCCGGGTGACCCGCGTCGTGGTCGGCGAAGTCACCGATGACGACGGACGGGGTGAGCGCGTCGGCCCCGATCGCGGCCAGCCGGCCGGCGAACCCGACGGCCGACGGCGGGTGCGGCTCCACGCCGGTGTACCGGACGCGCCGGCCGCCGGCGGCGAGCGCGGCGGCGAGGGGGGCGTCGACGCTGCCGTCCCCGACCCCGACGCCGACCACACGCACGGGGTCGTGCTCGGCGAGCAGCGGTGGCAGCTCCCGGGCCAGCCAGTCCTGTAGGCGGGGTCGCTGGTCGCTTGCCGCTTCGTATGCGTCGTGGGTGAGCGCGTAGCGCTCGCCGGACAGGGCCGGCAGCGGAGGTGCACCACTCACCTCGTCCCGCAGACGGTCCAGTGGGAGGGACGTGCGGAGGGTGGTCACACCTCAACATAGTGCGACGCGTCGCACGTGGCGCCACCGAAGTGGAGCTGTGGTTTGCTCGGACCATGACCCGACCCGATACCGCCCGACGCAGCCTTGATCACTGGAGCGAGGCGGGCCGGACCGAGATGCAGGCCTTCTACACCCTCGCCACCGAGGACTACCGCCAGCTCGCCGTGGCCCGTGACTGGGCCTCGGACCTGCGCACCTACGCCGTCGACGGCCGGGTCCGGGTCCTCGACGTCGCATGCGGCAGCGGCAAGTTCCCCACCGCGCTGCTCGCCGCCGGGCTCCCCGCGGAGCCGACTATCGAGGTCGACCTGCTGGACCCCTCGGCGTTCAGCATCGCCGAGGCGCGCGCGGTGCTGGCGCCGCCGTTCGTGGCGGCCGGGGAGCACGAGGTCTTCCTGCAGGACTTCGACGCGCCCGGCGTCTACGACGTGGCGTGGGCCACACACGCGCTCTACGCGGTGCCGCCGGCCCAGCTCGCCGACGGGGTGTCGAAGATGGTGGCGGCCCTGCGCCCCGGCGGTTTCGGGGCGGTCGCCCAGGCCGGTACGCGGTCGCACTACCTGGCGTTCTACGAGGCCTACCGCGCCACGTTCGCCCCCGACGTGACGCCCTACACCGACGCGGAGGGCGTGGCCGACGCGCTGCGCGGCGCCGGTGCCCGGACCGACGTGCAGGAGATCCACTACCGCACCGGATCCGCCGACCGCGGCGTCGTCGAGGGCTTCCTGCAGCGCTGTGCGTTCGACGACACGGTGCCGCTGGAACGCATGGAGGCCGAGGGCCCGATGGCCGTCTACCTGCAGGGGTGTCGTCGCGCCGACGGATCCTACGAGTTCGTGCACGAGGCCCACCTGATCACCTGGGTGCACGCATGAGGAACCCGCACCTCTCCGAGACCACCGCGGCCGGTGGGGCGTCCGACGTCGATGTCGAGTGGGACCGCGGGAACGACCAGTGGTGGGACTGGTACATGTCCCTCGCCGACGGCCCGGCACCGGACGGCCCGCTCGTCGAGCCCGCGGCTCACGACCCCGGTGCACCGCCTGACGACGACGCGGTGCTCACCGAGCTCGCCGAGCCCTACCCGATCACCGACGCGCAGATCGCGCACTTCCGCACCGAGTCGTTCGTCAAGCTTCCCGGCGTGCTCACCCCGGGCACGCTGGCGCGGCTGCGGGCGCGGCTGCGCGAGATGCTCGACGACGCCGTGGACCCCGCCGTCGGGTTCCAGAGCCTCGAGATGATGTGGCTCGACGACGCGCTGGTGCGTGCGGCCGTGTTGTCCCCCCGGATCGGCGGGATCTCCGCCGCACTGCTGGGCGCGGAGCAGGTCCGCCTCTACCACGACAACGCGCTGTCGAAGGAGTCCGGTGCCGGGCGCACGCCGTGGCACTTCGACGCCCACCACTTCCCCCTCGACTCCCCCGACGTGCTCACCGCCTGGATCCCGCTGCAGCCCACGCCGCAGGAGATGGGCCCGCTGGCGTTCGCCCGCGGGGCGGGGACGTGGAAGGTCGTCGCAGACGTCGACTTCGACAAGCACGGCACGTCCTACGACAAGGGCGTCTCCGAGGCGTTCCGGCTGAGCGGGGTCACCGTCGAGGACGGGGCGTTCGCCGCGGGCGAGGTGAGCTTCCACTCCGCACACTGCTTCCACACCGCCGGGGCCAACCGGACCACTGTGCCCCGCATGGTGCTCGCCACCACCTACTTCGCCGACGGGGTCCGGGTCGTCCCCGCACCCACGATGATCAGCGGTGACTGGCGCAAGTTCATCCCCGGTGCGCAGCCCGGTGCGGTTGTAGCCAGCGACCGCAACCCCGTGGTGGCCTGACCCGCGACCAGCGACCAGCGCCGCGGGGGGGGGGGCCCCGCCCGCCCCCCCGCCCCCGGCCCGGGCCGGCCGCGGGGGGTTCGCGCGGGGGGGGCGCCGGGGGGGGGGTTGCCCGCCGCCAACCCGG
>JAJAZD010000111.1 GCA_026785945.1 Pseudonocardia sp. | reverse complement strand
TCACCAGCAGACCGATGCCAACCCAAGGCGCCAGGTTGACCAGGGCCAGGATCACCGTCGCGAGGCTGACCCCAGCGGCGGCGGTCCCGCGGGCGTCGGTTGCGCCGCCATCGGCCCGGGGTTCGCCGGCGCCTGGTCCTGAGGGGCCGGGTCGGTCAGCGCCGGGCCGAGGATCATCCGGTGGGCGAGGCGTTGGAACGTCTGGATCGCCACGGTCGGAGCCCACCGGCGGCGCTGTACCCGGCGCAGCAGGCCCGGCCCGACGATCCCGCCCGAGCGCAGGGCCGGGCCGAGGATCCGGGCCGCGGCCACGGCGTCCTGGATCGCGAGGTTGATGCCGACCCCGCCCACCGGTGACATGGCGTGCGCGGCGTCCCCGAGGAGCAGTAGGCCGGGTGCGTACCAGCGCCGCAGCCGGTCCAGCCGGACGTCGAGCAGCTTGACGTCCTCGAAGCTCCGCAGCTCGCCGACCCGGTCGGCCATCCAGGGCAGCAGGCCCGCGAACCGCCGCCGCAGCTCCCCGATCCCGGCCGCGCGCAGCACGCCGTCGGTGCCCTTTCCGATGAGGTAGGCGCACTGCCAGTAGTCCCCGCGGTCGATCATGACGCAGAAGTGGCCGGTGGAGAAGCGCGCCACCCCGCCCTCCGGGTCCTCGGCGCGGCGCGGCAGCCGGAACCACCACACGTCCATCGGGACGCCGAACGACCGCGGCGTGAGCCCCGCGGCGCCGCGCACCGTGGAATGCCGGCCGTCGCAGGCCACCGTGAGCCCCGCGCGGATCTCGTGCTCGGTGCCGTCGGTCCGGGCGCGGTAGCGGACGCCTGCCACGCGACCGGCGTCGCGCAACAGCCCGACCACCTCGGCATCGCGCCGCAACGTGAAGGTGGGCTCGTCGCGCGCGGCGTCGGCCAGCATGTCGAGAAAGTCCCACTGCGGCACCAGCGCGATGTGCTGGTGCGCCCCGGGCAGCCGGCGCAGATCGGCGAACTGCGCCGTGCCGCCGTCGAGCTGCACCTGCATCCGGTCGAGCGTGCGGTGTGGCACGCCGGCGAATCGCCCGGCCAGCCCGAGCTCGTCGAGCAGCGTGAGGGTGGACGCATGGACGGTGTCACCTCGGAAGTCGCGAAGGAAGTCGGCGTGCTTCTCCAGCACGGTCACCTCGACCCCGGCGCGGGCCATGATCAGTCCGAGAACCATCCCGGCCGGACCACCGCCGACGACGAGGCAGGTCGTGCGCCCGTTATTCGTCATGCGTTGAAATTTACGCCTGTCGCGCCGCGGAGGCCAGACCGCTCACCGATAGGCTGGGCCGCATCATGAGTGCTCCCACCCCCGTCCGGGTCCGGTTCTGCCCGTCCCCGACCGGCACCCCGCACGTCGGTCTCATCCGCACCGCCCTGTTCAACTGGGCCCACGCGCGCCATCACGGCGGCGCGATCGTGTTCCGGATCGAGGACACCGACGCCAGCCGCGACTCCGCGGAGTCCTACGCCGCGTTGCTCGACGCACTGACGTGGCTCGGCCTCGACTACGACGAGGGGCCCGACATCGGCGGACCGCACGCGCCGTACCGGCAGAGCGAGCGCGGTGGGCTCTACGCCGACGCGTTGGCGCGGCTGATCGGCGCGGGGGAGGCCTACGAGTCGTACTCCGGCGCCGCGGAGATCGAGGCCCGCCACCGCGCCGCCGGCCGCGACCCCAAGCTCGGCTACGACAACGCCGACCGCGACCTGACCGACGAGCAGCGCAGGGCCTACCGCGCCGAGGGCCGGGCGCCGGTGCACCGCCTGCGGATGCCCGACCGGGACATCAGCTTCACCGATCTCGTGCGTGGCGAGGTGACCTTCCGCGCCGGCACGGTCCCCGACTTCGTGCTCGCCCGCGGCGACGGCACCCCCCTCTACCCGCTCACCAACCCGGTCGACGACGCGCTGATGGGTGTCACTGACGTGCTGCGCGGTGAGGACCTGCTCTCCTCGACGCCGCGCCAGATCGCGCTGCTCGAGGCGCTCGCGCGCGTCGGGATCGGGAACGGCCCCTTCCGGTACGGGCATCTGCCGCTGGTCACCGGCGAGGGGAATCGCAAGCTCTCCAAGCGTGACCCGGAATCCGACCTGTTCGCCTATCGCGACCGCGGATTCACCCCGGAAGGCCTGCTCAACTATCTGGCCCTGCTCGGCTGGTCGATCGCCGAGGACCGCGACGTCTTCACGATGGACGAGATGGTCGCCGCGTTCGACATCTCGCGGGTGTCGCGCAATGCCGCCCGATTCGACCTCAAGAAGGCCGAGGCGATCAACTCCGCACATCTGCGGGCGCTGCCCGTCGAGGAGTTCGCGCGGCGCGTCGAGCCCTATCTCGTCGAGGTGCTGTCCGATGCGGACCCCGGGACCACCGCCACCCTGACCGCGCAGCAACGCGAGCTGCTGGCCGCGGCGGCACCGCTGGTGCAGGAGCGCAGCGTCGTGCTGTCCGACGCCGCGCGCATGCTGCGGTTCCTCTTCGTCGCCGAGGACGGGTTCGCGCCCGAGGAGGAGGCGGCGGCCAAGAACCTCGGTGCGGACGCCGCCCCGGTGTTGCAGGCCGCCCTGACCAGCCTGGACGTCGTGGCCGACTGGTCCACCGGTGAGATCGAGGCGGCACTCAAGGTGGCGTTGGTCGACGGCCTGGGTCTCAAGCCGCGCAAGGCCTTCGTGCCGGTGCGGGTGGCGGTCAGCGGCCGCACGGTGTCGCCGCCGCTGTACGAGTCCATGGAGCTGCTGGGCCGCGAGCGTTCGCTCGCGCGCCTGCGGGCCGGTGTGGAGCGGGCGGGCGGCCTCGGCTAGAGTAAGGGTGCAAGACATGGACGCCGGTTCCTCTCGGCGGAACGCGGAGGTCTCATGACACCTTGGGGTATGGTGTAATTGGCAGCACGACTGGTTCTGGTCCAGTTAGTCTAGGTTCGAGTCCTGGTACCCCAGCGGAACGCTTCAGAACCGCTTCATATTGTTTCAGCGTCTCCACGGCCCCGTCGTCTAGCGGCCTAGGACGCCGCCCTCTCAAGGCGGTAGCGCGGGTTCAAATCCCGTCGGGGCTACACACGAAGGATCTCGTTCCGGAGCACCGGAACGGGATCTTTTGCTGTCAGGCAGGTCTTGAGATGATTCCTGCCACCTCGACCCGGCCGGGCTTCCTCTACTGTCAACCCCCGTGGCTCGACTGTGTACTCTGCGCGCCATGTCGGCCAGACCTGCGCCGACCATGGGTCGAGCTCGGCACGTCACTCCCACAGCCGTCGCAGCCCTGCTGCTGGTGGCTCTTCCCGCTCCTTTGGGCTTCTTCGCCGGGTTTGCCGGCTCTTCGATCTTGACCGGGCAACCTGAGGTTGGAGCCGTGCGGCACGCCTGATCGATGGCGGCCCGCGGCTCGGTGATCCTCGCTGTGCTCTGGAGCAGCGAAGGGAGAGCCGCGGACCGTGGTCGGGGGACCGCTTGCCGTCGCGGCATATCTGGCGACGCGGTTGCGTGGGGCACGACCGGCTGCATCGCCGTGACCACCAGGGTCACGGTCGACCACCCTGCGGCGGCTGATGTGTCGACTATCCTACCGGCAGCGGTACCGGCGTGTCCCCGACTGGCACCTCCGTGACCGGCGGCACGGTCGTCGTGACCGGCGGCACGGTCGTCGTGACCGGCGGCGCCGTGGTGGCCGGCGGCCTCGTCGTCGCCGGGGGCCGGGTGGTCGCCGGAGCGCGCGTGGTCCGCGGGACCGTGGCGATCGGCTTCTCCTCGTCCTTGGTCGGCGTCGGGCCCGCGTCGGTGGTCGGGACGTCGTCCGGGTCGGTCGTGTCCAGTGCGGGCGCGGAGCTGGGCGCCGCGGGAATGGTGTTCTCCGAGATCTGGCCACTCGTGTTCGCGGCGCTCGAGCGGTCCGGTATCAGGAAGACGACCGACACCGCCACGAGCGCCGCCGCCACCGCGCCCGCGGTCACCAGCAGGGCGGGGTTCCGGCGCTTGCGCGGCTCATCCTCGAGCTCGTCGTCGGGGCCGGCCACGTAGGCCGGCTGGTCGGAGTAGACCGCTTGGTCGGAGTAGGGACGCGGCGGCGCCGCCGGGGCGGGCCGTGCCGGCAGGCCACTGGTGGCGGAGAGCCGTTGGGTGGGCAGCGCGCCCTGAGCCTGCTGGGCGCCGGTGCCGGCGGCCAGGCCGCCGGCGAACGCACCCGCTCCGAGCGCACCTGCCGCCCCCGCCCGGGGCCCGCCCGCACCGCCGGGCCGGAACCCGCCGGAGGCGGGGTGGAAACCGCCGGGCGCGCCGATCGGGTTGCGGAGCGGTCCGCGCGGGGGCGACACCTGGGCCTGCGCGGGCATCATCGAGAGTGCGGCACCCTTGGCGATGGCGTTCTTCGGGTCGGTGTCGACCGCGACCGGACGTCTGAGCTGCTCGGAGACCAACTGTGCCACCAACGGGATCCGCGAAGACCCACCGACGAGGAGCACCGCGGAGAGCTGTTCGGGCGACAGGCCCGCCGACGAGACGGCACGCCGAAGCACGTCGACCGTCTCCTCCACGTGCGGCCGGATGATCGCCTCGAACTCGCTGCGGTGCAGCCGTACCGAGCCCTGTGCGGCGGGCGTCAGCACGGAGATCGAGACCTCGGTGTCGCTGCTCAGCGCCTCCTTGGCCTCCGTGCATTCCCGCCGGACGGCCGCGACCGCCGAGAGCACCGCCGGATCGGTCTCGTCGAGCCCGTCGAACGCCTCGGGCATTCCCGCGCGGACGTGCTCGAACACGACCTCGTCGAAGTCGATGCCACCGAGGCGCTCCAGGCCCTCCGGCCGCCCGATCAGCCCGAACGAACCCGAAGGGTCCTTGTGCACCAGCGCGGCGTCGAACGTTCCGCCGCCGAAGTCGTACACCGCGATGGTGGAGCCGGGCTCCACCCGCTCGGCGGCCGCGTAGTGGATCGCGGCGGCCTGCGGCTCGGCCAGGAACGTGACGGGCAGTCCCTGGTAGGACAGTGCCGCACCGAGCAGGTCCTTCTTGTGGGGGCCCCATGAGGCGGGGTGTGTGACGGCGATGCGCGAGGCGGGGCCGCCCTCGCGCTGCGCGACCCGCTCGACCACCCAGCGCACCAGACGCGCGGACAGCTCCTCCGGCGCCCACGGACGGCCGGAGACCACGACCGGGGTCGGATCGCCGATGCGGCGTTTGAACTCGCGCACGATGTGGTCGGGGTCGGTCATGGCGCGCCGCTCGGCGGCCTCGCCGACCAGGACGGCTCCGTCGTCGCCCAGGTACAGCACAGACGGCACCGCGCTGGACCGGTCACCGAGGTTGACGATCTCGATCTCGCCGGGCCGGCTGCCGGCCCGACTGATGGCGGCCGCGGTCCGGGTGGTGCCGGCGTCGATGCCGAGCAGGTAACTCATCGCTCTCCCTCGCTGCGCCGGTAGGCGCTTCCCGGGGACTCCACGTCGGTGATCGCCCGTCGTCGACCGGCTTCGCTCCCGGTGACTCCATGTGTATGCCATCGGGTCGATGGACGGTCACGTTAGCGTGATGTGGTTGCGCCGATCGGGCGGGTGTGTTCGACCGGTAGACACCGTCACGTCACGCGAGCGCGTCGTCACATCCGGTGCTGAAGGGCTTCCGCCGCCGCCAACAGGTCAGCCGCCCACCGCACCCCGGGCCGTCGCCCGATGCGGTCGACGGGGCCGGACACCGACACCGCCGCGACGACCTGCCCGGATCCGTCGCGGACCGGCGCGGACACGCTCGCCACTCCCGACTCGCGCTCCGCCACGCTCTGCGCCCACCCTCGGCGCCGGACGTCGAGCAGGACGCGTTCGCCGAACGTGGCCTCGGCCAGTACGGCACGCTGGACGACCGGCTCGGCCCACGCGGCGAGCACCTTGGCGCCGGAGCCGGCGGTCATCGGCAGCCGGGCGCCGACGGGCACGGTGTCCCGCAGCCCGCTCGACGGCTCGGCGGTGGCCAGGCAGACCCGCTGGACGCCCTCGCGGCGGTAGAGCTGCACGCTCTCGCCGGTGATGTCGCGCAGCCTGGGCAGCACGGCCACGGCGGCCTCGAGCAGCGGGTCGACTCCGCCCGCGGCGAGCTCGCCGAGAGCCGGGCCGGGCCGCCAGCGGCCGTCGGTGCCCCGCCGGAGCAGGCCGTGCACCTCCATCCCCACCGCGAGGCGATGGGCGGTGGCCCGGGGCAGGCCGGTGCGTTGACACAGCTCGGAGAGGCCGCACGGCTCCTCCGCGGCGGCGCGGAGCACCCCGACGGCCTTGTCCAGTACACCGATGCCGCTCTGCCTGGTGTCGCCGGGTCGGGTGTCGACTCCCGACCTGACGCCGCTACCCCCGGGGTGGCCGGCCGGGCTATGCTGTCTCACGTTTCGATACTAACTTCCCGACATGTGAGACGTCCAGCGAGTGTTCTGAGGAGGCGGTAGGCGTGGCACGCACGCTGGCCGAGAAGGTCTGGGATCAGCACCTCGTCCGGAGCGGACAGGGGGACGAACCCGATCTCCTCTACATCGACCTGCACCTGGTGCACGAGGTCACGAGCCCCCAGGCCTTCGACGGGTTGCGGCTCGCGGGCCGTCCGGTACGCCGGCCCGACCTCACCCTGGCGACGGAGGACCACAACGTCCCCACGCTCGACGTGCTCGAGCCGATCGCCGACGAGGTGTCACGCACCCAGGTGGAGACGCTGCGCCGCAACTGCGCTGACTTCGGCGTCACGCTCTATCCGATGAACCACGCCGAGCAGGGCATCGTGCACGTCGTCGGCCCGCAGCTGGGTCTGACCCAGCCGGGCACCACGGTCGTCTGCGGCGACAGCCACACCTCCACCCACGGCGCGTTCGGGGCGATGGCGTTCGGCATCGGCACCTCCGAGGTCGAGCACGTGCTCGCCACCCAGACGCTGCCGCTGCGACGGTTCCGGACCATGGCGGTCAACATCCACAGCTCCGACGGACTGCTGCGCCCCGGCGTCACGAGCAAGGACGTCGTGCTCGCCGTCATCGCGCGGATCGGCACGGGCGGCGGGCAGGGATACGTTCTGGAGTACCGCGGCAACGTCGTCGAGAACCTCTCGATGGAGGCCCGGATGACGATCTGCAACATGTCGATCGAGGCGGGCGCCCGGGCCGGCATGATCGCCCCGGACGAGACGACGTTCGCCTACCTGCACGGCCGCGACCACGCGCCGTCGGGCGAGCAGTGGGGCGAGGCCCTTGCGGCCTGGCGGGAGCTGCGCACCGACGACGGCGCGGTGTTCGACGCCGAGGTCGACATCGACGCCGACGCGCTCACCCCGTTCGTCACCTGGGGCACCAACCCCGGCCAGGGGCTGCCGCTCTCGGCAAGCGTGCCCGACCCGGCCGCGATCGTCGACGAGAACGAGCGCGTCGCTGCCGAGAAGGCGCTCACCTACATGGGGCTCGCCGCGGGTACGCCGCTGCGTGAGGTGGCCGTCGACACGGTGTTCGTCGGCTCGTGCACCAACGGCCGGATCGAGGACCTGCGCGCCGTCGCGGAGGTCATCGACGGGCGGACGGTCGCCGACGGCGTGCGGATGCTGGTGGTGCCGGGCTCGATGCGGGTGCGGTTCCAGGCCGAGGCCGAGGGGCTGGACAAGGTGTTCACCGCGGCCGGTGCCGAGTGGCGGTCCGCAGGCTGCTCGATGTGCCTGGGCATGAACCCCGACCAGCTGGCCCCGGGTGAGCGCAGCGCGTCCACATCCAACCGCAACTTCGAGGGCCGCCAGGGCAAGGGTGGCCGGACCCACCTCGTCTCACCGCTCGTCGCGGCCGCGACGGCCGTGCGCGGCACGCTCAGCTCACCCGAGGACCTCGACCCGTTGGGGGACCTGGACTGATGGACGCCTACACCACCCACACCGGCATGGGGGTGCCGCTGCGCCGCGGCAACGTCGACACCGACCAGATCATCCCGGCGGTGTACCTCAAGCGCGTCACGCGCACGGGGTTCGAGGACGGCCTGTTCTCCGCATGGCGTTCCGACCCGTCGTTCGTCCTGAACCAGGAGCCGTTCTCGCGCGGATCGGTGCTGGTGGCCGGCCCCGACTTCGGCACCGGGTCCTCGCGCGAGCACGCCGTGTGGGCGCTGATGAACTACGGCTTCCGCGTCGTGGTCTCCTCGCGGTTCGCCGACATCTTCCGCGGCAACTCCGCCAAGCAGGGGCTGCTCGCCGCGGAGGTGGCGCAGCCCGACGTCGAGCTGCTGTGGAAGCTGCTCGAGAACGAGCCGGGCACCGAGGTCACCGTCGACCTCAGGGAGAAGACGGTGCAGGCCCGCGACCTCACCGTGGGGTTCGAGATCGACGACTACACCCGCTGGCGGCTGCTGGAGGGCCTCGACGACATCGGCCTGACCCTGCGCCACGAGACGGAGATCGCGACGTTCGAGGCGTCCCGACCGACCCGCCTCCCGGTGACGACGCCTCGCTGATCGTGGTGGCCGCCTCGCCGGGCCCACCCCGACCCGCAGCCCCTGAACTGCGGGGATGGTCCCTATCCGTTGCGACGCAAGGGATTGTGCCCGGGCTTCGGGTGGCGCACCGCTCTGACCCGCGGCTACGGTCGCGCAGCATGAACAAGACCCAGCTCGTGGACGCAGTGGCTGCGCGCATCGGGGACCGTCGCACCGCGGCCACCGCCGTCGACGGCCTGCTCGACACCATCGTGGACACCGTCGGCGCGGGGGAGTCGGTGTCGATCACCGGTTTCGGCGTGTTCGAGAGCCGCGCCCGCGCTGCGCGGGTGGCCCGCAACCCGCGTACCGGGGAGGCCGTCGAGGTGCCCGCGACGACGGTCCCCGCGTTCCGCGCCGGGGCGGGGTTCCGGACCAAGGTCGGTGGCGGGGAGTCGCCGGCCCCGCGCTCCACGCCGGCTCGCCGCGCCCGCGCGACCCCGGTGGCCGATGCGTCGCCGGCCGCCGGCGCCCCGAAGCCCACCCGCCTTTCCACGAAGAAGGCCGCCACTCCTGAACCCGCCACTCCCGAACCCGCCACTCCCGAACCCGAGGTGAGGGCCGGGAAGTCGGGGAAGGCCGGCTCGAAGGGCAAGGCCGCCAATCAGGCGGGCGGGGAGAAGGGCAGCAAGAAGAAGTCCAAGAACTGACGTCGAGCGGTGTGCGTCCGCCGATCGTGCCGCACGTCGAGCAGGGCCTCCTCGACGCAGCTGGCGCCCTGCGGTACCCGAACGCCCGCTACGTGATGGCCCGTTCGGAGTGGGACTACTGGTCGGCCGACCCGACGCTGGCCGAGCTGACCTCCGACGCCGACGGCTTCCGGGAGCCGTTGCTCGCCACGCCCCGGGCAGTCCTGCCCGCCATCAAGGAGCGGCTGGACTGGGGCGCGTCACCCGGCTGGACGACGGAGCCGGCTGGAGCTGGGCGGTCGCGGCGGACACCGAGCAGACCACGAGACCTCGGGACGAGCCTCGTGAGCGCCATCGGCACCGCCGACGGGTGGGCGTGTCTGTGGGGTGCCGACCGACCTGGCCGGTCAGAAGGCCCTGTTCGTCGGCGGTAGGGGCGTCGGCCTGGCCGCCGGGCCGTACCAACCGCCACCGCGGCCACCAGTCCGTATCCACGGCGGCCCGTGCCCGGGTTTCGTTACGCCGGGCGTGCTGTGCAGGCCCAGCTTTCGATCAGTTCGCGCAGTCCGCGGAGCATCTGCAGGGACTCGGGGGAGCCGGGTTCGTCGACGGCGGCGATCATGACCCCCCAGTTGACCGAGAGCAGCAGCACCGCGCGCACCTGGGCGTCGCCCGCTCTGAGCTCGCCGCGATCGGTCGCCCGCGTGAGCGCGGCGGCGAGCGCGTCGCGCAGGCGGCTGTGATAGGCCCGGGTGCGGGACTGCACGGCGGGGGTTCGCCCGCGCCGCGCTGCGGTGGTGCTGACCATCAGGCACCCGGCCGGCGTCCCGTCGCCCCGCACGTGCGCCTCGACCCAGTCCACGAAGCGCAGCAGGTCCGCCGCGCCCTCGGTCCCACTGGTGAGCGCGTTGCTGGATGGCTCACTGAGGACGTGGTAGCGCTCGAGCACGGCGTCGAAGATCGCCGGCTTGTCACCGAAGGCGTGATACAAGCTCGATCCCGACAGGCCGGTGATGTCCCGCATGTCATCGTGGCTGGTCCGGTCGTAGCCCTGCTCCCAGAACAGGAACATCAGCTGGTTCAGCACGTGTCCGCGGTCGAAGCCCGACGGCCGGCCGCGGCGTGGGCGAGCCGGACCTGGGCGATCACGACCGTGGAGGAGCCTGGAGGCTTCACCTTCGACGACGGTTTCGCGCACCTGGACTTCACCCCGAACACCGATTTGCCGGTGTCGCAGAACGTGTATCGCTTCGCCGCGCACGACAGCGGCACCCGCGCCACTTATGTCGGCACCTTCGCCACGGCGGAGGCTCTGCAGCAGGTGCTGGACATGGGCGTCGTCGAGGGTGCGTCCGGTGCGATCAACCAGATCGACGAGCTGATCGCGTCCTGATCCAAGGTGAAGGGCTGGTCGCAGCCGTCGTTCGCTGCGTCGTCGACCCGCTGCGCCGTCGCTCTGCGCAGTCAGCCCGTGGGGTAGGGATGGTAGTCCGCCGAGCGGAGGTGGGTGCCGTTGAAGCCGAGGACCCAGGTGCTGGCCTTGCGCGCGGCGACGTCGTCGGGGTCGAAGCCGGGCAGGGTCGAGACCAGCTCCCCGACCACGTCGGGAATCACCCCGCCCTGGCTGCTGATCACCGTGACGCCGGGTTCGACGGCCAGTTCGAGGAGACGGGCGAGACCGGCGGCGGGGTCCTTCCAGTAGCCCTCCTCGCCGAGCTGGACCTCTTCGATCACGGGTAGGCCCAGCGCGGCGGCGAGCGGCGCGACCGTGTCGCGGCAACGGGTCGGCGGTGCGCTGATGATCCGGTCTGGCCCGAAGAGGGCGAGAAACTCCGTCACGTGACTGGCCTGTTCGTGGCCGGTGCCCGACAGCGGGCGCAGGTCGTCGTCGCCGTCCCACTGCTGGTGGCTGCCGGCCTTGGCGTGCCGGACCAGCAGGATCGTCGAGGTCAGCGGCCCGAGGGAGGTGAAACGCGCCAGCACGTCCACGTCGTGCCGGTAGGACAGCAGCGAGGCGGCCACCGGTGGGGCGACCCAGCGCAGTTCGTCGGTCTCGTCGTTCGCGACGAACGCGCCGCCGAGGGACCGCGCGGCCCAGTACCGCACGACCTTGACACCCTCGGCGACGTCGTAGCGCACCTCGCCGAGCTCCGGACCGAGACGCGCGACGTGCCCGGTCTCCTCCGCCACCTCACGGACCGCCGCGAACGGCGTCGACTCGCCGGACTCAAGCTTGCCCTTCGGGAACGACCAGTCGTCGTAGCGCGGCCGGTGCACGAGCGCGATCTCGACCTCGGCCGTTTCCTTACGGCCCGCCGCCGGGCGCCACAGGACCGCACCCGCGGCGCGGACCTCGGCCGGGGTCATTCGGGTTCGGCGGCCGACACGGCGTGGCGCAGCATCATCTCCGCCTGGTGGTCGCGCACCGACGGCACGCCCGAGCCGACCGCGGGGGAAGGCTCCCAGGAGCCGTCCGCGTGCAGCGTCCAGCAGCGCGTGGCGGGGTCCAGGCAGGAGTCGAACATCGCGCCGAGCTTGCCGGCCAGGCCCGCGTCGGCCACGCGCAGCAGTACCTCGACGCGCCGGTCGAGGTTGCGGTGCATCATGTCCGCGCTGCCGATCCAGTACTCGTCGGCCGAGCCGAAGTGGAAGACCCGGGAGTGCTCCAGGAACCGGCCGAGGATCGACCGGACGTGGATGTTCTCACTGAGCCCCGCGCGGCCCGGGCGGATCGCGCAGATCCCGCGCACCACCGCCTCCACCGGCACCCCGGCCTGCGACGCGCGGTAGAGGGCGTCGATGACCTGCTCGTCGACGATGGAGTTGACCTTGATGCGGATCCGGGCCCGACCGTCACCCCCGCGGTGGGCGTCGATCTCGTCGTCGATGCGCCGGACGATGCCGCGCCGCACCCCGTACGGGGCCACGAGCAGGCTGCGGTAGGAGGTCTGGCGGGAGTAGCCGGTGAGGGAGTTGAACAGGTCGGCCAGGTCGGCGCCGATCGTCGGGTCGGCGGTCAGGACGCCCAGGTCCTCGTAGAGCCGCGCGGTCTTGGGGTTGTAGTTGCCGGTGCCGACGTGGCAGTAGCGCCGGATCGTCGAGCCCTCCTGGCGCACCACCAGCGAGGTCTTGCAGTGCGTCTTGAGCCCCACCAACCCGTAGACGACGTGCACGCCCGCCTTCTCCAGCTCGCGCGCCCAGCGGATGTTGGCCTGCTCGTCGAAACGCGCCTTGATCTCCACCAGTGCGACGACCTGCTTGCCGGCCGCCGCCGCGTCGATCAGGGCGTCGACGATCGGGGAGTCGCCCGACGTGCGGTAGAGCGTCTGCTTGATCGCCAGGACGTGCGGGTCGGACGCGGCCTGCTCGATGAACCGCTGCACGCTCGTGGAGAACGAGTCGTACGGGTGGTGGACGAGCACGTCACCCTCGCGGAGGGTGGCGAAGATGCTGCGGGGGCTCTCGCGGTCGGCGAACGCGGGGTGCGTGGCGGGGACGAACGGGTCGTCCTTGAGGTCCGGGCGGTCGACGCCGTGCAGCCCCCACAACGCCGTCAGGTCCAGCAGCCCCGGGACGGTGACGACGTCGCCGGGATCGACGTCGAGCTCGCGCAGCAGCAGCTCCAGGACGTGCTCGCTCATCGTGTCGGTGACCTCGAGCCGCACCGGCGGCCCGAACCGGCGCCGCGCCAGCTCCCGCTCGAGGGACTGCAGGAGGTCCTCGTCGCGGTCCTCCTCCATCTCCAGGTCGGCGTTGCGGGTGACGCGGAAGGCGTGCACCTCGGTCACGTCCATGCCGGTGAACAGGTCTCCCAGATGGGCGGCGATCAGGTCCTCGACGGGGAGGAACGTGATGCCGTCCGAGCCGTCCACGTGCACGAGGCGCGGCACGTTGTTGGGCACCTTGACCCGGGCGAAGCGTTCGGTGCGGCCCTCGGGATCGCGGACGGTGACGGCCAGGTTCAGCGACAGCCCGGAGATGTAGGGAAACGGGTGCGCGGGGTCGACGGCGAGCGGTGTCAGCACCGGGAACACCTGGGCGGAGAAGTAGTCCGACAGCCGCAGGCGCTGGTCCTCGCCGAGGTCGTCCCAGCGCAGGATGCGGATGCCCTCGGCCTCCAGCTCGGGGCGGACCTGGTCGAGGAACACGCGTGCGTGGGCGTCGGCGATGGCCTGGCTGCGGGCCGCGATCCGCACCAGCTGCTCGCGCGGCGACATGCCGTCGGCGCTGCGGACGGCCAGGCCGGTGTCGTCGCGGCGCTTCAGCCCGGCGACGCGGACCATGTAGAACTCGTCGAGGTTGGACGCGAAGATCGCCAGGAACTTGGCGCGCTCCAGCAGCGGCTGGCTGTGGTCCTCGGCGAGCGCGAGCACGCGAGCGTTGAAGTCCAGCCACGACAGCTCACGGTTGAGGTAGCGGTCGTCGGGCAGCTCCGAGATCGGTGCGGGGG
>JAJAZD010000110.1 GCA_026785945.1 Pseudonocardia sp. | reverse complement strand
GCGGACTTCGTGGTTTCGCCCCGCGGGCGATGGTGTTCGTCGTAGCGTTGCCGCCGTGGATGGGTTCGCGGTGACCGTCGAGCACCTCGGCGTCGCGGGGGACGCGGGCCGGGCGGTGGGCGCGGTCGTACGTGGTGTGGATCTCGCGGGGCCCGTCGGGTTCCTGGCCGGGGCGCTGCCCGGCGGTGCGGTGGCCGCACAGGCGGTCGGGGCCGGGCGGGGGTTCGCCGCGGTCCTGGGCGCGGTCGCCGACGCCATGGTGGGCCAGGCCAACCGGATCACCGCTGCCGCCGCCGAGTACGCCGCCGCCGACCGGGCTGCAACCACCGCATTGACCAGCGCGAGAGGTGGGTGATGGTCTCCCTCGCCGACGTCCGCCGCTGGGATCCGGCCGGCGTGGAAGCGGCGTTCACCGGGCTCGGCGTGGCCCGCGACCGGCTTCTGGGTGTCGACGACGAGCTGCGTACCGCCGCCCCACCCCCCGACTGGTCCGGCACTGCGTCCGACGCCGCCCGCGCCGAGCACGACCGCGTCGCCGAGCGGCTCAGGCGGGTCACCGCGGGAATCGCCGCGCTGCGGCCCTCGCTCGCCGCCGCCGCGGACGCTGTCGTCGCGCTGAGCCGCGACCTCGACCAGGCCGACCACCTCGCCGCTGCCCACGGGTTCAGCATCGCACCCGCGGGCATCGTCACCGACGTCCGCCAGACCGTGCTCCCGGTCGACCAGATCGATGCCTACAACCAGCAACGCGGCGTCGAACAGGCCGAGGTCCTCACTCTCCTGGGCGGTGTGCTGCGCCGCGCCACCGACATCGACACCGATCTCGCGGACCTGCTCGCCCGGGCCGTGGACGAGCAGATCGACGACGGCGGTGGCATCAGCCTGCTCGGAACCGCGACCACCGGACTCGGCTCCGCGGTCCTCGCCCTGCCCGCCCCGCCTACCGGTACACCCGCGCAGCACAACGCCTGGTGGGACGGGCTCACCCCCGGCGAGCAGGAGCGGGTGATCAGCGCGCACCCCGAGTGGGTGGCCAACCGCGACGGGATCCCCGCCGCCGCGCGTGACGAGGCCAACCGCGCCCGGCTCCTGATCGAGACCGCCCGTCTGGACCGCGAGCTCGCCGACACCACCAGCCGCTGGCACACCGCCCTCGACGAGCCGCTCCCGGCCGGGATGGAAGGCCAGGGCGAAACCGCCGGGCAACTACAGCTCCGTCAGGACATCGAACGCCTCCAGGCCCGACGCGACGTCCTCGGCGCGGTCGCCACCACTGTCAACACCGGGCCCGACCGGCACCTGCTGCTGCTCGACGTGTCCGGGCACGACCAGCCCCGCGCCGCGATCGCGGTCGGCGACGTCGACACCGCCGACCACGTCGCGGTGTTCACCCCCGGGTTCACCACCACCGTCGCCGGCAGCCTGGGTAGCTACACCGATGACCTGTCCGGCGTGCAACGCACCGCCGAACAGCAGCTCACCCTCGCGGGTCGGGGCGGTGAGACGGTCGCCGGGGTGGCGTGGCTCGGCTACGACGCACCCCAGTGGTCCACCACCCTCGACCCCGACGACTCCGTCGCCAGCAGCGCCCCCGCCCAGGACGGCGGACGGCAGCTGGCCGGGTTCCTCGACGGCGTCGGCGCCGCCCGTGACGACGACCCGCACCTCACCGCCCTCGGGCACTCCTGCGGGTCCACCACCACCGGCTACGCCCTGCAACACACCGCCGTCGACGACGCCGTCCTGTTCGGCTCCCCCGGCGCCGGCACCGACGACATCACCGACCTCCACGTCCCCGACGGCCACACCGCAGTGTTGGAAGCCCGCCGCGACCCCGTCGCCGACGTCGCGCACTTCGGCGGCGACCCCAACCAGCTCGACGGCGTCGCCAACCTCTCCTCCCGTGAGGAAACCGGACCCGACGGCCGGCCCCTGCGCGAATCGGTGGGCCACTCCGACTACCTCGCACCCGGAACAACCAGCCAACACAACATCGCCGCCACCGTCGCCGGACTACCTGAACGACGAATCAGCGGCGCGAACAGCGGTATCGGCGACTGGATATGGTGATGATCATTCGAATCCTCGTCCTGCTCGCGACGCTCGTTGTGCTGCTCACCGCCTGCTCCAGCCCGGAGGACACCATGGACCCCGCCGTGGAACTCGCCGCCCGTCCCACCTCCGAACAGATGCTCACCCGCTACGAACAGATGTACCGCGACATCCAGGACCGGCTCGACACCGAGATCGGACCATTCGAGTGGTATCAGACCCGCGAAGGCGGACAGGCCGGGTGCGGCACCGCATTCCCCGCCGAACTCGGTGGACGCACCGTCGCGCTCCCGTCCTGGGGGTTCAACGGCAACATCGTCGATCAGGACTGGGCCCGAGCGCGCGACATCATCACCGCCGTTACCGTCGAGTACGGCTTCGCCTCCGTCGGCGTCCAGATCGACGAACCCGGCCGACACACCCTCAACGCCTTCGACACCACCCTCGGCGCCTACTTCACCTTCGGCACCGACATCAACACCAGCATGCAGACCACCACCGGCTGCCACCTACCCGCGGCAGTTTCGTCTTCGACCTGACCGGGGTGTTCACAGCGCGTCGGCGGAGAGCCACTGTTTGAGCTGGTAAGCGGGGAGGAGACGACGGGTGTTCTTCGAACACGTTATCCGCGACAACCTCGACGCCGGTCGTCCTGATCAGGTCAGCCTGATCTTCGACCGGGCACTACGGCGGACCGGGCCGCGGCCCACACCGGGCCGGTTCCGCACCCGGGTGATCACCGAG
>JAJAZD010000109.1 GCA_026785945.1 Pseudonocardia sp. | reverse complement strand
GTGTGCAGGGGTCGACGCCGTCGAGGGGTAGCTCGCGGGGGCGTGGGGGCAGTGTGATCCCGGTGGGCTGCGGGGTCGTGGGGACCGCCGGCGGGGTCTGGGGTGCGGGCGGCGCGGGCGTGCATGCCGCGGTGAGCAGCAGCGCCATGCTGATCATCACTGGCCAGGCCCTGGGCACCGGGCGACGGTAGCGCAGGCGGACCGGCCCGCGGGCCGGAACAGCGGGGAAGGGATACGCCACGGTGCGTGCTCTTCGTCCTTCTGCGCGGCTGACGCGGTCGATGGCCCGCTGGTGGGGTGCGCAGAGCAAAGGTTGTTCGCTACGGCACCCGGCGGACCGCTCCGGTGTGCGCGCTCGTCGCGAGCGCGGCGTAGGCGCGCAGGGCCTTGGACACGACTCGGTCGCGGTCCTTGGGCCGCCACGGGCGCTCGCTCGCGTCCACCTTGGCCCGGCGCTCCGCCAGCACGTCCGCGTCCACCTGCAGCTCCAGCGTGCGGCTGCGGACGTCGATGAGGATCTGGTCGCCGTCCTCGATGAGCCCGATCACCCCGCCGGCCGCGGCCTCGGGCGAGATGTGCCCCACCGAGATGCCGCTCGACCCGCCGGAGAACCGGCCGTCGGTGATCAGCGCGCACTTGGCGCCGAGCCCCGAGCCCTTGAGGAACGCGGTGGGGTGCAGCATCTCCTGCATCCCCGGCCCGCCTGACGGGCCCTCGTAGCGGACGACCAGCACCTCCCCGGGCTGGATGGCCTTGGTGAGGATCACCGATACGGCCTCCTCCTGGCTCTCGACGACCCGCGCGGGCCCCTCGAAGTGCCACAGCTCCTCGGGGATGCCCGCAGTCTTGATCACCGCACCGTCCGGGGCGATGTTGCCGCGCAGCACCGCCAGCCCGCCCTCGACGGTGTAGGCGTGCTCGACATCGTGGATGCACCCGCCGACGGCGTCCGTGTCGAGGGAGGACCAGCGGTTGGACGTGGAGAACGCCTTGGTGGTGCGCACCCCGCCCGGCGCGGCGTGGAACAGCTCGACCGCGGTCTCGGACGGCGACGCGGCCCGGATGTCCCACTCGCCGAGCCACTGCTCCAGCGAGGGGGAGTGGACGGCGTGCACGTCGGTGCGCAGCAGGCCCGCGCGGAACAGCTCGCCGAGGATCGCGGGGATTCCACCGGCTCGGTGCACGTCCTCCATGTGGTAGTCGGAGTTCGGCGACACCTTGGCCAGGCACGGGACCCGGCGCGACATCTCGTCGATGGCGGTGAGATCGAAGTCGATCTCCCCCTCCTGCGCGGCGGCGAGAACGTGCAGCACCGTGTTGGTGGAGCCGCCCATCGCGACGTCGAGCGCCATGGCGTTCTCGAACGCGGCACGCGTGGCGATGTTGCGGGGGAGTGCGGACGCGTCGTCGTCGCGATACCAGCGGGTCGCGAGGTCCATCACGGTGCGGCCGGCGTTCAGGAACAGCTCCCGACGGGCGGAGTGGGTGGCGAGCGTCGAGCCGTTGCCGGGCAGGGCGAGCCCGAGGGCCTCGGTCAGGCAGTTCATCGAGTTGGCGGTGAACATGCCCGAGCACGAACCGCACGTGGGGCAGGCACTGCGCTCGACCTCGGTGAGTCCCTCGTCGTCCACCGACGCCGACGCCGACGCCGAGATCGCCGTGATCAGGTCGGTGGGTGCCTGTGCGACACCCTCGACGACAACGGCCTTGCCCGCCTCCATCGGCCCACCGGACACGAACACGGTCGGGAGGTTGAGCCGCATCGCCGCGTTGAGCATGCCGGGGGTGATCTTGTCGCAGTTGGAGATGCAGACCAGGGCGTCGGCGGCGTGGCCGTTGACCATGTACTCGACGGCGTCCGCGATCACCTCGCGCGAGGGCAGGGAGTAGAGCATCCCGCCGTGCCCCATCGCGATGCCGTCGTCGACCGCGATGGTGTGGAACTCCCGCGAGACGCCCCCGGCCTCGCGGATGGCGCCCGCGACGATGTCGCCCATGTCCTTGAGATGGACATGCCCGGGCACGAACTGTGTGTAGGAGTTGGCGATGGCGACGATCGGCTTGCCGAAGTCGCTGTCGGTCATGCCCGTGGCGCGCCAGAGCGAGCGCGCTCCGGCGGCGTTGCGGCCGTGGGTGGTGACGCGGGAACGCAGAGCTGGCATCGGGCTCACTCTCCAGTCGGGTCGGGGAGTCGGCCGCCGCTGACGGCGGCCAGCGAGGGCGGATCTCGGACGTGGACGGCCGGGAGAGGTAGCTCGTCGCCGTCGGCCAGCACCGCGCTGACCCGGGTCTTGTCACCCAGCCGCAGCGAACTGATCTCCGGCCACGGTACTCGCCGACCGCCGACCGTTCGCCGCACGGTCAGCGCCTCGGCGTCGGCCACGGTGCGGACCCGCAGTGCCCGGACGACCATGCCGAGCGGGACGAGATGGACCAGCCAACCGAACGGGGCGGCGAACGCGAACTGCGTGGCACAGAACGCGAGGGCCACGGCCACCAGAACGATCAGCAGGGAGATGCGGAAGACCGCGCGGCGGGCGGGCGAGGTCGGGAGCGGAGCTCACCTGCGCATCGTGCCCGAACGACGGACGGACGACCACCCCACGGAGTGCCGACGTGAGTCCCACCATCCGGTACAGCCGTCCCGACAGGTTGACGCTCCCCGACCACGGCGGCTATCTTCTGCCCGTGTCCACCACCCGACTGCTCGTACTTCGCAGGCGCGTCCACGCCTGAGAGCCTCGGTCGTCGACGCGCCACCCTCGCTCCGCCCTGATCGGCGGTCGAGGGTTTTTTCATGTCCGGACCCGAACACGCAACGCAGCGAGGCTGACCCCAGATGAGCACCGCAACGCCCCGTCCCGCGCCGGCATCGCCGGGCCCGAAACCGGTCCCGCCGCCGGTCCCGCCGCCGGCCCGGAGCCCGCAGCCGACCGCGATCCGGCGTTTCGACGCCGTGCCCATGACCGGTGCCCAGTCGCTCGTGCGCTCGTTGGAGGAGATCGGCTGCGAGGTGGTCTTCGGCATCCCCGGCGGCACGATCCTCCCGGCGTACGACCCGCTGCTCGACTCCACCCGCGTGCGCCACGTCCTCGTCCGCCACGAGCAGGGCGCCGGCCACGCCGCGACCGGGTACGCGCAGGCCACCGGCAAGGTCGGGGTGTGCATGGCCACCTCGGGCCCCGGTGCGACGAACCTGGTCACCCCGATCGCCGACGCGCACATGGACTCGATCCCGATCGTCGCGATCACCGGCCAGCAGTCGCGCGCGCTGATCGGCACCGACGCCTTCCAGGAGGCCGACATCACCGGCATCACGATGCCGATCACGAAACACAACATGCTGGTCTACGACGCGCGCGACATCCCGCGCGCGATCACCGAGGCCTTCCACCTCGCGAGCACCGGCCGACAGGGACCCGTGCTCGTCGACATCCCGAAGGACGTCCTGCAGGAGCAGACGACCTTCACCTGGCCCGCCGAGATGAAGCTCCCCGGGTACCGGCCCACCACCCGGCCGCACGGCAAGCAGATCCGTGAAGCCGCCAAGCTCATCTGCGCCGCACGCCAACCCGTGCTCTACGTCGGTGGCGGCGTGCTCAAGGCGGAGGCCTCGGCCGAACTGCTGCGCCTGGGCGAGCTCACCGGCATCCCCGTCGTCACCACGCTGATGGCGCGCGGTGCGTTCCCCGACAGCCACCCTCAGCACGTCGGGATGCCGGGCATGCACGGCACGGTCGCCGCGGTGGCCGCGATGCAGCGCTCCGACCTGCTCGTCGCGCTCGGTGCGCGGTTCGACGACCGCGTCACCGGCGTGCTGTCGAGCTTCGCGCCGCACGCGCAGGTGATCCACGCCGACATCGACCCGGCCGAGATCTCGAAGAACCGCCGCGCGGACGTCCCGATCGTCGGCGACTGCAAGGAGGTCGTCACCGAGCTGATCGACGCCGTGGCGGCCGAGCGGGGCGAACACGGCCACGCCGATCTCGCGCCGTGGTGGGCGCAGCTCGACGACCTGCGGGCCCGGTACCCGCTCGGGTACGACTGGCCCGCCGACGGCTCGCTGTCACCGGAGTACGTGATCGAGCGGATCGGGCGGATCGCCGGGCCCGACGCCGTATACACCGCAGGCGTGGGCCAGCACCAGATGTGGGCCGCGCAGTTCATCTCCTACGAGAAGCCGCGTTCGTGGCTCAACTCCGGCGGCCTGGGCACGATGGGCTTCGCGGTGCCCGCCGCGATGGGCGCGAAGATGGCCCGCCCCGACGCCGTCGTCTGGGCGATCGACGGGGACGGCTGCTTCCAGATGACCAACCAGGAGCTCGCCACCTGCGCCATCGAGGGCATCCCGATCAAGGTGGCGGTCATCAACAACGGCAACCTCGGCATGGTCCGGCAGTGGCAGAACCTGTTCTACAAGGAGCGCTACTCCAACACCGACCTCGGCACCCACGGGTCGCGCCGCATCCCCGACTTCAAGCTGCTCGCCGAGGCGATGGGCTGCGTCGGGTTGCGTGCGGAGTCCCGTGAGGAGGTCGACCTCGTCATCAAGCACGCCATGGAGATCGACGACCAGCCCGTCGTCATCGACTTCGTCGTCGGTGCCGACGCCCAGGTCTGGCCGATGGTCGCGGCCGGCACCGGCAACTCCGAGATCATGGCGGCCCGCAACATCCGACCGCTGTTCGACGGCGACGAGATCGTCGCAGGCGTCGACGAGATCGCGGCGGTCACCGCCGAGGCCCAGAACCCGCAGGGGGGCAACTGATGTGGGAGCGGCACACCCTGTCGGTGCTGGTCGAGGACAAGCCGGGTGTTCTCGCCCGGGTGTCGGGCCTGTTCTCCCGGCGCGGGTTCAACATCTCCTCGCTCGCGGTCGGGCCCACCGAGCACCCGGAGGTCTCCCGCATGACGATCGTCGTGGACGTCGACGACTTCCCGCTCGAACAGGTCACCAAGCAGCTCAACAAGCTCATCCACGTCATCAAGATCGTGGAGCTGGAGCCCGCGGCGTCGGTGCAGCGTCAGCTGCTGCTGGTCAAGGTGCGCGCCGACCCGGGTGTGCGCAGCCAGGTGCTGGAGGTCGTGGAGCTGTTCCGCGCCAAGGCCGTCGACGTCTCGCCCGAGGCCCTGACGATCGAGGCCACCGGTACCGCGGAGAAGATCGCCGCGCTGCTCAAGAACCTCGAGCCGTACGGCGTCCGCGAGATCGTGCAGTCGGGGACGATCGCCGTGGGCCGTGGGCCGCGGTCCATCACCGCCACAGCCGTTCGCTAACACCCCTTCGGAAGGAACCCCCACCCGTCATGAGTGTCAACATCTACTACGACGACGACGCCGACCTGTCGATCATCCAAGGCCGCACGGTCGCCGTGATCGGCTACGGCAGCCAGGGCCACGCGCACGCGCTGAGCCTGCGCGACTCCGGCGTCGACGTCCGCATCGGCCTGCCCGAGGGCTCGAAGAGCCGGGTGAAGGCCGCCGACGAGGGGCTGCGGGTCCTGACCCCCGCCGAGGCGTCCGCCGAGGCCGACCTGATCATGATCCTTGCGCCGGACACCATGCAGCGCCACATCTACGCCGACGACATCGCGCCCAACCTCAAGCCCGGCGACGCGATCTTCTTCGGCCACGGCTTCAACATCCGCTACGAGCTGATCAAGCCCCCGGCCGATGTGGACGTCGCGATGGTGGCACCCAAGGGGCCCGGCCACCTGGTGCGTCGTCAGTTCGCCGACGGCAAGGGTGTGCCCGCGCTCATCGCCGTCGATCAGGACGCCACCGGAGGTGCCAAGGCTCTCGCCCTCTCCTACGCCGCGGCCATCGGCGGCGCCCGTGCGGGTGTCATCGAGACCACCTTCAAGGAAGAGACCGAGACCGACCTGTTCGGCGAGCAGGCCGTCCTCTGCGGCGGTGCCGCGGCACTGGTCCAGACCGGGTTCGAGGTCCTGACGGAGGCCGGTTACGCCCCGGAGATCGCCTACTTCGAATGCCTGCACGAGCTGAAGCTGATCGTCGACCTCATGTACGAGGGCGGCATCGCCAACGAGCGCTTCTCGATCTCCGACACCGCCGAGTACGGCGACCTCACCCGCGGGCCGCGCGTGGTCAACGCCGCGACCAAGGCGGAGATGAAGAAGATCCTGGGCGAGATCCAGGACGGCACGTTCGCCCGCGAGTGGGTGGCCGAGGACGAGGCCGGACGCCCGAACTTCACCCGCCTGCAGAAGGAGGGCGCCGAGCACCCCATCGAGCAGGTGGGCGAGAAGCTCCGCAGCCTGATGAGCTGGGTGGGCGGCAAGGCGACCTGACCGTCCTGCACCTTCCGGCTGCCGGTCGCGGTGCGGCCGGCAGCCGGGGATGTCGCTCCGCCCACGCAACCGGTACCGCCCCGGCCCGGCGAACTAGGATCTGTCCGTATCAGTCGTCGACCCGGGAGCCCCGCCACCGTGAGCACCGTCGCCATCCGTCCTGTCGTCCTGCTCGCCGAGAAGCTCGCGCCGTCCGCGGTGGAGATGCTGGGATCCGACGTCGAGGTCCGCCACGTCGACGGCACCGACCGTCCCGCGCTCCTCGCCGCGCTCGCGGGTGCCGACGCCCTGCTGGTGCGTTCGGCCACGAAGGTCGACGCCGAGGCGCTCGACGCGTCCACCCGGCTCAAGGTCGTCGCGCGTGCCGGCGTCGGTCTCGACAACGTCGATGTCGCGGCCGCGACCGCGCGCGGAGTGATGGTCGTCAACGCGCCCACCTCGAACATCGTGTCCGCCGCCGAGCACGCGGTCGCCCTGCTGCTGGCGGCTGCACGCCACATCCCCGCCGCCGACGCGAGCCTGCGGGCCGGGCAGTGGAAGCGCACCTCCTTCGGTGGCGTCGAGCTCAGCGGAAAGACGGCCGGCATCGTCGGGCTGGGCAAGATCGGCCAGCTCGTCGCCCACAGACTGGCCGCGTTCGGCATGGACCTCGTCGCCTACGACCCCTACGTGGCGCCCGCCCGTGCCGCGCAGCTGGGGATCGAGCTCCTCTCGCTCGAGGACCTGCTCCGACGCGCCGACGCGATCTCGATCCACCTTCCCAAGACCTCGGAGACCCTCGGGCTCATCGGCAAGGACCAGCTCGCGATCACCCGGCCCGGTGTGCTGATCGTCAACGCCGCCCGCGGTGGGCTGATCGACGAGGACGCCCTGGCCGAGGCCGTCCGCAGCGGGCACGTCGGAGGCGCCGGCATCGACGTCTACGTCAAGGAGCCCACCACCTCCAGCCCGCTCTTCGAGCTGGACAACATCGTCGTCACTCCGCACCTGGGTGCGTCCACCGACGAGGCGCAGGACCGCGCCGGTACCGACGTCGCCCGCTCCGTGCAGCTCGCCCTCGCCGGCGAGTTCGTGCCGGACGCGGTGAACGTGCAGGTGGGCGGCGTGGTCGGCGAAGAGGTGCGTCCGTGGCTGCCGCTGGTGCAGAAGCTGGGCGTCGTGCTGTACGCGGTAGCGGGCCGGCTGCCCAGCTCGATCACGGTCGACGTCGCCGGTGAGCTGGCGTCCGAGGACGTGTCGGTGCTGCAGCTGGCCGCGCTGCGCGGGGTGTTCACCCACGTCGTCGAGGACCAGGTCACCTTCGTCAACACCCCGGCGCTGGCGGCCGAGCGCGGCGTCGGCGTCGAGCTGACCACCGCTCCGGAGAGCGAGAACTTCCGCAGTGTCGTGCAGCTGCGGGCCGCCATGCCCGACGGCGAGTCGGTCACCGTGTCGGGCACGCTGACCGGACGGGCGCAGGTCGCCAAGCTCGTCGAGGTGAACGGCCGGCACTTCGACCTGCGCGCCGAGGGTGACGTGCTGCTGCTGGAGTACGCGGACCGTCCGGGGGTCATGGGCCGGGTCGGCTCGCTGCTCGGCGAGGCCGCGGTCAACATCGAGGCCGCGCAGATCAGCCAGACCACCGACGGCGCCGACGCGATCATGCTGCTGCGTGTGGACCGGCCGGTCGACCCGGGCGTGCTGGAGCCGATCGGCGCCTCTGTCGGGGCCGTGACGACGCGCATGATCTCCTTCGACGAGTGAGCGCGGGGTGGGCGCCTGCTCACCTTTCGTGACGACGGGGCACAATGGGTCTTTCGGGAACCGTGTCGCGGTTGGGCTGCGTAATGTGCGACGTCGTCACGTCAAGAAGGGATTTTCTCATGCGCCTTGCGGTCATTCCCGGCGATGGCATCGGGCCGGAGGTCATCGACGAGGCGCTCAAGGTCCTCGACGAGGTCTCCCCGGGTGTCGAGACCACGACCTACGACCTCGGTGCCGCACGCTGGCACTCCACCGGTGAGCTGCTGCCGGAGACGGTGCTCACCGAACTGCAGCAGCATGACGCGATCCTGCTCGGCGCCGTCGGCGATCCGTCCGTGCCCAGCGGCATCCTGGAACGCGGCCTGCTCCTGCGGCTGCGCTTCGAGCTCGACCACCACGTGAACCTGCGTCCCGCGCGGCTCTACCCCGGCGTGCGTGGCCCGCTCTCGGGCAACACCGAGATCGACATGGTGGTCGTCCGCGAGGGCACCGAGGGCCCGTACGTGGGCACCGGCGGGCTGCTGCGCAAGGACACCCCCCACGAGATCGCCACCGAGGTCAGCATCAACACCGCATTCGGTGTGGAACGGGTCGTGCGCGACGCGTTCGGCCGCGCCGCGCGTCGCCCCCGCAAGCACCTGACGCTGGTGCACAAGACCAACGTGCTCACCTACTCCGGACGCCTGTGGTCGCGTCTGGTGGAGGAGGTGTCGCTGGAGCACCCGGACGTGTCGGTCGCCTACCAGCACATCGACGCCACGACGATCCACATGGTCACCGACCCGGGGCGCTTCGACGTGATCGTCACCGACAACCTGTTCGGCGACATCCTCACCGACCTCGCCGCGGCCGTCACCGGCGGAATCGGGCTCGCGGCCAGCGGCAACCTCGACATCAGCCGCCGCAACCCGAGCATGTTCGAGCCGGTCCACGGCAGCGCGCCCGACATCGCGGGCCAGGGCATCGCCGACCCGACGGCGGCCGTGCTCTCGGTGGCCCTGCTGCTCGCCCACCTGGGCAACCCGGAGTCGGCGCGTCGCATCGAGGCCGCGGTGGCCTTCGACCTGGCGACGCGGGACCACAGCGCGACCGGCCACACCCGCTCCATCGGCGACCGGCTGGCCGCGCTGGTGAGCGCCCACGCCCCGGCCCCCACCCGCTGAGCGCCCCCCTCAAGGTTCAGGAAAGCCACTTTCACGCCCTCTCAGGGCAGTAAAGTGGCTTTCCTGAACGTCGGGGTGGCGCGCTTCGGGGGATTCTGCGCGCAGGGCTGGGCGGGGGCGAGCGGTGGCTTGCGCATAGGCCTTTCGTAGTAGCGCGATGACACCTGAACGATCGGACGTCAGCTTCTTCGGTTTCGACGCGAGGTAGACCGCTCCTGCGGCGGTGAAGCCAGCGGCCCGCTCGACCGTTCTGTCGTGATCGGCAGGACTCAGATGCCATTCCGACGACTCGATCTCCCACACCATTGCCACGTCGTCGAGCCAGCAGTCGACGATCCCCAGGAAGCTGCCGTCGGCATCGCGGATCGTGGTGTTCCACCGTGCGTCCGGCAGGCCGGTGGCGGACCACAACTTCTTGGCCTCGTGTTCAGCCGCCGAACGGACGCCTCCCCGGAGATCGGCAAGCACCTTCATCGGCTCGGCAGTGCCACGGCGCGAACCGGAGGAGATCTCCGTCGCGAGGGCCGAAACCGTGCAGAGGCCGTGCTGCACGGAGTCGGACAGCAGTTCGGTGATCTCTGCTCGCGAGCGGATGCGTCGCGCGGCATCGGTGCAACTCCGAGGAACCGGCGCGAGAGGGAACCCGTCACGCACCACGTCGCTGGGGAGCCGCAAGGTGCGCTCGACGTGCAAGTATCCGACCGAACGGACCTGGCGATCTTGCGGGATCAGGATGTGCACCTCAGCGAACGATCCACGCTCCGTGACCTGCCGGACGGGCCCTCTGCGGAGTCCGTGGCGTCGACACGCCTCGAGTCCGGTCACCAGCGCGTCGGGACCGCAGAGCAGCAGTGCGGCGAGCACCTGCTGGTCACGTGTGGGTCTACCGGTGAACAGCAGCACGATGCCAGGAAGGATCCGCTGCCAGGGCCCGCCGTCGAGGCAACGCTTGTAGACGGTCCGTTCGGAGAGCCCGAACGCGACCAGCTGACGCACGGTGGCGACCTGCTGGGGAAAGGCGTCCCGGAGTTCGCAGGTCCGACGACTGGAACGGGTCATGCAGACGATGCTGCGCCACGGGAGCGCGCTCCCGTGGGGATTCGGCCGATCCTGGTTCAGGAAAGCCACTTTCACGCCCTGTGCGGGCAGCAACGTGGCTTTCCTGAACCGCCCCTCGCGGTTGCCCGGCGGGAGGGGCGGTCAGATCGTCGTGGCTGCGCCTGTCAAGAGGATCGCCCCAGCCTGGGCGAAGTTCTCCAGGTCGGCCACCGCCGCCTGGCCCTCCGCACTGCCCATGCCGACGCCGAAGGATGCCTCGTCGTCGAAGTCGAGGACGGCGACGAGGTGGTAGGCGGGTCTGTTGCCCGCGGCGTCGGGGCCCGGGCGGCTGACCGTGTAGCGCCGTAGGCCGGGGACCTTGGCGGCGAGCGGCGCGTGCACCTCGTCGTAGTGCCGGTCGAACGCGGCCGGGTCCGCGGGGTGGTCGTAGAGCGCGGTGAGCTGGTACAAGGTCGACTCCTCCGGACGGCGGGTCCGCGGGCTCCGGTGCCCGTCGACCTCGCGGTCCCTCCTAGCGGATCGCCGGGGACGTGCGCACGAACTTCTCGCGATGTGGGAACCTCATGTGACGTTCTGGGACGGCTCGTGCCACACTCCTGCCGTGCAGAACCACAGCGTGGTCATTATCGACGGGCGTGCCGGCTAGCAGGACGAGCCGGCACGCAGACCTCTCGCATTCCGCGGGGGGTCTTTTTTGTTGCCCGAACCGCCCGCATCAGGAGTTGACCACCGATGGCCCGGACCGAACCCGCCGGAACCCCGCTCGGCGACGGATTCCACCTCTACGACACGACGCTGCGCGACGGCGCGCAGCGTGAGGGCGTCAGCTACTCGGTGGCCGACAAGCTGGCCGTCGCGCGGCATCTGGACGCGCTGGGCGTCGGCTTCGTCGAGGGCGGATGGCCGGGCGCGCTGCCCAAGGACACGGAGTTCTTCGCCCGCGCGGCGGCGGGAGAGCTGGATCTGCGACACGCGGCGCTCGTCGCGTTCGGCGCCACCCGGCGGGCCGGGACGACCGCGGCACGGGACCCGCAGGTCCGCGCCCTGCTCGACAGCGGCGCTCCGGTCGTCACGCTCGTCGCGAAGGCCGACCGTCGCCACATCGAGCGTGCCCTGCGCACCACCCCGGCCGAGAACTGCGCGATGGTCGCCGACACCGTCTCGTTCCTGCGCGGCGAGGGCAGGCGTGTGTTCGTCGACGCCGAGCACTTCTTCGACGGCTACGCGGCCGACCCGGACACGGCGCTGCGCGTCCTGGAGGCGGCGATCTCCGCGGGCGCGGACGTCGCGGTGCTGTGCGACACCAACGGCGGCATGCTGCCGCTGGGCATCGCCGAGGTCGTGACGGAGGTGGCCGCGCGCACCGGCTTCCGCCTCGGCATCCACTGCCAGGACGACACCGGCTGCGCGGTGGCCAACTCCGTGGCCGCCGTGCAGGCCGGAGCGTCGCACGTGCAGTGCACCGCGAACGGCTACGGGGAGCGGGCCGGCAACGCCGACCTGTTCGCCGTAGCCGGGAACCTGGTGATGAAGCTGGGCATGCCCGTCCTACCGGATGGCGCGCTCGGCGAGCTGACCCGCACCTCGCACGCGTTGGCGGAGATCGCCAACATCGCACCCGACGGCCACCAGGCCTACGTCGGCACCTCAGCGTTCGCCCACAAGGCGGGCCTGCACGCGAGTGCGATCAAGGTGGACCCCGAGCTGTACAACCACATGAACCCCGTGGACGTCGGCAACGGGCAGCGGGTGCTGGTCACCGAGATGGCCGGCCGGGCCAGCGTCGAGCTCAAGGGCACCGAGCTCGGCCTAGACCTGGCCGGCCATCCCGAGGCCGTGTCCTCGGTGGTCGCCACGGTGAAGGAACGTGAGGCCCGGGGCTGGTCGTTCGAGGCCGCGGACGCATCGCTGGAGCTGCTCATGCGCTCCGCGATGGGTGCGGCGGACGGATCCGCCGGTGACGCCGAGCGGCCCCTGTTCGCCCTGGAGTCCTACCGCGTGATCACCGAGCACCGTGCCGACGGTGCCGTCGTCGCGGAGGCGACCGTCAAGATCGTCGTCGACGGCGAGCGCCTGATCGCCACGCAGGAGGGCAACGGCCCGGTCAACGCGCTCGACGCCGCGCTGCGGGCCGCGCTGACCCCGTCGCGGCCGTGGCTGAGCCACGTCGAGCTGTCGGACTACAAGGTCCGCATCCTGACGCGGGGCACGGACGCGGTGACGCGGGTGCTGGTGGAGTCCACCGACCGCGCGGACTCGTGGACGACTGTGGGCGTGCACGGCAACGTCGTCGAGGCGTCCTGGCTGGCGCTGGTCGACGCTCTGGCGTACGCCGCGCTGCGGTCGGTGGACGAGCGGGCGGCCCCGGTCGCCGCCGCACGGTGAGCCGGAGCAGGATCAACGCCCGTGGAAATCCTAGGGCGGATCGACCGGTTCTGCGATGCGGTGCCACGGCAGTGGGCGCGCGCCACGGACGACGGGCCGATGCGCCTGTTCACCCGCAACGGCCCCGGCTGGCCGTTCTACGCCCGACCGATACCGGGTCGCGGTGCGGTGACGACCGTCGAGGACGTCGCCCGGGTTCGCCTCCGCCAGCGGCGCCTCGACGTGCCCGAGGCGTTCGAGTGGGTGTACGCGGCAGCGCCGGCGATGGCGGACGCGGTCGCCGCCACCGGGCTCGGGGTGAAGGTGTGCCCCCTGCTCGTGCTGGACGGCGCCCCGGCCGACGCGCGGCTGCCGGACGGCTTCACCGCACGTCTGCTCGGACCGGCCGACGGTGACCTCCCCCGGGCGGCCCACGCGGTGAGCGCCGTCGGGGCCGCGGCGTTCGGTGCTCCGCCTCCGGCGGCGCCCACGGCCGCCGACCTCGCGGCCCTGCGGGTCGGGCTGGCCGCGGGCACCGTGGC
>JAJAZD010000108.1 GCA_026785945.1 Pseudonocardia sp. | reverse complement strand
GAGGTCGTCGACGCCGGCACTGGCCTCGGTCATGACGGCCTCGGTGGTCAGGGGGACGATCTCGGAGACCGAGCCGACGAACGTGGTCTTGCCGACGCCGAAGCCCCCGGCCACCACGATCTTGGCAGAGATCGTCGCCGCAGTGGCGATCGTCTGTGGCCTAGAGCCGACGGAGTCCACTCAACACCCTTTCCATCAGGGCGAGGTCCGGCAGACTGCCGGCGCTGCTCGCGGTCTGGTGCACGGTCACCACGCCGAGGCCCGCCATGTCGCCCAGGAGCACCCGGGCGACGCCGAGTGGAAGCGACATGAGGGCGGCGACCTCGGCGACCGAACGCGTCTGTTCGCACAGTTCGGCGACGGCGCGGTGTTCGACCTGCATCAGGCCCATCTGGTCCCGACCCCGCTGGCTGGTGGAGACCAAGGCCTCGATCGCCAGGTCGAGCCCGGACTTGGTCCGTCCACGGGTCCACGTGTACGGCCGCACGGCCGAAGCTCCCTTTCCGGGATCCTCGGCTTCGATTTCCTGAATGTCGATCGGACCGGTGGATGGTGGTTCGTCCGGGGTGGCCTGGCCCGGTATCCGTGAACCGATGCGCTCGGGCAGCAGATTCTGTTGCAGGTCGGTGTCCTCGTCACGCTTTCGCCCCCACCGGCGCCGGCGGGGTGACCGGCCCGCATCGAAGCTGAATCCGTTCATCACGTCGGCGAAAGTCGGCTCCGGAGGTGGCCGGCGCTCGTCGTCGGGAGTGGTCATCGGGACATCACCTGCCTTCTGCCGATCAGAGTGCTACCGAGAATGTCGAACGGTCTCAGGGGCCGAAGGATCCCTGAAGTTCCGCGCGGAGCTCGGGTGTGAGCAGCTGACCGACCCGGTCGACCAACAACGTCATCTCGTATCCGATCAGACCGATGTCACAACTCGGTGACGCCAGCACGGACAAGCAGGATCCGTCACTGATGGACATCAGCAGCACTATGCCACGGTCCATCTCCACCACGGTCTGCACCACACCACCCGCATCGAAGCAGCGCGCTGCTCCTTGCGTGAGGCTGATCAGTCCGGATGACACTGCGGCGAGCTGGTCGGCCCGGTCCCGTGGAAGCCGGTCCGAGCTGGTGAGCAGCAAACCGTCGGCGGACACGACGATGGCGTGCGCTACGCCGGGCACGCGCTCGGCGAAGTTCGTGACCAGCCAGCCGAAGCGGCTCGGCTGTGTCTGTGGTGCGGTCATGAGGGCTCCTCGTCGTGATGTCCACCCGCCGGAGCGGGCGCCGTGCCTGTGTCGCCGGAGTCGCTGCGGGACCGGCTCTCCCGACCCTGCCGGACGCCCTGCTGATAACTGGCCAGGCGTCCACGAATGTTTTCCGCACTGCGCCCGGCCGACACCGGCGGGGCCATCACGGCTGAGCCGGCACTACCCGGGACGAGCCGGGCACGCGGGCGGCGTTTGGGCAGCCCCGCCGAGGTGAGCTCGTCGGGCCGGTCGGACTCGATGCCGCGGGCGGCCTGCCAGCCCGCGTCGGCCACGCTCGCGAACTCCTGGTCCGCCGCCCGGGCGGCAGGGGACGTCGCAGCCGCGGTGGCGGGCTCGAGCTCCGGGTCCGGCGTCCGGGAGAAGGGTGCTGGTTCCCGGACCGGTGCGGGCCTGCGGACCGGGAGGCTCTCCCGTATCGGTGCCGTCGAACGGACCGGGTGGCTCTCCCGGGCGGGGTCCGCCGGGCGGGGGGGCCAGGTGGGTGTGACGGGTGCCGCAGGCGCCATGGGCACGGGGGGCGCGGTGGCCGCCGCAGGTGCTGTGGCGGGTTGCGGTGGGGCCGCGCCGTCCTGCTCGGTCTCCCAGGTCACCGGAACCGGCCGGTTCGAGCGGAACCAGGCCGATGCGATCTCCGCGAAGATCGGCGTGGACTCGCCCAAGTCGAACTCGTCGGACCGCTCGGCGTCACCGGTGTGGTCGTGAGCGGCCGCCTCCGGCTCGGCGATCACCGGGACGTTCGGTGCGAACAGTTGCTCGTCGGGCGACCGGGTCGGCGCCGGTGGGTTCAGCGGCCCGGACGATCCGGGATGCGGCGAACGCTGCGGGTGGGGCCGGGGCCCGTCGAACCGTTCCGGCTGCGGGTCGTTCGGGGCCGGACGCTGCGGCATCACGGTGTCGGCGCGTCCGACCAGCGGCACCGGTGACGTCGGGGGTGCCAGCCGGACGGGCGGCGGCGCCTCGCGATCGCGTTTCGGCAGCTCTCCGTTGCCGAAGGCGCCGTCGGGGAAGGACTCCTGGAACGTGCTCGGCTGTTGCTCGTCCGGGCGGGTCTGGCGCCCGGTGTCGGGCTGCCTGGTGCCGGGCTGCCTGGTGTCGGGCTGCCGCGGGTCGGGCTGCCGCGGGTCGGGCTGCCGCGGGCCGTCGTGCCGGTCGGCGTCCTGCTCGGTGGGGCGTGCGGCGTTCTGCCCGGTTCCGAACGCCGAATCACCGTCGGCCGGGCCCGCAGGGGGCGCCTGGGACGGGGCCCCGGGCATCGGGATGGCACCGTTCGTCTGCCCGCCGTTGCGCGGGAGGTCGTTGCCGCCGGTGTCGTGCTGGGTATCGGGTCTGTCATCGCGGTGTTCGACGGCGCGTTCACGTGCGACCCGGTCACGAGCCGCACGATCACGCGCGGTCCGTTCTGCGGCTTCCTGGTCGCGGCGGGCCTGGTCGGCCACCTCCCGCGCCTGCTCGGCGGCCCGTTCCGCGGCAGCGCGCCGCGCGTCGCGGTCGAAGTTCCGGTCGGGACCGGGCCCGGCAGGCTCCGGAGGCTCGGGCGGACGGCCCGGCACCTCGGGCCGCAAGGACGACCCGGGCTGGCGGGTGGGGAGCCCGGCCGCGGTGCCGTTGACCGGGGGACCGCCGAACTGGCCCCCGTTGCCGAGAGGCGGTGCGCTGCCGTCGGATCCGTCCGAGCCGGCGACCAGCGCGGACAGGGATCCGGTGCGGCCACCGCCGTTCGTGCCTGTCGGCGGGAGCGCACCCGGCCTGCCCTGGGCCGGGATGCCCGCCGCGTTCAGAACACCGATCGGGCGGCCGGTCTCGCCGCGTTCGCCGGTGGGGACGAGGTACGCCGGGACCGTCACCGATGCGGTGAGCCCGCCGCCCGAGCCCGCGGCGCCGGTCGCGCTGAGTCGCACGCCGATGCCGTGGCGTGCGCCCAGACGGCCGACCACGAACAGACCCATACGGCGCGACGCGGAGACGTCGACGGTGGACGGGCCCCCGAGGCGCTGGTTGGCGTCACCGAGCTCGTGTTCGATCATGCCGACGCCACGGTCGGCGATCTCGACCACGATGGATCCGTCACTGGTGCGGGTGGTGCTCATGACCACCTGCGAGTCGGGCGGCGAGAAGTTGGTCGCGTTGTCCAGCAGCTCTGCCAGCAGGTGCACGAGGTCGGACGCGGCCCGGCCGACGATCGTGGTCGTGGGCGGCGCCTGCACGACGATGCGCTGGTACTGCTCGACCTCCGACACGGCGGCACGGAGCACATCGACCATCGGGACCGGCGCGATGTTGCGCTTCGCGAGGTCGGTGCCGGCCAGGACCAGCAGGTTCTCGCTGTTGCGCCGCATGCGGGTGGCGAGGTGGTCGAGCTGGAACAGGTTCGAGAGCTGGTCGGCGTCCTGCTCGTTGCTCTCCAGCTGCTCGATGAGCTGCAACTGGCGCTCGACGAGAGCCTGGCTGCGGCGGGACAGGTTGACGAACATCGCACTGACGTTGGACTGGAGCGACGCCTGGTCGGCCGCGAGTCGCACCGCCTGGCCGTGCACCGCGTCGAAGGCTCGGGCCACCTGGCCGACCTCGTCGCGGGTCGTGATCGGCACCGGGTCGACCGTGACGTCGGGGGTCTCGCCTGCGCGCAGGCTCTCGACGGCCTGAGGGAGCCGTCGTTCGGCCACGTCGAGGGCAGCCGTGCGCAGCACCCGCAGCGAACGGATGAGAGCCCGCGCGATGAGTACCGCGATGGTGATGCCCGCCAGCAGGCCGAGCATCAGGATCACCGAGTTGATGCCGGCCTGGTTGCTGGCCTGCTCCTCGGCGACGACGCTTGCCCCGACCAGTTCCTGCCGGAGCACGTTCGCCGAGTCGTCGGCCGAGTCCTCGGACCCGTTGTACGCGGTGTCCCATCCGCGGATGTCGAGCACGATGGGGCTGTCCGGGGGGAGCGCGAGGATGCTGTCCTTGACTTGTTCCCGGTTCTGGCTGGCCGGGTCGTCGATGAAGTTTCGCGCCCGCGTGAGTTGGTCCGGGGTGAGCGCGACCGTGTACTCGGTGAGGTTGGAGGCGAGCCGCGCCTCCGTGTCGTTCACCGCGGCGGTGAACTCGGCGCCCGACTCATCGGCCGGCAGCGAACGACGCGACTCGATGACGACACCGACAAGGGTGTGCTGCAGTGCGAGCTGCTCGGTGGCGTCGGTGACGGCGGTCAGCGCGTCGGCCAGCCCGGCGGTGCCGGGTGTGCGCAGCTGCCGCAGAAGGGCCCGGTCGAGGACGTCGATCGCCTCGATGATGCGGCCGTAGCGCTCAAGGATCTTGTCCGAGCCGACGGCGGCGGTGTCCACCGTGTCGTCGCGCAGCCTGGTCAGCTGGGAGAGTTCGGTCTCCGTCCGCTGGAGGGCCGAGAAGGTGGTGGGGTCGAACTCGCTGGCGCTACGGACGGCGGCGAGCATCTCCTCGACCTCCGCCTGGCCCTTCGCGAAGCCGATCCTCATGACGCCGGGGTCGCCGTTCCGGCCGGCTGAGGCGAACCGGGTGGACTCGTGGCGTTCGTCGCGGAGTGCCGAGGCGGCTTCGGCGACCTCTTCGCGGGTCTCCAGGAGCCTGCTGCTGCGGCCGAGTTCGGCGGCGGTGCCGGCCTGGTCTGCCACCCGCAGCACGCCCAGTGTCAACGCGAGGAGCGCGGGTACCAGACCGATCAGCACCAGCTTGGCGGTGAGGGTCCAGTTACGCGGGGTCAGCCGCTCGGACCAGGAAGGCCCGGTCTCGGTGCTGGTCACGTCAACGTCCCCCTGTGGATAGCCGGCGACGGTCGACCGAACTCTGACACGGTCGGGTCGACCGACGCGAGTGTGGACCGGACGAACTGCGGTCCAGCGGCGGTAGGTGGCCGGAAATGGACGGATCGCACGGAGGGGATGAGCATCGTCGAGCCGTCGCGCCTTCAGGTAGGGGACGGGCCGGTCGGGTGTCCGACCCGCATCAGCGAAACCCCGTCATGGTCCGACACGAGCCCGCTGGGGAGAGGGCGTGGCCACCCGAACCGGTATCATCGTGATGGCACACGTGCGCTCTTGCGACGAAGTGGGGCGAGTGTAACCCAGGCTCGGCCGACCGTCCGTCGCAGCTCCTGCCCCCACCGCCGTTGGGGGGTGCCGAACCGGTCCGGCCGTGACCGGGTCATCGTTGCGGCGATGCTCGCCAAGAAGGCAGGAAGATCGACATGACCGACGGCCCGCTCATCGTCCAGTCCGACAAGACGTTGCTGCTCGAGGTCGACCACGCCGACGCCCGGGAGGCGCGCATCGCGATCGCGCCCTTCGCCGAGCTCGAGCGTGCTCCCGAACACATCCACACCTACCGCGTGACGCCGCTGGCGTTGTGGAACGCCCGGGCGGCGGGTCACGACGCCGAGCAGGTCGTCGACGCGCTCGTGCGCTTCTCCCGCTACGCCGTACCGCAGCCGCTGCTCGTCGACATCGTCGACACGATGGGTCGCTACGGACGGCTCCAGCTGACCAACTCGCCGGTGCACGGGCTCGTCATGGTCGCGTTCGACCTCGCGGTGCTGGAGGAGGTGCTCCGGCAGAAGAAGATCGCCCCGCTGCTCGGCGCCCGCATCGACGACGCCACCGTGATCGTCCACCCGTCCGAGCGGGGGCACCTCAAGCAGGCGCTGCTCAAGATCGGCTGGCCCGCGGAGGACCTCGCCGGTTACGTCGACGGTGAGGCGCACGCCATCTCGCTGGCCGAGGACGGCTGGTCGCTGCGCGACTACCAGCGCCAGGCCGTCGAGGGCTTCTGGGCCGGTGGCTCCGGCGTGGTGGTGCTGCCCTGCGGTGCGGGCAAGACGCTGGTGGGCGCGGCGGCGATGGCTCAGGCGCAGGCCACGACGCTGATCCTGGTCACCACCACCGTGGCCGGGAGGCAGTGGAAGCGCGAGCTCATCGCGCGCACCTCGCTGACGGAGGAGGAGATCGGCGAGTACTCCGGCGAGCGCAAGGAGATCCGCCCCGTCACGATCGCGACCTACCAGGTGATCACCCGCAAGACCAAGGGCGAGTACCGGCACCTGAACCTGTTCGACTCCCGCGACTGGGGCCTGGTCATCTACGACGAGGTCCACCTGCTCCCCGCACCGGTGTTCCGGATGACGGCCGACCTGCAGTCGCGCCGTCGCCTCGGACTGACCGCCACCCTCGTGCGCGAGGACGGCAGGGAGGGTGACGTCTTCTCCTTGATCGGCCCGAAGCGCTACGACGCCCCGTGGCGCGACATCGAGGCGCAGGGCTGGATCGCTCCGGCCGACTGCGTGGAGGTCCGGGTGACGCTCACCGAGGCCGAGCGCCTCGGTTACGCCGTGGCCGAGGCGGACGAGCGTTACAAGATGGCCTCGACGGCCCACACGAAGATCAACGTCGTGAAGTCGATCCTGGCGAGGCACCCGGGCGAGCCGACGCTGGTCATCGGCGCCTACCTCGACCAGCTCGACGAGCTCGGCGCGGCCCTGGGCGCACCGATCATCCAGGGCTCCACGAAGAACCGGGAGCGCGAGGCTCTCTTCGAGCAGTTCCGCCGCGGCGAGCTGCCCGTGCTGGTGGTGAGCAAGGTGGCCAACTTCTCCATCGACCTCCCCGAGGCCAGCGTCGCCGTCCAGGTGTCGGGGACCTTCGGCTCCCGGCAGGAGGAGGCGCAGCGGCTGGGGCGGCTGCTGCGGCCCAAGGGTGACGGCCGCCAGGCCCACTTCTACTCCGTCGTCTCGCGGGACACGCTCGACACCGACTATGCGGCGCACCGGCAGCGCTTCCTCGCCGAGCAGGGCTACGCCTACCGGATCGTCGACGCCGATGACCTGCTCGGGCCGGCGGTCCCCGACGTGGGGTGAGGCGGTGCGGGTGCCGGGGGTGGCCGGACGCGATCGGTCGCGCCGCCGCTGAGCCGGCGTCGCGCGTCTGCATCCGGGTGTGTCGCCGGGCCGCCCGCTGTGCGATCGTCCGCTGATGTCGTCGAGCGAGCGTGCCGCTGCCGAGCGTGCTCTCGAGCAGGAACACCTGCTCAACACGCTGCTCGCCGAACGTGACGGCCTGTTGTCCGTGCTCGATCGGGTGCTCGCCCTGAAGGGCACGGCCCGCCTCATCCGGGACGCCGCCGGCGCCGACGCGGGTTTCGTCGCCGACATCGAGGGCGGCGACCAGGCCGTCATCCGCTGGCTCGCCGGCAACCGCACCGACTCCCTGCAGGATCTCGTCGTGCCCGTCGGGCAGGGCGTCGGGGGCCGGGTGCAGGCGTCCGGCGCTCCGGTACGGGTCAGTGACTACGTCACCGCACCCGGCATCACCCATCAGTTCGACGGTCTGGTGCTGCGGGAGGCCATGGGCGCGATGGTCGCCGTCCCGATCCTGCAGGGCCGGCCGGGCGGCGTCGAGACCGTCGCGGTCGCGTACGCGGCGCTGCGCGGGCCCGGCGACTTCGGTGACGGCTCGGTGCGCGCCGTCGAGGGGGTCGCACAGGACGCCGCTCGGGCACTGCTGCTCGCCGGTCGGGCCGAGAAGGGGCGGCACACGGCCGTGGCGGCCGAACGGCGCCGGATGCAGGCGTCTCTGCACGACTCCGTGGGCGCGATGCTGTTCTCGATCGGCGCTCAGGTACGCGACCTGCGGTCGACCTTGCCCGACAACCCGCTGCTGCGCACGCGTCTGGGACGCCTGGAGTCCGACGTGTCCGCCGCGTCGCTCGCGCTGCGGGAGGCTCTGCTCGCACTGTCGGAGTCGAGCCCCGAGCGGGCGCTGCCCATCGAGCTGGCCGAGCACTGCCGCAGCTTCGAGGCACGCACGGGGGTCACCGCGCGGCTGGTCCAGCTCGGCGAGGTGCGCCCGCTCGACGTCGAGCGCACGACGCTGCTGATCGGCGCCGTCCGTGAGGGCCTGCTGAACGCCGAGAAGCACGCCGACGCGGGCACGGTGGTCGTCAGCCTCGGTGAGGTGGACGGCGGCGTGCAGGTGGCCGTCGCCGACGACGGGCTCGTCCGCGAGGGGGGCCCGGACGAGGTGGCCGTCGGGTCGCCCGGCCTCGGCATCCGGATGCTCGCGGAGAAGGCCGCTCGTCTCGGGGGCCGGGTCAGTCTCGTGCACGACGAGGACGGCGGCACCACGCTGAGGATGTTGCTGCCGGGGCCGTCCCGACCGGCCGACGCGACCCGCGGCCGATGACACCCGCTGCCCGTGTGATGGTGGTCGACGACCACCCTGTGGTGCGCGACGGCGTCGCGCTGCTGCTGCGCGGGGAGCCGGCGCTGATCGTCGTGGGGGCGGCCGAGAGCGGGCGCGCCGCGCTGGAGCGGGCCCCGGGGCTGCGTCCCGACCTGGTGCTGCTGGACCTGCGGTTGCCCGACATGCTGGCTCCCGAGGTGGTGGCGGGGCTCCGCGAGGTGGTGCCGGCGGCCCGGGTGGTGGTGTTCACCGCTCACGGCGACCACCACGGGGTGCAGGCGGCGCTCGATGCCGGCGCGCACGGGGCGCTGCTCAAGGACGCCGCGGCCACCGACCTCGTCGCCGCCCTGCGCCGCGTGCTGCGCGGGGAGCGGGTGTCCGATCCCCGGATGGTGCCGAGCGAGGCGGGCACGACTGCCGCGTTGGCCCGCAGCGGCCTGACCCGGCGCGAGTACGAGGTGCTCCGGCTCGCCGCCCAGGGTCGTACGAACCCCGAGATCGCCGAGACCACCGGACTCGCCCGCAACACCGTCAAGACCTACCTGCAGTCAGCACTGCACAAGCTCGGCGCCCGCAACCGCGTCGAGGCGATCGGGAAGGCCAGCGAGGCCGGCCTGCTGTAGTGCGTGCGTCGCGTCCGGTCGAGGTCACGGACCGCCATCTATCCCGGCCGTCCTCTCCACGTGGGGGTGCCTGAGTGATGTGATGCGCCACACGATGGTCGGCGTCCGGTCAGCCGGGACCGAACTCGAGGCAAAGGGGCCCGATCTTGGTCGTACGACGGGGTACGCCGCCGTGTTGAGTGTCCGCGGGTTGTCGGTCCGGTACGGGCGCTCGGTCCGGGCGCTGGAGGACGTCGACGTCGAGGTGCCCGAGGACGGTGTGCTGGCCGTGCTGGGCGGCAACGGCGCCGGGAAGTCGACGCTGCTCCGCGCGGTGTCGGGCACGTTGAAGCTGCACCGGGGCGCGATCACCGCCGGAGAGATCAGCTTCGACGGCGAGCGGCTCGACCGGCTCGACCCCGCGGTCGTGGTGCGCCACGGAGTCGTCGCCGTGCCGGAGGGTCGGCAGGTCTTCGCCCGGATGAGCGTCGAGGAGAACCTGCGCGCCGGGGGCCTCGGGGCGCGCTCGGCGGCGTCGCGCACGTCGTCCCGGGACCGGGTTCGGGAACTGTTCCCCGTGCTCGCGGAACGGGCCGGCCAGAGGGCGGGGCTGCTCTCGGGCGGTGAGCAGCAGATGCTCGCCATCGGACGTGCGCTGATGTCGGATCCGCGGCTCCTGCTCCTCGACGAGCCCTCCCTCGGGCTCGCGCCGCAGATGGTCGGCCGGATCGCCCGGATCATCCGTGAGATCCACGACCAGGGCACGGCGGTGGTCCTCGTCGAGCAGAACGCCACCATGGCGCTACAGGTGGCCGACCACGCCGTTGTGCTGGAGGTCGGTCGGATCGCCCTGTCCGGGCCCGCGGTCGAGCTCGCCGCCAGTGACGACGTGCAGCGGCTCTACCTCGGGGGACACGCCGAGTCGCAGGCGCAGGCCGATGCCGAGGAGGCGCAGGCGCGCGCGCACCGGGGTCGCCGGACGCTGTCGAGGTGGGCAGGATGACGGCCCCGACGCGCGTCGAGCTGCGCGAGGGGGTGCAGGAACTCGCCGTCGAGTCGGTGACCCTGCGCTTCGGCGGCATCACCGCGCTCGACGACGTGTCCTTCACCGTCGCCCCGGGCACCGTCCACGCGCTGATCGGCCCCAACGGTGCGGGCAAGTCGAGCTGCTTCAACGTGATCAGTGGCCTCTACCGCCCGACGCAGGGCCAGGTGCGGCTGGGTGGCCGGCTGCTCACCGACCTGCGCCCCTACCGGCTCGCGGCGCTCGGCATCGGGCGGTCGTTCCAGAACATCGCACTGTCGCCGGGCTCCACGGTCCGCGACAACGTGATGCTGGGGCGCCACACGCTGACCCGCGGCGGCTTCCTCGCCGGTGGGCTGCGCCTGACCCTGCGGGCCGAACGTCGCCACGTCGCCCGTGTCGAGGAGATCTGCGACTTCCTCGGGGTGAGCGACCGCCTCGACACCCCTGTGGCGGTGCTCCCCTACGGGATCGCGAAGCGCGTCGACATCGCCCGCGCCCTCGCCTGCGAGCCCACCCTGTTGCTGCTCGACGAGCCCGCAGCCGGGCTCGACGCGACGGAGACCGCGGAGATGGCCGTGACGATCCGCGAGCTGCGTGACGCACTGGGCATCTCGGTCCTGCTGGTGGAACACGACATGGGCCTCGTCATGGGCATCGCCGACCGGGTCAGCGTGCTCGACTTCGGCAGGCTGATCGCCGACGGGCTGCCCGCCCAGGTGCAGGCCGACCCGGACGTGATCAAGGCCTACCTGGGCGTCGGCGTGGACGAGCTCGGTGCCGACGAGCCCAGGTCGGGTGGGCCCAGAGCCGACGGGATCAGGGCCGACGGGATCAGGGCCGACGGGACCAGGGCCGAGAAGGACGGCGAGGGCTGATGGATCTGGCGACGTTCGTCCAGCTGTTCGTCAACGGGCTGGGCAAGGGCGCGGTCTACGCGCTCCTCGCCCTCGGTTTCGTGATCATCTTCAAGGCCACCGAGGTGGTCAACTTCGCGCACGGGTCGCTGGTGCTCGTCGGCGGCTACGTCGTCTACGCGCTCAAGGACACCCTCGGCTGGCCCGCGGCGGCCCTGGTCGGCATCGTCTCCGCGGCGCTGGCGGGGCTGATCCTCGAACGGGGACTGCTGGCCAACGCCCGCAGCGCCGACCACAACAGCCTCGCCCTGCTCACCATCGGCGTCGACGTGATCATCACCGAGGAGATCGTGCGCAGGGTCGGCGCCGACATCCCGTTCATCGGCGACCCCTACGACTCCCAGCCCATCCAGCTGGCCGGCGTCACGATCTTCCGGACGCAGGCGATCGCGCTCGTCGTCGGTGCCGTGCTGATCACCGCGTTCTTCCTGGCGTTCCGGTTCTCCAACTGGGGCGTCGCGATGCGCGCCCAGGCAGAGAACAAGGAGGCCGCCGCGCTCATGGGGATCCGCAGCTCCCGCGTGACCGCCACGGCGTGGCTGGTCGCCGGCGCGCTGGCCGGGGTGGCGGTCCTGTTCATGGCCACCCAGGACTTCTCCGGCGCCGGCCTCGGCCGAGGCACGCACGCCATCGCGCTGATCGCGTTCCCGGCGGCGATCCTCGGCGGGCTCGACTCGACGGCGGGGGCGATCGTGGGTGGCCTGATCGTCGGCGTCACGGAGGCGTTGACCTCTGCGAACGTCGACTTCCTCCCCTTCCTCGGACCCGAGTTCTCCAAGAGCGCCGTCTTCCTCGTGATGCTGGTGGTGCTGGTGATCAGACCGTCCGGGCTGTTCGGGACGAAGGAGCTCAGTCGTGTCTGAGGTCGTGTCCGAGAAGGTCGGTTCCCCGCCCGCAGCGCCGCCGGCCGAGCCGCGTGCGACCGCGTCCCGGCCCCGCCGCAACCGAATCAAGATCGCCGCGACGGCGGTGCTCGTGCTGTTCCTGGTGCTGCTCCCGATCCTGGTCGGCTCGGAGGTGGCCTACCTCAAGGTCGCCCAGTACATCCTCATCGGTGCCGTCGGCGGCATCGGGCTGACCCTGCTCGTCGGGCAGGCCGGGCAGCTCTCGCTGGCCCACCCGTTCTTCCTGCTGGTCGGCGCCGTGAGCTACGCCGTGCTGGCCGGTGACCCGGAGGAGTCCGACGACCTGGTCGGGCTCGGCCTGCCACCGCTGCTCGCGCTGGTCGGCGCCATCGTGATCTGCGGGCTCATCGGGCTCGCGTTCGCACCGGTGGCGGGGCGGTTGCGCGGCATCTACCTGGGCGTGGCGTCGCTGTCGCTGGTGTTCCTGGGCCTGTGGCTCGGGCAGTCGCTGGAGGCGTTCACCGGCGGTACCTCCTCGGGCCGCACACCGCCGACGTTCGAGCTGTTCGGGTTCCCGTTCTCGAACGCCGAGCCCTCGCCGACGCTGTTCGGTGTCGCCATCGAGAAGCAGCAGCGGCTCTGGTACCTCTTCCTGGTCCTGGCCGCGATCTCCTACCTGCTGGCTCGGGGAGCGGTGAACAGCCGGATCGGCCGCTCGTGGCGCGCGGTGCGCGACAACGAGGCCGCGGCCACCGCGATGGGCGTGAACGTCACGCGGGTGAAGGCCGGGGCGTTCGTCATCTCCTCCGCGTTCGCCGGGCTCGCCGGGGTGATGACCGCGCTGTGGCTCGACCTCGTCAAGCCCGACGAGAACGAGTTCACCGGCAGCTACTCGCTGACCGTCTCCATCGCGTTCCTCGCGATCGTGATCATCGGCGGCCTGGGTTCGGTGCCGGGCGCCGTGGTCGGCGCGGCGGTCGTCTTCGGCCTGCAGCAGTTCTTCCTGCTCGGCGCCAACGAGTTCGGCTGGTTCGCCGACGCGGAGTTCGGCGGGCTCAACGCCGTGGTGCTCAGCGCCTTCGTCTACGGCGCTGCCGTGGTGCTCGTCGTGCTCTTCGAGCCCGGCGGCGCCGCAGCCGTCGGCCGACGTCTCGTGGCGCGGCTGAGTCCGTCCGACATCCCGTCCGCCCCCCGCGGCGGGCGGTCCACCCCCGGATCGGAACCCGAGAGGAACGACGATGATCCTACGGCGTAGAGCAGGGCGGTCGGCGACGCTCGCCGCCGCACTCGCGAGCACCCTGGTGCTGGCGGCGTGCGGCAGCACGGCCGACACCCCGGCCGACACCGCCGCCGGCGCCGGCGGCGTGAAGACCGACAAGGGCGTGACCGACACGACGATCACGCTGGGGATCATGGGCGACACCAGCGGTGTCTTCAAGAACCTCGGCGCGGCGATCAACGCCGGCAACCAGCTGTGGGCCGACGACGTGAACGCGGCCGGCGGAATCTGCGACCGGACGATCCAGCTGGAGGTCGTCGACCACGGGTACAAGGCCGACACGGCCAAGACGCTCTATCCGCAGCTCGAGCCCAAGATCCTCGGCATCGTGCAGCTGCTCGGCTCCCCGGTGCTCGCGGCGCTGAAGCAGAACCTCATCGACGACAACGTGACGGCCGCCCCCGCGTCCTGGTCGAGCGAGATCCTCAACAACCCGAACATCATGATGATCGGCACGACGTACGACCTGGAGGTCATCAACGGCCTCGCCTACCTGCAACAGGAGGGGTTGCTGGCCGACGGCGCCACCATCGGCCACATCTACATCGACGGCGAGTACGGCGGAAACGGGCTGAAGGGATCCAAGTACTACGCCGACAAGCACGGCATGACCGTCAAGGAAGCCAAGATCACCTCGACCGACACCGACCTGACGAACATCGTCACGGGACTGCGCGGAGACGGGGTCACGGCGATCGTGCTGACGACCACGCCGGGTCAGACGGCCTCGGCACTCGCCGCCAACCAGGCGTTGGGTCTCAACGTCCCGGTACTGGGCAACAACCCGACGTTCGACCCCGCGCTGCTGCAGAGCCCGGCCGCCGGAGCGCTCGGAAACCTCTACGTCGCGGCGTCGAGCCCGCCCTTCTCGTCGCAGACACCGAAGGCCGCCGCGGTGGCGAAGGCCTACAAGGAGGCGTACCCGGGTGCGCCGCTCAACGCCGGAACGAACGTGGGTTACGTGGAGGGCCTGGTGTGGCAGAACGTGCTGACCAAGGCGTGCGAGAACGGTGACATGACCCGGGCCGGCATCCAGACCGCGCTCACCTCGTTGACGGCGGTCGACACCGAGGATCTCGTCGGCGAGCTCGACTACAGCTCGCCCGGGGCGCCGCCCACCCGAGGCGTCTACATCGCCAAGGTCGACCCCGCCGCCGAGGGTGGCGTCACCGAGGTCGCGACGGTGTTCACCGCGCCGGAAGCCGAGAGCTACAAGGCGCCGTTCCAGGAAGGCTGAGTGGGCGCACGGTCGCCGCAGCCGGGGCCCCGGGGGAGAGCTTCGTCCACGGGGCCCCCTGGCGTCGGGCCGGGGTCGGGTGTCCGGGTGGGTCTCCGGGGTGACCCCGAGGTGGCGGCGGGGCCCGGTCGGCAGGCTTGTGTACATGGACCAGACGACCAGCACCGACCACATCTCCTTCGACAAGGACGGCGACCCGGCGCCGCCGCCCGTCACCTCCCCGCCGCCGGCCCCGTCCCCCGCCGCGGCGCTGCACGCGGCACCGTCGCCGGGTATTGCCTACCCGGCGAGCACCAGCGGAAGCCGGTTCCGCCTGCGGCGCAGCCGCACCGACCGGATGCTCGGCGGGGTGTGCGGGGGGCTGGCCGAGAGCCTCGGGGTGGACGTGACCCTGCTGCGCATCGGCCTCGTGGCCCTGACGGTCCTGGGTGCCGGCCTCGGTGCGGTCCTCTACGTGGCGGCCTGGGTCCTGGCCCCGGAGGCCGATGCGCCGGTGTGACGACGAGCGCGGGCCGCTGCTCAGCCCTCGTGCGCAGGGTCGTTGCGGACCTGTTCGCGGAACTCCGCGAAGCGGAGCGTCTCGTACACGATGACCGCGATCATCGACGTCGTGACGATCGCGAGGGTGAGCAGGGAAGGCAGGAACCCCGCCACGGGGATCAGCGCCAGCAGCAGGACGGCGACCACCGGCCGCTGCAGGTGCACCGCCTTCGTGGTGCGGTACCTGAACGCCACGTGGCCGAGCAGGTAGAGCGCGACCCCGCCGCAGAGGGCGACCGCTGGGACCCCGTAGATCGGGTCGGCGAGGGTGTGTCCGTCGTCGCCGCCGACATAGCCGAGGACCTTCTTGAGCCCGAGCGAGGCCAGGATGATCCCGATGATCATCGGTAGATGCGGGTAGGAGTAGGCGTCGCGGGCCAGGCGGGAGCGGTGCTCGCCGCGCAGCGCGGACAGCGCACGCTCGGCCAGCAGGGACGTGACGTCGAAGTAGGCCCACCACATGGCCGCCGCGAGACCGAGACCCAGCGCGGACGCGATGATGATCGGCCAGGAGATGGGTAGGTCGGTGATCGGGATGGCGGGTCGGCGTCGTGGCCCGGATCGTGCCGATGCACTCACGGTACTGTCGGCGAGACCGGTCCAAGGAGATCATGGACGCGGTCGAGGACGGGAGGGGATTCGTCGTCACTCGGGACGGCCACCGCATCGGCGAACTCATCCCGTTGCGCCGCCGGCGCCGGTTCGTCTCCCGGCAGGAGTTCGACGCGATGTCCCGCACTGCCTCATCCGTCGACCTCGACGCCTTCCGGGCCGACCAGGATGCCGCCCACGATCATGAATTCCACCGCGATGGCCGATGAGACGGCTTGGCCAGGTGGCTCAGCGGGCCAGGGTCTTCTGGACACGAACATCATCATCCTGCGCGGGCGGATCGACCCGGCCGAGCTGCCCGACGAGATGGCGATCAGTGCGATCACGCTCGCCGAGCTCTCGGCCGGGCCGCACCAGGTGCGCGACAACGACCACAGGGAACGCGCCCGGCGCCTGGATGTACTTCAGCGGGCCGAGCACGAGTTCGATCCGATCCCGTTCGATGTGCAGACGGCGCGGATCCACGGGCGGCTCGCGGCAGCCGTGGTGGCGGTCGGGCGGACGCCGCGGCGCCGGGTGGCCGACCTGATGATCGCGTCGATTGCGGTGGCCGAGGGATTGGCTCTGTTCACCACGAATCCGTCCGACTTCGTCGGACTCGACGAGCTGCTCACGGTCGTGCCGGTGACGCGACCCTCCTGACACACCGCAGGGGCGGCGACCCGGCGTACCGGGTTGCCGCCCCTGCGGGACGTGCTGCGAGCGGGCGGGACTCAGGGTCGAGACGGAGCCCGTTGTGCCGCAAGGAAGGACTGCCACAACGACGGGGTAGGCAACACTCGATCGTGCCCCCGTGTCGGCCTGCTCGGCACCTGACCTCACCGCGGAGTCGTCGAACGTCGGGTCACACGCCAGGTGGTTCGAAGCCGGACAGAAGTCCGTCCGCGACCGCGAAGATCATCAACCGGGCCCCGGTCCCGAATGCTGCGGCCAGGCCGTAGCCCGCGGACACCTCCGCCGGGGAGGGAATGGGCGCCCGTCGGCGGAGCACCGACGGTGCGTCAGAATCAGCCGTCACCCACCTGCCCGGGAAGGAATCCGTTGTCCTCCTCGGCCCGACGGCTGGCTCCCGCGCTCCCGCCACGATCCCGATCCGCGCGACGCGGCAGGCGACGCGCGGAACGCCGTCGTTCGGGAGGCGGTGTTCGCGGGCAGGCGGACCGCCGCGACCGCTTCAACGAGGGCTACCCGAGCGTCGTGGTGGAGGTCAGGGTCCGGCCGTCGGCGAAGACGAACCGCGCCGTTGTGCGCAGGTAGGTGTCGAGCAGGACGGGCTTGGACCCGTCGCGGTCCTGCGCCCCGGCGGAGAAGAGGACCACGATTCAGAGCGGGAGGCCGAAGGTGTCGGTGACGATGAACCGCTTCGCCCTTGATCTTCTTCTCGGCGTCGTGGCCGCGCGAGTGGCGATGCCCTCAGGGCTTGCTTATCTCGTCCTGTGCGATCGGGCCGAGCGACCAGGACGGTCCCGCCATGTCGTCGTCGAGCCACACCCGTTGGGTCCGGCGCGTCACGGTCACGCCGAGTCGTTCCCATCCGGGACGGCCGTGCCCGACCCACTCCTGGTGCAGCTTCTCAATGCTGCTCCAGAGCCGGGTGGGTCCGTACTCGGCGACGTCGGCGCCGTCGCTGTGGGGGACGATCTCGGCTCGCGAGCCGTCGGCAGCGTCGAGGAACAGACCCTCCCCGAATCGTCCAAAGATCACCCCGGACGGCAGGACCAGCGAGGCGAGGAACCACCACACCGGTTCGGTCCACGGCTCGCGGTAGCCGATCCCGCTCTTGCGGCGCGGCGCGGTCACGTCGAGCGCGGTCGGGGAGCGGGGGACCTCGCCGGCCCGGCGCAGCGGCATGAAGGTGGCCCAGCCGGGGAGGAACCGCCCGGCCGCGCCGTCTTCTGTCCGACGGAGCAGGACCAGATTTCCCGCAGCGGTGCTGGGCTGGAGGTCGACCACGAGGAGGCCGTCGGCAGCGAGCTGGTTGATCCATGCCCGCGGGATGTCGGGCACTGAGCAGGTGGCGATGATGCGGTCGAACGGTCCGTGGTCGGCCAGGTCGTCGGCGCCGTCGCGGGCGACCAGGGTGGGTGTGAAGCCGAGTGTGGCCAGCCGGGTGCGCGCCGCGGTAATCAGGTCGGGCTCGACGTCGACGCTGACGACAAGGTCGGCGCCGAGGCGGTGGCACAGCAGTGCGGCGTTGTAACCGGTCCCGGTTCCGATCTCCAGGACCCGATGTCCGTCGCGGATGTCGAGGCTCTCCAGCATGCGAGTCATGAGGCCGGGTGTGGAACTGGAGGACAGCGGCCCGTCTCCCCACCCGTGCGGGTCGGGCCCGACGAGGGTGTAGCGGCCGACGTTCTCGTACACCGACGCGATGCCCGACGTCACGGTGTCGACCCTGCGCCACCCCCCGCAGCCGTCCGGTTCGAGGTAGTGGGGCACGAACAGGTGCCGCGGGGTGTCGCGGACCGCGGCGATCCACTCCGGCGACCGCAGCTTGCCGGCGGACACGAGCTCATCGGCGAGCGCGGAGGCCAGCTGCCGCCATTCGCTCACGCCGAGCCCTGGGTCAGCAGGTCGGCGATCGCGACCGTGACGCCAATTCCGGTCTGCTGTTCCAGCCAACCGTACTGGCCACCCGGGTTGACTTCCAAAAACCACCATCGCCCGTCGTGATCGACGGCGAAGTCGAGTGCTCCGTACCGCAGACCGAGCCGCGCCATCAGCGTGGCGACGCCGTCCCGGACGTCGGCCGGTGGTGCGACGACCTCGTACCTCAGACTTGCGTAGTCGGCCCTCCAGTCGATGTGCGCAGCAGGACTTCCGGCGTGGATCGCGACGGCGAAGAGGGTGGCGCCGACCACGACGACACGCACCTCGAACGCCTTGTCCACCCATTGCTGAAACTGGTGTGCGGTGGTGGCGATGCCATCGAGCTGTTGCAGCATCAATGCGCTCACCCGCTCGGTGTAGGCAATCCGCCGGCCGTTGCTCTCGTGGATGCCGGGTGATCCGAGCATCTTCGTCACCGCCCGCCGCGGGCGGCAGAACGTGCGTACCGCGTCGGCCCGATTGGTTACGAGGGTGGACGGGACGGACAGCCCGACCGCCCCTGCCACGCTGAGCTGTAGCGGCTTGTAGGTCGCGGTGGCGGCCAGGTCGGGCCGGTCCAGCCAGGGCACCGGCAGAGCCAGGAGAACGCCGCCGATACCGAGCTTCGCCTCCGTGGCCGCGTGCTGACGCTCCGGGCCAGACAGCGTTGCCGGAAACCGGAAGGCGATGGGTGAGCGCCGCCAGATACCGGTGATCGCTTCCAGGTCCACGCAGCGGTGGGGAGTGCGCAGCCGCCCGGTCCAACGTCCCGCGTCGAAGGTCGCGGCGAGATCGAGGCCGGTCGGGAAGTCGCCGATGTCGAACCGCGCAGTCGACCGCTCCCGCTCGCGCAGTTCCTCCACGACGAGGTCGACGGAAGGATCGCCGTCGTCGGCGAGGATCAGGATGGTCACGGCGCGTCCGGCTCGTCGGGGCAGTAGTCGTTGTTGTAGTCCTCGGAGCTGGGCGGGTCCTCCCGTCGACGGTGGCGGTGGTGGGAGCAGTCGGCGGCCCGGCGACCGGGCCCCCGGCGCGAAGTACACCAACGATCGGAAGGCCGGCGGAGTCGACGGCGAGCTGCCGCAGGGGGTCGTACCGTCCGGCCGGTGTGGACCGGACGATCGTTGCGACCGGGCCCATACGCCGCAGACCCCACGGTCGCTGGCCTGCGGAAGACGGCTCTTCTACTTCCACCCGGCCGCCTCGTGCGGCGAGCGGGAACTGGCCGCTGGCCGACACGAGCGGATCATGAACGAACAGGCTCACGCACGCCTTGTCCCCCGTCGACCCGGCGAGTCGCGCTGATCGGTCGACGTGGTGGTGCCGGCCGAAGCGGCGGCTCCGCGGGCCACTGTGCAGCAGGGCGGCGACCGGCGTCAGGGGTGACTGTCCGCTGCGGTGGCGCAGCGTCGGTGTGTCCTCGGCGAGCAGGTGGACGGTGCAGACGGGCACGGTGTGGACCTCCTTGTTGGTCCGGCCTCGTGCCGGATCGATATGAGGTATTCCACCGCGAGCCGGGCACGCTCGGTGCCCTTGCCGCCACGCGATGTCGTATACGCGGTTTACGGGAGCAGACATGAGCGGCGCGCGGGAACCGAACGAACGCCTGCGTGCCGCCGTCGCGGCGGGCGGGTGGAGCTACGACGGTCTGGCCCGCGCGGTGCGGCGCGTCGCGGCGGAGAATGGCGAGCTGCTCCGTACCAACAAGTCCGCGGTCGCGCACTGGGTCGCCGGTTCGCGACCGGCCGGCCGCACAGCCGCCTATATCGTCGAGGCGCTGTCTCGCCGCGGGGGCCGGCCCCTTACGCCGGACGCGATAGGCCTCGCCGGCAGCGGGCATACCGCCGAGGAGGACGACCCGGTATCCGAGGGCATTGTTCTGGGGCGGGCCGATCTCGACCGCCTAGAGTTTCTGCGCACAGCGGCCTTCACTACGGCCGGGGTCGCGATGCCGCTGGACTACGACCACGACGCCGTCTCCCGCATGCTCCGGGCCCGCGGCACGCTGGGATCGGTCGGGGACGAGGAGGTCCAGGTGGTGCGGCAGGTGACCGCCGCTTTCGCCGCCGCCGACGAGCGCCTCGGCGGTGGCCATGGCCTCAGCACGGTCGCCGCCTACCTCGCCGACACCGCTGCGCCGCTCCTGCGCTGCCGATTCCCCGACGACATCGTCCGGCGGTCCGCCTTCGGCGCGGCGGCGGAACTGGCCTACCTGGCCGGGTGGAAGCATCACGACCTCGGGCGCGAAGGCATCGCGCAGCGCTACTACCTGGTCGGCTACCGGCTCGCCTGCGAGTCCGACCCACACAGCCATGCAGCGTGGATGATGCGTGCACTCGCTCATCAGGCCCTGAGCCTCGGACAACCGCAGCACTGCATCGAGCTCATCGGGCGCGCCATCATGCGGAGCCGGCAGCGACTCGACGGACAGACCGAGGCGTTGCTGCACGTCACCCACGCGCGCGCGCATGCACGCATGCGGCAACGGGGTGACGCCGCCCGCGCGCTGCTCGCTGCGGAGAACGCGTTGACACGCCCGGCCGAACCCCAACCGACGTTCTCCGCTGTTGCAGGCCCCGCCGCTGGCACCGTCGCCAGTCACACCGCTCGGGCCCTCACCGACCTCGGAGACCATCTCGGTACCGAGCGCCAGCACCGCTCGGCGTTGCGCAAGTGGGACCGGGAGAAGTTCCGTCGCGTCCACGTGCTCACCCATGCCGACCTCGGAGACAGCCTCGCAGCACAAGCCCGCTACGACGAAGCGGTGGGCGCTTGGACACGGTCCCTGGATCTCACGAGCGGCGTCGACTCAGGCCGAGCGCAGACGGCGATGCGATCCGTTGTGCCGGCATTGCTGACCTACCGTCGACGTGGCGTCCCCGGCGCCGTGGACCTCTACGAGCGACTTGCGCGCTACGACATCGACCGGACGATGAGGACATGAAGACGAACCCCGACGCTTCTCCACTTGCCGCCGCGACGGAGTCCATGACACTCCTCGTTGCTGCAGTGATCGTGATCGACCGACAGAACGGGCGCGTCGCCCTGATCCAACGAGGCCCGCATGCCAAGTTCGCCCGCGGCTCGTGGGACCTGCCCGTTGGCAAGAGTGCCCCCGGCGAATCGATCACCGCCACCGCCGTGCGCGAACTCGGCGAGGAGACCGGCCTCGTTGTCGACCAGGCGGACCTCCGGCTCGCGCACGTGATCCACAGCTCCTTCGGGGTGGAATCCCCGAACGGCTTTCTGACTGTGGTGTTCGCAGCCGAACGCTGGTCGGGCGAACTGGTCAACCGCGAACCGCACAAGCACTCGCGGGTGGGCTGGGTCGCGGTCGAGGAGCTGCCCGACGAGTTCGTGGAGACCACCGGTACGGCACTGCGCCGATACCTCGCGGGTGCCGACCTGCTGTCGCTCGTCGGGTGGTAGACGGCGGATCCTCAGCGTGCCCCTTCCGTGCGATCATGGCCCGTCGGGGAGTCGTGGGCCCGCGACCAGGCCCAACACGACGATGCAGGCTGACAGCCATATAGACATCGGCGTAGAACGCCGCAGGGGGGGGGCCCGGGGCACCCGGGCCCCCCCGGGGGGCCGGGGGGGGGGGGCGGGGGGGGCGGGGGACGAGGT
>JAJAZD010000107.1 GCA_026785945.1 Pseudonocardia sp. | reverse complement strand
GGCTCGACGTGGTCGCGCTCGCGGCCGCCGACGCCGCCGCCAGCGCGCTCGCCGCCACCACGGCGCAGCTGCCCGAGCTCGCCCGGGCGGGGGTCGTCGACGCCGGGGGGCTGGGTCTCTACCTCGTGCTGGACGCCCTCGCCGGGCTGGCGACCGGACGTACGGGTGGCGGGGAGATCCCGGGCGGCGTCCCCGCCGCGCCGCCCACGGTCGTCGAGCCCTCGCGGAACGCCCACGAGTACGAGGTGATGTACCTGCTCGACGACAGCGATCCCGAGGAGGTCGACGTGCTGCGCGCCACGCTGGACGCCGTCGGCGACTCCGTCGTGGTCGTGGGCGACGGGAACGGGACCTGGAACGTCCACGTGCACTGCACCGACATCGGCGCATCGATCGAGGCCGGGATCCGCGCCGGCCGGCCGAACCGCATCACTGTCGTCCGGTTCGCCGACCAGATCGCCGAGAGCGGGATCACCGACGGCCGGACCGCCGGGGGTCGTATCGCTGCCGAGCACACCGCCGCCCACCTGACCACCGTCACAGGGCACGGGCACGGACCCGGACCCGGTGGGCGGTTCGCGCGGGACCGCGCCGTGCTGATGGTCGTCACCGGCGCGGAGGTCGCGGAGCTCGCCCGTTCGGCCGGTGCCGATGTGGTGCAACGAAGCGTGGGCGGCGTGTGCGGGGAGGCAGAGCTGCGCGAGGCGCTGGCGGCCACCCGGGCCCGCCACGTCGTGCTGCTGCCCGACGACGAGGGGCTCATCGCCGCGGCGGCGCGCGCCGCGGCGGGCGCGCGGGCCGAAGGGCAGCAGGTGCAGGTCGTTCCCACCGCGGCCTCGGTGCCCCAAGGACTTGCCGCGCTCGCCGTCCACGACCCGGACCGCCACCCCGGCGCCGCCGTCGTCGCGATGGCGGAGGCGGCCGCGGGCACCCGCACGGCCGGCCTGCTCGTCGCAGCGTCCGAGGCCCTGACGTGGGTAGGCCGCTGCGAGGCGGGTGACGTTCTCGGGATCTCCGACGGCGAGGTGTTGCTGATCGCCCCGGACCTGGCTGTCGGTGCCCTGTGGTTGGCTCACCGCATGCTTCTCGCGGGCGGTGAGATCGTCACCGCCCTGCTCGGGCAGGGCGTCGAGGAGGCGCTCGGCGAGGGGCTCGCGGCCGACCTGCGCCGCACCCACCCCGAGATCGACGTCGTCGTACTGCGGGGCGGGCAGACCGACTACCCGCTCGTGCTGGGGGTGGAGTGAACCCCGATCGATCCGACGCCGGCCACATCGATCTCGACTCGGCGCTGGTGCCGATCGTGGGGAAGAAGGCCGCCGACGCCCTGGCCCTGCAGCTGGAGCTGCACACGGTCGGCGATCTCGTGCGCCACTACCCGCGCCGCTACGTCGACCGGGGCAAGCTCACCGACATCGGCGGCCTCGAGATCGGCGAGCACGCCACCGTCGTCGCGCAGGTCGAGAAGGCCACCTTGCGCGACATGCGGGCGCGGCGGGGCAAGCTTCTCGCCGTCGTCATCCGCGACGAGAAGGGCGCCCAGCTCGACTGCACGTTCTTCAACGGCCACAAGGTCGCGCACGTCATCCAGCCGGGCCTGCGGGCGCTGTTCGCCGGCAAGGTCGGGGTGTTCAACCACAAGCTGCAGCTCACCCACCCGCAGTTCGAGCCGCTGCGCGAGGACGACGAGATCCGGCCGTTCATCTCGGTCTACCCGGCCACCGGCAAGCTCAACTCCTGGGAGATCGCGCGCTGCGTCCGGCAGGTCCTCGACGTCCTCGACGACCCCACGGACCCGCTACCTCCGTTCTTGCGGCAGCGCGAGGGTCTCGCGGAGCTGGGGCGTGCGCTGCGGCGCATCCACGTGCCCGAGACCGAGGGCGACTACCACGCGGCCCGCAACCGGCTCGTCTGGGACGAGGCGATGGGCGTCCAGCTCGCGCTGGCCCTGCGCCGCCACGCCACCGTCTCGCGGCCGGCGCCCGCCTGCCCGCCGCAGACCGGTGGCCTGCTCGACGCGTTCGACGCCCGGTTGCCGTTCACGCTCACGGCGGGCCAGCAGGCCGTCGGAGCCGAGGTCGCGGCCGATCTCGCCCGCCCGCACCCGATGAACCGCCTCGTGCAGGGTGACGTCGGCGCGGGCAAGACCGTCATCGCGCTGCGGGCGATGCTGCAGGTGAACGACAACGGTCGGCAGGCCGCGCTGCTGGCTCCGACGGAGGTGCTCGCGTCCCAGCACGCCCGGTCGCTGCGGGTGATGCTCGGGCCGCTGGGGCAGGCGGGGGAGCTGGGCGCGGCCGAGCGGGCCACGAAGATCACGCTGCTCACGGGATCGCTCGGCACCGCCGCCCGCCGCAAGGCGCTGCTCGACACCCAGTCGGGGGAGGCCGGGATCGTCGTCGGCACCCACGCGCTCATCCAGGACCACGTCGGGTTCGCCGACCTCGGGCTCGTCGTCGTCGACGAGCAGCACCGCTTCGGCGTCGAGCAGCGCGACGCACTGCGTGGGCGCGGCGAGCGCGCGCCGCACATGCTGGTGATGACGGCCACCCCGATCCCGCGCACCGTCGCGATGACCGTGTACGGCGACCTGGAGATCTCCTCGCTGCGCGAGCTGCCCGACGGGCGGTCCCCGATCGCCACGACGGTCGTGCCGCTGGCCGAGAAGCCGACCTGGTTCGAGCGCGTGTGGCGGCGCGTCCGTGAGGAGGTCTCCGGCGGGCACCAGGTCTACATCGTGTGTCCCCGGGTCGGTGACGTGGGTGGCAAGGACACGGTCGTCGACACGGAGGCCCCCGACTCCGGTGCCGATTCCGGTGTCGACCCCGGGGAAGGCACCGCCCGCCGTCCCCCGCTCGCGGTGCTCGACGTCGCGCCCCGTCTCGCCGAAGGCGCGTTGGACGGGCTGCGGCTCGGGATCCTGCACGGCAAGCTCCCACCCGACGAAAAGGACGCGGTGATGCGGGCCTTCGAGCGCGCCGAGCTCGACGTCCTGGTGGCCACCACCGTGATCGAGGTCGGCGTGGACGTACCCAACGCCACCGGCATCGTCATCCTCGACGCCGACCGCTTCGGCCTCTCCCAGCTCCACCAGCTCCGCGGACGGGTGGGGCGGGGATCAGCGCCCGGGGTGTGCCTGCTGGTCACCGAGATGCCCGAGGTCAGCTCGGCCCGGGAACGTCTCGACGCGGTGGCCGGCACCACCGACGGGTTCGCGCTCGCCCGCCTCGACCTCGAACTCCGCCGTGAGGGCGACGTCCTGGGCGCGGTGCAGTCCGGCCGCCGATCGGGGCTGCGGCTGCTCTCGCTCCTGCGCCACGAGGAGATCATCGCCAAGGCGCAGGTGTACGCCGCGGACCTCGTCGCCCACGATCCCGGTCTGCAGGCCCACCCCGGCCTCGCCGCCCTCGTGGCCGAGACGGTCGGCGACGAGGAACGCGCCGCCTACCTCGACAAGGTCTGACCCCGACTCGCGCGCGCCGCGCCCCCGCCGCGCGCGCGCCGAGCCCCCCGCTCGGGCGCGGCGGGGCCCCCCCCCCCCCCGCGCGCGCCCCCCCCCCCGGGGGGGGGGGGGGGGGGGGGGGGGGGGGGGGGGGGGGGGGCGCCCAGCCCGGCCGGGGCGGGGTTGGGGATGTGGAGCACTCCGGCACGGTCGAGGCGGGCCAGCTCGGAGCGGGCGCGGGAGTAGGCGGCAAGGCGCTCGGCGTCGCTGTCGGAGTCGCGTGCGGTGGTGAGGAGCTTGATCACCCTCTCGACGGTGCCGCGTTCGGCGGGGGAGAGCCCGGACAGCCGGATCCGTTCGGCGGCCTCCCGGGCGGCGTGCCAGGCGCGCTCCGCGCGGTCGACGGCGGCCACGAACTGTGTCGCGTGCGGTCCGGGAGGCAGCGCGTCGGTCTCGAACGCCTGGGCCTCGGCGAACGCGTCGACGAATCGGCCGGTGCTGGGGACGGACACGTCGGCCAGCGCGGGGAGCCGGAGCACCGCCATCGCGTCGCACTCGTAGGCGGCGTACTCCGCCCGCAGGGCGTGGAAACGGTTGCGGGCCCGTGCCCACACCAGGTCCGGACGGGGACGCGCCGCCGGGCGGGCGGGCAGGGGAGCGGTGCCGGGGGCGCCGCCGCGACGCAGCGCGACCCGTCGCCTGACGCTCCGGACGGTGACGAACGCGGCGGTGCCGACCAGGAGCGGCATGGCGAGGAAGAACGCGCCTCTCGCGAGGATCGCGACGGCCAGCACGGTGGCGACGACGGTGGCGATGAAGGTGAACAGGAGCGGGAGGGCCAGCACCCACAGCGCCAAGGAGGCGGCTCTCGGCAGGCGACGGCGTCCCTGCGGATCGTGCCGGCGTGCCCGGGCCGCCTTGCGTCGGGACGCTTCACGCAGGCGGCGCCCCTCGGCGAACGCCGCGGCGTGGGCCGGGTGCCGTGGATGGTGTCGCACCCTTCCGTGATACCTGAGAAGTGGGCCACTTCGCACGGGACCGAACGGGTGTCCCGCCGGTAGCGTTCGTCTTCGTCGATCACGTCGCCGCCACCCGAGCGGGACGTGCGGCGATTATCGAGAGGGGTTGCCGTGTTCGGGAAGGTGTTGGTCGCGAACCGGGGGGAGATCGCCATCCGGGCCTTCCGGGCAGCCTACGAGCTCGGGGTGTCGACGGTGGCGGTCTTCCCGTACGAGGACCGCAACTCGCTGCACCGCGCGAAGGCCGACGAGTCCTACCAGATCGGCGAGCGCGGCCATCCGGTGCGCGCCTACCTGTCCGTCGACGAGGTGATCGCCGCGGCCCGCCGTTCAGGCGCGGACGCCGTCTATCCGGGGTACGGCTTCCTCTCGGAGAACCCCGACCTGGCCGAAGCCTGTGAGCAGGCCGGGATCACGTTCGTGGGTCCACCCGCCGACGTGCTGCACCTGACCGGGAACAAGGCGCGCGCCATCGCGGCCGCCCGGGCCGCCGGGGTGGCGGTGCTGACGTCGTCGGAGCCGTCGGCGGATGTCGAGACCCTTCTCGCTGCGGCGGGCGAGGTCGGGTTCCCCATCTTCGTCAAGGCCGTCGCGGGTGGCGGCGGGCGCGGGATGCGGCGGGTCGGGGAGCCCGCCGAGCTGCGCGACGCGATCGGGGCCGCGATGCGGGAGGCGGAGTCGGCCTTCGGCGACCCGACCGTCTTCCTGGAGCAGGCGGTGCTCAACCCGCGCCACATCGAGGTCCAGATCCTCGCCGACGCGGCCGGCAACGTCACGCACCTCTACGAGCGTGACTGCTCCGTGCAGCGCCGCCACCAGAAGGTCATCGAGATCGCGCCGGCGCCGAACCTCGACCCCGCGCTGCGGGACCGGATCTGCGCCGACGCCGTACGGTTCGCCCGCGCCATCGGCTACGTGAACGCCGGCACCGTCGAGTTCCTGCTCGACGAGCGCGGCCAGCACGTGTTCATCGAGATGAACCCACGCATCCAGGTCGAGCACACGGTCACCGAACAGGTCACCGACCGCGACCTGGTGATCGCCCAACTGCGCATCGCGTCGGGGGTGACCCTGCCGGAGCTGCGGCTGCGCCAGGAGGACGTGACGCTTCGCGGCTCGGCGCTGCAGTGCCGCGTGACCTGCGAGGACCCGACCAACGGCTTCCGCCCCGACACCGGCACGATCAGCGCCTACCGGTCCCCGGGCGGTCCCGGCGTGCGGCTCGACGGCGGCACGACCCACACCGGCGCCGAGGTCAGCGCGCACTTCGACTCGATGCTGGTGAAGCTGACCTGCTACGGCCACGACTTCCCCAACGCCGTGCGACGCGCCCGGCGGGCGATAGCCGAGTTCCGCATCCGCGGCGTCGCGACGAACCTGCCGTTCCTGGCCGCGGTGCTCTCCGATCCCGACTTCCAGGCCGGCCGCGTCACCACGAGCTTCATCGAGCAACGTCCGCAGCTGCAGCGCGCCCGCCAGCCCGCCGACCGCGGCACCCGGCTGCTGGGCTACCTCGCCGAGATCACGGTGAACAAGCCCAACGGGCCGCGGCCCCACGTGGTGGAGCCGGTGGACAAGCTGCCGCACTGCGACCTCGGCGCCCCGGCCCCCGACGGTTCGCGCCGGCTGCTGCGCGAGCTCGGCCCGGAGGGCTTCGCCGCACGGCTGCGCGCCCAGGAGGCTGTGGCCGTCACCGACACGACGTTCCGTGACGCTCACCAGTCCCTGCTGGCCACGCGGGTGCGCAGCCGTGACCTGCTGGCCGTCGCGCCGTTCGTCGCTCGGACCGCGCCGCAGCTGTTGAGCCTCGAATGCTGGGGCGGGGCGACCTACGACGTCGCGCTGCGGTTCCTTGCCGAGGATCCGTGGGACCGGCTCGCCGCGCTCAGCGAGGCCGTGCCCAACATCTGCACGCAGATGCTGCTGCGTGGCCGCAACACCGTCGGGTACACGCCGTATCCGATCGAGGTGACCGACGCCTTCGTCGACGAGGCGGCGCGCACCGGCATGGACATCTTCCGGATCTTCGACGCCCTCAACGACGTCTCGCAGATGCGCCCGGCGATCGACGCGGTGCGCGCCACCGGCACAGCGGTCGCGGAGGTGGCGCTCTGCTACACCGGCGACCTGTCCGACCCGGGTGAGACCCTCTACACGCTCGACTACTACCTGCGCCTGGCCGAGCAGATCGTCGGCGCCGGCGCCCATGTGCTGGCGATCAAGGACATGGCCGGGCTGCTGCGCCCACCCGCCGCGCGTACGCTGGTCACCGCCCTGCGGGAACGCTTCGACCTGCCCGTGCACCTGCACACCCACGACACCCCCGGTGGCCAGCTGGCGACCTTGATCGCGGCGATCGAGGCGGGCGTGGACGCGGTGGACGCCGCGGTCGCGTCGATGGCGGGGACGACGAGCCAACCGGCGCTCTCGGCGCTGATCGCCGCCACCGACCACACCCCGCGCGCGACGGGTCTGGACCTGCAGGCGGCGTGTGACCTGGAGCCGTACTGGGAGGCGGTGCGCAAGGTGTACGCGCCGTTCGAATCCGGGCTCGCGGCCCCGACCGGGCGCGTCTACCACCACGAGATCCCCGGGGGACAGCTGTCCAACCTGCGCCAGCAGGCCATCGCGCTGGGCCTGGGCGACCGGTTCGAGCTGATCGAGGACTGCTACGCCGCCGCCGACCGGATGCTGGGGCGGCTGGTGAAGGTGACGCCGTCGTCGAAGGTGGTGGGCGACCTCGCACTGCACCTCGTCGGCGCCGGGGTGGAGCCCAAGGACTTCGAGGCCGCACCCGGCGACTTCGACGTGCCCGACTCGGTGATCGGGTTCCTGCGCGGCGAGCTCGGTGACCCGCCCGGCGGCTGGCCCGAGCCGTTCCGCACCCGCGCTCTGGAGGGGCGCCCCCCGGAGAAGGCGGTCGTCGAGCTCACGATCGACGACCGGCGCGGCCTGCGCGAGGACCGCCGCGCCACCCTGAACCGGCTGCTGTTCCCCGCGCCGGCCAGGGAGTACGCAGCGCACCTGGAGGCCTACGGCGACACCTCGGTGCTCTCGACGAAGGACCACCTCTACGGCCTGGAGCCCGAACTGGAGCACACGGTCGAGCTCGAACCCGGAGTCACGCTGCTGATCGCGCTGGAGGCCATCTCCGAGCCCGACGAGCGTGGCTTCCGCAACGTTCTGACCACCCTGAACGGGCAGATGCGGCCCGTCCCGGTGCGTGACACCTCGGTCGCGACGACGGTCAAGGCCGCGGAGAAGGCCGACCGGGCCAACGCCCGCCACGTCGCGGCTCCGTTCGCGGGCGTTGTCACGCTGCAGGTGGGCGAGGGCGACCCCGTCGAAGCCGGCCAGACCGTCGCCACGATCGAGGCGATGAAGATGGAGGCCTCGATCACCGCACACGAGGGCGGGACGGTCGCCCGCGTGGCCATCGGCGCCGTCGGGCAGGTCGAGGGCGGGGACCTGCTGGTGGTGCTGGAGTAAGGAACCGACCTGGCCGACCACGTCGAGCAGGAGTTCGACGGTTCCGGATGGCGGGGCGGGGACGCGGGCCGATCGACGGTGGCGTTCTGGTCCGACCTGCTGAACCCGTGACGCGGCGGTCGGCAAGAATGGGCGCGCCATGCGAACGAGCAGCCCGTGACCCGCATCATCGCCGGGCGCGCCGGTGGTCGGCGACTGGCCGTACCACCGAGGGGAACGCGGCCGACGTCGGACCGCGTGCGGGAGGCGCTGTTCGCCGCGCTCGACCACGACCCCGGGCTTGACGGTGCCGCGGTGCTCGACCTGTGTGCGGGTTCGGGCGCGCTGGGGTTGGAGGCACTGTCGAGAGGCGCGGGGCACGCGCTGTTCGTCGAGTCCGACCCGCGGGCCGCGGCCGTGCTGCGTCGCAACGTCGCCGAGCTGGGACTGCTCGGCGCGGTCGTGCGCGTGGCGCCGGCCGCGGTGGTACTGGCCGTCCCGGCGGGGCGCGGCTACGACGTGGTGCTCGTCGACCCCCCGTACGAGGTGCCCGACGCCGAGATCGCCGGCTGGCTGAGGTCCGCGGCGGCGCACGGCTGGCTCGCCGCGGACGCGACGGTGGTGGTCGAGCGGGCGGCACGGACCGGCTCCTTTCCCTGGCCGGAGCCGACGCGACCCGCGCGCGAGCGCCGGTACGGCGACACCGTGCTCCATGTGGGCTACCGTCCCGGGCCATGAGGCGCGCCGTCTGCCCCGGCTCCTTCGACCCCCCGACGCACGGTCACCTCGACATCGTCGAGCGCGCGTCCGCCCTGTTCGACGAGGTCGTCGTCGCCGTGCTGGTCAACAAGAGCAAGCGGAGCCTGTTCACCGTCGAGGAGCGCATCTCGATGCTCACCGACGTGGTCGCGCCGTACCCGAACGTCAGCGTCGGGTCGTTCCACGGGCTGCTCGTCGACTACTGCCGCACCCACGAGATCCGGGCGATCGTCAAGGGCCTGCGCGCCGTCACCGATTTCGACTACGAGCTGCAGATGGCGCAGATGAACCAGCGGCTGTCGGGGGTGGACACCTTGTTCATGTCCACCAGCCCCGAGTTCAGCTTCGTGTCCAGCTCGCTGGTCAAGGAGGTCGCCACGTACGGGGGTGACGTCGCGCATCTGCTCCCCGAGTCGGTGCACCGTCGCCTCCTGGAACGCATCGCCGAACGGGCCTAGACACGCGGGTCGGGCGCAATACGCCGATCGGTGGTCCCCCGGTGAGAGGATGCGGGGTGTGTACCGGGTCTTCGAATCGCTCGACGCGCTGGTCACGGTCGTCGAGGAGGCACGGGGCGTCCCGATGACCTCGAACTGCGTCGTCCCTCGCGGCGACGTCCTCGAACTGCTCGACGACGTCCGGGAGGCGCTCCCCGGCGAGTTCGACGACGCGCAGGACGTCCTCGACCGCCGCGACGAGCTGGTGGACGACGCCACGCAGGAGGCCGAGCAGACCCGCTCCACCGCCCGGTCCGACACCGAGCAGGTGCGGGCGCAGGCGCAGGCGCAGGCCGACCGCGTGCTCACCGAGGCCCGGGAGGAGGCGGAGCAGACCCTCGCGCACGCACGGCACGAGGCCGAGCGTGCCGTCGCCGAAGGGCGTCGCCACCACACCGAGCTGACCGACCGGGCCCAGGCCGACGCCGACCGGCTCGCCCACGCGGGCCGGGCCGCCCACGACCGGTACGTGGCCGACGGGCAGGCAGAGCAGGCCCGCCTGGTGTCCCAGGCCGAGGTCGTCCGGGCCGCGGGTGCCGAGGCCGCCCGCGTCGTCGCCACCGCCGCCGCCGAGGCCGAGCGCCTGCGTCGCGAGTGCGACAGCTACGTCGACGTCAAGCTGGCCGAGTTCGAGGACACCCTCGGCAAGGCGTTGCGCACCGTCACCCGGGGTCGGAGCAGGCTCTGGCGGGGCGACTCGCCCGACCGCCCCACCGCAGGCTCCGCCGCGAACGGCCGTTCGGGCACGGGGATGGACCTGATCGACTGACCACGAGCCGGTCGAGCCGCCTCCGACGTCGCCGCCCCACCGTAGCGGCAAGGTCACCAGACGGTCACGAACCGTACGATCGGGTGGCTCCGTCGCGGTAGTCTCCGCCGGTGGTACGGCGACAGGTCGAGCCCGATCCCCTGACCTGGTGGGCGAGGTACGGGCACCGACTCGACACACGGGGCAGAGTGGATGTGCGGGAGCCAGGGGGCGCAGTGGGAGAGGGCGCGATGTCAGGGGGCGCGGGCACTGGGGGCGCGGGCACTGGGGGCGCGGGCACTGGGGGCGCGGGCACTGGGGGCGCGGGCACTGACGGGGCGGGAACGACCGGGGCGGGGACCGGCGGGGCCGGTGCCGGCGGGGCAAGGCCCGGTCCGCGGGTTCCCGCGGAGTCAGCGGTCGGGCCGCGGACGGCGGAGGATCTGTCGGGCGACGCGATACTGAGGGAGCGATCGGACGAACCGGCCCACGGCTGGCGTCGGGTCGTCCTTCGGGCCAGTGGAGGTGTGGTCAACCCCGGCCCGAGCGAGGCCGAGCTGCGTCACCGGGCTGTCCTGCACCGCATCCGACACCCGTTGTGGCGTTCGCACCGCATCGCCGTCACATCGATCAAGGGCGGGGTCGGCAAGACGACCGTGTCGACCCTGCTGGGCCTGGTCATGGCGGAGAACCGCGGCGACCGGGTGATCGTGCTCGACGCCAACCCCGACGCGGGCACCCTGGCCGACCGCCTCACCGGCGAGTCGTCGGTGACCGTCCGTGAGCTGCTCCGCGACTACGACCGCATCCACTCCTGGACCGAGGTGTCGCGGTACACGAGCCTCGCCGGACGGCTCCAGGTGCTCGCGTCGGAGCAGGACCCCGCCGCGGGCGACGCGTTCAGCCGCGAGGAGTACGAGCACATCTGCGCGCTGCTGGACCGCTACTTCAACATCGTCATCACCGACTCGGGCACCGGGCTGGTGCACTCCGCGATGGAGGGCACCCTCAAGCTCGCCGACAGCGTGATCATCGTCGGGGCTCCCACCGTGGACGGCGCGGGACGCGCCAGCAAGACCCTGGACTGGCTGTTCGCCCACGGCCACGGGTCGCTGGCCGCCGACGCGGTGGCCGTCCTGTCGTGCGACCGCACCAGCGCCGACGTCGACCGTGAACGGATCCGGGCCCATTTCGCCGCGCGCTGCCGCGCGGTGGTGGAGATCCCGCACGACCCGCACCTCGCCACCGGCGGCCGCGTGGAGCTGGCGCGCCTGCGTCCCGCCACCCGCCGCGCGGCCTACGAGCTGGCTGCGTTGATGGCCGACCGCTTCCCGATGTGAGAACGGCGAGCCCCTGATGAACGGCACAGCTGACGGCACGGGACGGGCGAGGGTGAGCGAGAACGTGGACGCGGCGCGGTACGGCGAACGAGACCGCCATGGCGAGTCGGCCGCGGTCACGCCACACCGGCCGGCCGGTGTGACGAGTGCGGCGGAGCTCACCGAGGACGCGATCGTCCGATTCCGGGGCGACCGCCCGCGCGGCGGCTGGCGCGGCACCCTGTTCAAGGCCACCGGTGGCTTGGTGAACCCCGGCATCGGCCCGGCCGAGCGCGACCGTCAGGAGCAGTTGCGCCGCATCCGCCGCCCGCTGCGGGGTTCGCACCAGGTCGCCGTCAGCTCGCTCAAGGGCGGGGTCGGCAAGACGACCGTCTCGGCGTGCCTCGGCCTGGTGCTGGCGGAGAACCGCGGGGACCGGGTGATCGCGCTCGACGCCGACCCCGACGCGGGAACGCTGGCCGACCGGCTCACCGACGACACGTCGGTGACGGTGCGCAACCTCCTCCGGAACATGGAGGACACGCACTCGCTGACCGACGTCGCCCGCTACACGACCCTCGCGGGACGGCTGCAGGTCCTCGCCTCGGAGCAGGACCCCGCGATGAGCGAGGCGTTCGACCGCGACGAGTACGAGCGCGTGTGCCAGGTGCTCGTCCGCTTCTACGACATCGTCATCACCGACTCGGGCACCGGTCTGGTGCACTCGGCGATGGACGGCACGCTCGCGCTGGTCGACAGCCTGGTCGTCGTGGGCGCACCGACCGTGGACGGCGCGAGCCGCGCCAGTCTGACCCTCGACTGGCTGATCGCACACGGCCACGCCTCCCGGGTGGCGGACTCGGTGGTCGTGCTGAGCTGTGACCGGGGGAGCAAGGAGATCGACCGCGGCCGGGTCCGCAGCCACTTCGAGGCCCGCTGCCGTGCGGTCGTCGAGGTGCCGCACGACCCGCACCTGGCCACCGGTGGGCGGATCGAGCTCCCGCGCCTGCGCGCTTCCACCCACAATGCGTTCCTGCATCTCGCGGCCCTGCTCGCGGACGGCTTCGGCGCCACGGTCCCCGCCGCCGACACGGTGCCGGACCAAGAGCCGGACCAGAAGCCGGACCGGGAGCGCGAGCAGGTCCAGGTCTTGACCTGAATCGGCTCCCCGCCCACGCCGCCCCCGGCCATGCGGCGGCCGGGCCTATCCTGGAAGGCGTGAGCAGTTCGCGTTCTTCCTCCGCCGGCGTCGCCTCCGGTCCCTGGGTGTTCGACATCCGGGAGCTCGGCCGCCGGCCCGGTGCCATGCGCAGCTATCAGCGCACCATCGCGGCCCCCGCCGACCCCGTCCGGCTCGGCCTCGACTCCATCGCCGTCCCGGCCGGGACCGACGTCGAGCTCGACGTCCGGCTCGAGTCGGTCACCGAGGGGGTGTACGTCTCGGGCACCGTCTCGGCCGCGCTCGACGGCGAGTGTGCCCGCTGTCTCGATGCGCTGACCGACCAGATCGCCGTCGAGATCGCGGAGCTCTTCGCGTTCCCGGACAGCGCGACCGACGACACCACCGACGCCGACGAGCTGCCACGGGTCGCGGACGACAAGCTCGACGTCGAGCAGACCGTCCGCGACGCGGTCGTGCTGGCCCTGCCGCTGGCCCCGCTGTGCCGCCGCGACTGTCGCGGCCTGTGCCCCGACTGCGGCGAGAAGTGGGCCGACCTCGCGCCCGACCACGCGCATGAGACACTTGACCCTCGCTGGGCCGCTCTGCGTGAGCGCCTGCCCGCCGACTGACACCAGCCGACTGATTCCAGCCGGCAACCCGAGTACCGCTAGGAGATTCATCGTGGCTGTTCCGAAGCGCCGGATGTCGCGGTCGAACACGCGCTCACGTCGGTCGCAGTGGAAGGCCACTGCTCCGACGCTCGTCGCGTGCTCGAACCGCGCCTGCCGGGCCACCAAGCCGCCGCACATGGCCTGCCCCACCTGCGGCACCTACGACGGCCGCCAGGTCGTCAGCCCGGCCTGACCCGGAATCCTGGATCAGCGGCGGCACGGTGGCGGAGCGCGGATCGACGGGACCCACAGGTGAGCGCGGGTTCCTTCTCGCGTCCCTGGGCGTCGAGATCGAGCACGACCTGCTCACCCTCGCACTGACGCACCGGTCCTACGCCTACGAGAACGGCGGCCTGCCCACCAACGAGCGCCTCGAGTTCCTGGGCGACTCGGTGCTCGGTGTCGTCGTGACCGAGCGGCTCTACCGGGAGCACCCGGACCTGCCCGAGGGGCAGCTGGCGAAACTGCGCGCGAGCGTGGTGAACATGCACGCGCTCGCGGGCGTCGCGGCCATTCTCGGGGGACCGGCCGGGCTTGGGGCGTACCTCTACCTCGGGCGCGGCGAGGAGCTGACCGGTGGCCGCACGAAGATCAGTATCCTGGCCGACGCCACCGAGGCCCTCATCGGCGCCGTCTACCTGGAGCACGGCCTGGAGGCCGCCCGCGGGCTCGTCCACCGGCTCTTCGACGGGCTGCTCGTGGGCGCCCCGCTGCTCGGCGCCGGGCTGGACTGGAAGACGAGCCTGCAGGAGCTCACCGCGGCCGCGGACCTCGGCGTCCCCGAGTACCGCATCACCGAGGAGGGGCCCGACCACCTCAAGGTCTTCACCGCCACCGCCCTCGTCGGCGGGCGCGAGCTCGGCTCCGGTGCGGGACGCACCAAGAAGGAGGCCGAGCAGAAGGCCGCCGAGCTCGCGTGGCGCACTCTCACCGCGGAGGCGGCGTCGGGCGCCCCCGCCACCCCCTGAGCACGTGCCCGAGCTCCCCGAGGTCGAGGTGGTCCGGCGCGGGCTGGCCGACCACGTGCTCGACCGTGACATCCTCGCGGTCGACGTGGAGCACCCCCGTTCCGTCCGCAGGCACGCCGCCGGTCGCGCCGACTTCGCCTCACGACTGACCGGGCGGACGATCACCGGAGCGCGCCGCCGCGGCAAGTACCTCTGGCTCGACCTCGATGCCGGCGGCGCCGGGGACGACGCCGTGCTCGCGCACCTGGGCATGAGCGGTCAGATGCTGGTCGCCGCGGCGGACCGGCCCGCCGAGAAGCACCTACGGATCCGCGTCCGCTTCGCCGACGACGGCCCCGAGCTGCGGTTCGTCGACCAGCGCACGTTCGGCGGCCTCTCGGTCCACCCCCTCGTCCACGCCACGGGCGGCGGGCTGCTCCCCGAGCCCGTCGCCCACATCGCGCGCGATCCCATGGACCCCGCGTTCGACCTCGACGCCGCCGTGGCCGGCATCCGGCGGCGCCGCACCGGGCTCAAGCGTGCGCTGCTCGACCAGACGGTGGTCTCCGGCATCGGCAACATCTACGCCGATGAGGCCCTGTGGCTGGCGCGCCTGCACGGTGAGCGTCCCACCGAGAAGCTGACCCGGGCCCAGGGCGCCGCAGTGCTCACGGCGGCGTCGGAGGTGATGAACGCGGCGCTGGACGCGGGCGGCACCTCGTTCGACGCGCTCTACGTGAACGTCAACGGCGCGTCGGGGTACTTCGACCGCGCCCTGAACGTCTACGGCCGGGCCGACCGCCCCTGTCCCCGCTGCGGCACCCCGATCCGCCGGGAGGCGTGGATGAACCGCAGCAGCCACAGCTGCCCCCGCTGCCAACCCCGCCCCCGCGAGTCGGGGTCTCGGCGCGCGTGAGTCGGGGTCTCGATGTGAGGGCGGCCGGTCGCGGCCGGTGACCGACGCACCCTGCCGCGGTGGTGGCGTGCGACGGATGCCGTAGCTCATCGCGTCGAGAATGCGGAGATCACGGCAGCGTGACCTCGCACCCCCGGCCGCCGCGGGAGGTCGAGCCATGCCGGGAGGCAAGCGAGGGGTACGCGCCCCCGTTGTCGGTGCGCCGCCCCCGTTCGAACAGGGGCAGCGCACCGAGAAGGGGCGCGCGACCCGCGGGCGGGGTTGTGGGCCGAGGGCGGTTCCGCGGGTCAGGCCGGCGCCGCCCTACATCCAGCCGCGGCGCTTGAACACGACGTAGAGCCCGGCGCCGAGCAGCAACATCAGGAGCACCGCGAACGGGTAGCCGAACGCCCAGTCCAGCTCGGGCATGAACGTGAAGTTCATGCCGTAGATCGAGGCGACGAGCGTGGGGGCGAACAGGATCGCGGCCCACGAGGAGATCCGTTTGACCTGTTCGTTCTGGTCGTAGCCCGCCCGCGTCATCCGCGCCATCTCCTCGTTCTGGCGCTGACCGACGAGTGCGGCGTTGACGGTGAGGATGTTGCCGAGCAACTGGCGGTAGCCGTCGATGCGCTCCAGCGCGCGGGTGGCGTGGTCGGCCACGTCGCGCAGCGCGCGCCGGAGCTCGAGGTCGGACTCGCCGGCCCGTTCCCTGAGCCGTTCCCGCAGCTCGGCGAACAGCTCCCGCAGCGGCTCGACCGCCCGCTGGAACTCGATCACCTCGCGGGTGAGGGTGTAGATGCGTTTGGAGGCGGTGGGGTCGCCGTCGAAGACCTGCACCTCGATCTCGTCGATGTCGTTCTGGAGGCCGTCGAGGACCGGCCCGTAGTCGTCGACGACCTTGTCCAGCACCGCATACAGCACCGCGAACGGGCCGTTGTCGAGCAGGTCGGGATCGGACTCCAGGCGCTGCCGGACCTCGGCCAGATCGGGCTCCTCGGCGTGCCGCACGGTGATCACGAAATCGGCTCCGACGAACACGTGGACCTCGCCGAGCTCGACGACCTCCACCGCGTCGACGTAGCGGGCCGGGCGGAGGACGACGAAGACCAGGTCGCCGTAGCGTTCGAGCTTGGGCCGCTGGTGGGCGTTGACGGTGTCCTCGACCGCCAGCCCGTGCAGGCCGAACTCCTCGGCGACGGACTTGATCTCCTCCGGCGTGGGCCGCAGCAGGCCGATCCAGCAGAAGCTGTGCCCCTCGGCGGGGCAGGCCTTGAGCTCCCCGAACGGGTGGTCGAGCGAGCGCGGCACGGCGACGCGCTTGCCGTTGATGTAGATGGCGTTGTCGACCACGGACATGCGCGGCCCCCTGTGGTCAGGCCTGATCGGCCATCGTGCCGGCACGGGCGTACGCACCGACGATCTCGATGTGAGGGTATCCGGGAGGCGGACCGCCGGACGCCCCCGCGTCGCGAGTACCGCGATCACGTGCGAGCAACGCGGCGCCCGCGCGGGTGGAGGGTTCGGGGGAGCACACCCCAGGATCGGCACACCGGGACACCGTCGTGAGTGATCCTGACGCGCGCCTGACACGTGGCTCGCCACCCCTGACGCATCCGGTCGTGCGAAACGTGCAAGGAGGTGTCGTGGAACCGAGCCAGTTGCTCAAGGGAGTGCTCGACCTCGCCGTGCTGGCGGTGATCGACCGCGCAGACGGCTACGGCTACGAGGTGGTGCGCGGGCTGCGCGCGGCCGGACTGCAGGAGGTCGGCGACGCGTCGGTCTACGGCACGCCGCGCCGGCTCTACAACGCAGGCCTGCTCACGTCCTACGTCGTGCCGAGCGACGAGGGCCCGCACGCAGGTACTACAGCCTCAACGCGCCGGGCAAGGACCGGCTGCGTGAGGCGGCGAAGACCTGGCGTGCGTTCGCAGAGAAGGTGGAAGGGCTGGTGGGGGAGTCATGACGCAGGGCGACGAGAGCGTGGTCGGGAACATGAGTACCGGGGCGGTGGGTCTGTTGGCGGACCCGGCACAGGAGTACCTCGCCGAGCTGCGCCGGGCACTGGCCGATCTGCCGGAGTCGGAGGTCGCCGAGATCCTCGACGACGTCGCCGGGCACGACTCGGCACGCCGTCGCGGCCTACGCGGCGGAGCTCCGCGTGGCCGGGTACCCGCCCGGCCCGGCGTCGCCCGTGGCCGTGCCCCGGCGCATCGCGGCGCGGTTGGCGGTGGCGGGGCTCGTCGGCCAGTCGGTCCTCCTGGTCGGCGTGGTGCTCACCCGCGGCGCAGCGGGACTCGTGCTGGTCGCGGCCGTCGCGCTGCTGGCCCTACCGGCGGTGTTACGCGGGGGACCGCGGATGGCGGCCGTGAGGGCGCTGCCGGAGGTCGGGTGGTTCCTCGGTCTGCGGCCCGATCCTGCGTCGACCGCGGGCAGATGCGTTCAGTGGCCAGTTCCAGGCGGCGCCGCAGGTTGTCAGGGCTGTGCCAGGCCGGCGCGGATGGCGTATCTGGCCAGGTCCAGCCGGTCGTGCATGCCGAGTTTCTGCAGGACGTTCGCGCGGTGGCGGTCGACGGTCTTCACGCTGATGACGAGGGTCTTGGCGATCTGTCGGGAGGAGTTCCCCTCGGCGATCAGCTTGACGACCTCCTCCTCCCGGGGGGTGAGGATGCTGTCCGGGAGGGGTTCGCCGCGTTCGTCGCGGCGAAGGTAGTCCCTGATCAGAGCGGTGACGGCACCGGGGTAAAGGAAAGGTTCGTTGCGCATCGCGGCCCGACACGCCTCGATCAGGTCGCGGTCGGCGACCGACTTGAGCACGTAACCCGAAGCGCCTGCCTTGAGCGCTTCGAACAGGTACTGCTCGTTGTCGTACATGGACAGCATGAGGATGCGGACGTGCGGGGCACGCCGCGACATTTCCCGCGCCGCCTGCAGCCCCGTCATCCGGGGCATGGCGATGTCGAGGATGACGAGGTCGACGTCGCCGCGGGTGGCCAGCTCGACGGCCTCGGCACCGTCGCCGGCTTCGGCGACCACGGTCAGGTCGGGTTCGGCGTCCAGGATCAGGCGTAGCCCGCGCCGGACCAGGCCGTGGTCGTCGACCAGCAGGATCCTCGTCTTCGTCGGTTCCACAGCGCCCTACGCTTTCCTCTGGTCTGCGGCGACGACGAGACGTACTTGCGTGCCGCCCTGCGGTGTCTGGCCCAGGCTCAGGTGGGCGCCGATGAGCAGGGCCCGTTCGCGCATGCCGCGAATACCGGCTCCCTCGGCGAACCCGTCGTTGCCTCGCCCGTCATCGGTGATGCGCAGCACGACCGTGTCCCGGTCGTGGGTGAGTGACAGTTCGACCCGGGATGCGTCGGCGTGGCGGGCGATGTTCGTCAGGCTCTCCTGCGCGATGCGGTAGAACACGAGTTCGGTGTTCGGGCTCAGCGGCGGGGGCTGTTGGTCGAGCCGTTGCACGACCGGCACCTCGCTGGCCTCGGTGAAGTCGGTGGCCAACGCGCGCATCGCGCTGAGCAGACCCAGCTCCTCCAGGACACCGGGGCGCAGCCGGCGGGCCACCTGCCGGACCTCGTCGAGGCTGGCCCGGATCGCCTCCTGCGCCTCTCGCAGCTCATCCTGCAGATCGGCAGGCGCGCGATCCACGGTACGTTTCAGACCGAGCAGCACCGCGGTGAGACTCTGACCGATCTCGTCGTGCAACTCCTGAGCGATACGGTGCCGTTCGCCTTCCTGTGCGGCCAGCGCATGCGCGCTGCTCGCGCTCCGCTCGGTCTCGAGCCGGTCGAGCATGTCGTTGAACGTGCCGACGAGCTGCCCGAGGTCCCGGCCACCACGCACGGTCAGACGTTCCCCCGGACGCAGCAGGTCCACACGGTCCATGAGCCTGGTGAGCCCGGCCAACGGCCGGAGCGCGGACCGGATCAGCACGGCGTTCACGGCCAGCAACAGCGCCAGGCCCACCACCAGTACAGCGATCTCCCGGACCAGGATCGGGGTCGACATCGTGGCCGGTGACAACACCAGCACCGCCAACCCCGCCACGAACACCGCACCGTTGCCCAGCAACAGCCGCCAGAACAGGGCCGCCGCCGGGGTACTCCGCCCCCACCGTGATCGCATCACACTCGGCGCGGACGCTGATCGACGGGCTGCGGCATGCCGACAGCCTCACCCCCTGGGCGCCAGCCTGTCCATGAGGGCCACACCCCATTCCGCGGCCGCCCCGGACCGCCGGGGTGCAGGGTCGAGGACGGCGAAATGGGTGCTGGACCCGATAGCCGCCCCACCCGGCACCCGGCACGCTGAATCCCAGCGGTGGCAACCGGGGACAAGGAACGGGATGGCGGCCGCAGACCACGGGTACCCGACCACATCACCGTGTTCGGCGCCCGCTTCAGACCGACCACCACGAGCCGACCCCGGTCCCCGTCGGTCACCCCCTCAGGAAGAGGCCCGACATGAACAACGACGCGCTGGTAGCGGCCCTGGGCATGGACGCTGTCGCCGCAGTGCACGGCTACCGCCAGCAGGTGATCTCCGAAGCCGACCGGCGCGGGTTGCGCTTGGTCAGCGAGGCACTCTCCGACGTGGTGCGGCTGTCCACCGAGATCTACACCGTGGTCGACCCGATCGACATTCGTCTGGCCGTCCTGCCGTGCCGGGGGCGGGGCGATCTCGCCGACCCGATGTTGCGGTGGGACCCGGCGCACGGTTGGTCACTGTCCTACCGAGGCGAGCACTCGCCACGCGACCATTACGCCGGAACCCAGGCAGCACCACTGGACCTCGTGCCTACCGCCGCGGAAGTCGTGGCCTGGGCGATCAGCGTCCTGGACGGCCACGCCGTCGGGCATCGCGCACCGTCCCACGGCCTGGACCTCGACGACGACCCGGCGGCGATCCGTCGGCTGCTCGGTCTCATCGACCCGCACCGCCGCACCACCTCGGATCAAGCGGCGTTCTCGCCAACGACGTGACCTCGAATGGCTCGCCTGTGCTCTGCGCGGGGGGTCTGTCCGTTCGGCGCCGCGGGCGCCGGAACTCGCATCGACGACGCGACCAGAACCGGGGCAGACCTCTCGCGCAGCCGTCGAACACAATGACCGGAGACGTCATGTCACTTTCGCCACGTGAACTGAAGATCCTGGCTGCGATCGAAAGCGAACTTGTCGAGAAAGACCCGGTACTGGTCGCTACCTCGACCAGGGCCCGGGCGCCGTCGGGTCCCGTTCGATGGTTTCCGCTGACGGCATACCAGGACGGCGCTGCTCCTGGCACTTCTCGTGCTGGCCGTTCTGCATTCGCTGCCCTCCGAGTTGGGCCTGGTCGGGTCCGGGCTGCTCACCGCGGGACCGATCGTGCCGTGGATGGTGATCGCCACGCGGGGGGCGCGACGACGCAGCGACGGCTTTCCCGATGACCACCAACGACCGGAGCCACGGACCGCGTCCTCCGATGACGTTCCCGGGAGCAGCGGACGCCGCGGCCGCACCGCTACGGGCGAGCACCGGCCCGACAAGGAGATCGGCAGGGCGGCCGAACCGTATCCATGGTCTACGTCGTCGCGTTCGCGGGCTACATCACCTTCGCGATCGTCATCGCCCTGGGGGTGGCGTACCTGTGAGTCCGCCAATCCGAAACCACCCACGCCTCGGTAGCCCCACCGACCGCGGATCTTTCCGTCCGGGCGATCCGCCGGCAGAGACCTTGGACACCCGAATCACACATTTCCGAAGACAGGAGAACGTGCTCATGCTGAAAGTGGTCGTCGCGCTGCTGGTCGTGTGGCTGGTGTTGTCGGTTGTCGGTGCGGTCGTCGAAGGGCTGTTCTGGCTGACAATCATCGGCGTCGTACTGTTCCTCGCCACAGCCGGCTACGGCGCTATCCGGCAGCGAATGCAGCGCCGCCGAATCTCCTGACGTCGCCGCGGCGGCCGGCCTGCGGACCGAACTGAACAAAAAGGAAGCTATGCACATGCAGATTCAGGTCAACACCGACGCCAACGTGGAAGGCCGCGACGAGCTGACCGGCCGGGTCGAAGCCGAGATCGGTGCGGCGCTGTCGCGGTTCAGCGATCACATCACGCGGGTGGAGGTCCACCTGGGCGATGAGAGCGCCGGCAGGTCCGGCGGCGCCGACATGCGCTGCATGCTGGAGGCCCGCCCGGCCGGGCAGGCGCCGGTCGCTGTCACCCACCACGCCGCAACCCTGGACGAGGCCTGCCGCGGCGCCGCGCAGAAGCTCAATAACCTCCTCGACACCCACTTCGGGCGGCTGGATGACCGCAAGGGAGGCGACTCGATCAGGACCAGCGACCAGCGCTGAGCGAGTTCCACCTGTCCACACCCGTACGGACCAGCACCTCCGGAGGCTGTCGTTGTTCACCCGATCCGACTTGTCCATTCTCATGAAAGAGACGCCGCCACTCGGGGTTTCGATCTTCCTGCCCACCCACGTCCGGGGCAGCGAGATCCGCCAGGACCCGATCCGGCTCAGGAACCTCACTGCCCGCGCCCGTGACGACCTGGTGTCGACGGGACTCTCGCGCACCGAGGCCGAGGCCTTCGTCGGCCCGGCCACGGCGCTGGTCGAGGACTACCGGTTCTGGCAGCACCAGGACCACGGCCTCGCGCTGTTCCTCGACGGCGGTGAGCCCCGCAGCTATCGGGTGCCGATCCCACTCGCCGAGCGGGTCGTGGTCGGCCCGGGCTTTCGTGTGAAGCCCCTGCTGCCGCTGTTGGAGGCCGACGGCGCCTTCGTCGTGGTGACGATCACCGCGGATGAGGTGCGGCTGTTCGACGCCTCCCGCTTCGCGATGACCGAGGACAAGACCACCGACCTGCCCGACAGCGTCGCCGCCATCCTGGGGGAACCGGACTACGAGAACCCCCTGCAGGCCAGCCCGGTGGCCAGACCGAACACCGGCGCGATCGACATCAGCCAGGCGCAGGTCTACGGGGACAGCCCCGCCGAGTGGCGCAAAGCCCGGCTCGTGGAGTTCACCCGGCGGGTCGCGGCCGCGCTGCGCCAGCACCTGGCCGCCAACCCGGTCCCGGTCGTGCTGGTCGCCACCGCCGAGATCGGCGGGCACATCCAGAAGCTCGGCACCCTGGATCCACTGCTCGCCGGCGTCCTCGAGCGCGACCCCGGATCCCTGGACGACGCGCAGGTGCACGACGCCGCCTACGCCGTGATGCGGCCCCGTCTGGGCGCGGCCCGCACAGCCGCCGTCGAGCGCTTCGAGACCCTGCACGGTGGTGGCGACGCGCGCGCGGCCACCAGTGTCGACGAGCTGGTGCGGGCGGCCTACCAGGGTCGCATCGACACGCTGCTGCTCGCCGAGGACGACACCGTGTGGGGGTGCTACACCGAGGCCACCGACGACATCGACACCGGCGCCGCGTTCGAGACCACCGGGGAAGACCTTCTCGAGGCCGTGGCCGTGCAGACACTGCAGCACGGCGGGGCCGTCCACCTGCTGTCACCGAAGGAGATGTCGCACCGACCCGCGGCGGCGATCCTGCGCTTCTGACAGGCGCCGGAGACCGTCGCACCACGCTACGGGGTACGTCGAGAGCCCAGCCGTTCACCCCGCCCGGGCCCTCGGTCCCCTACCCACCAGTCAAGGGAGACCTGTTCGTCATGAACGTTCTGTTCGTCACCGTCATCGCCGTGCTGGCCGTCGTGCTCCTGATCACCGGCGCCGGTGTCCGTATGGTCCAGCAGTACCAACGGGGGGTGGTCCTGCGATTCGGGCGGCTCCTGCCCACGGTGCGGGACCCAGGGCTGCGGCTGATCATCCCGTTCGCCGACCAGCTGACGAAGGTGCCCATCCAGACCATCGTCCTGGACATCCCCGCCCAGGGTGCGATCACCCGCGACAACGTGACCCTCAATGTCGATGCCGTCGTCTACTTCCGGGTCGTCGACCCGGTCAAGGCCCTGATCAACGTGGAGAACTACCTCGGCGCCATCTCCCAGGTCTCGCAGACCTCGCTGCGCTCGGTGATCGGCCGCGCCGACCTCGACACCCTGCTGTCGGACCGGGAGCAGGTCAACGCGGAGCTACGCGCCGTCATCGACACCCCCACCGAGGACTGGGGGATAAGCGTCGACCGTGTCGAGGTCAAGGACATCGCGCTGCCCGAGGGCATGAAACGGTCGATGTCGCGGCAGGCCGAGGCCGAGCGGGACCGCCGGGCCCGCGTCATCGCCGCGGACGGGGAGTTCCAGGCCTCGGCCAAGCTCTCCGATGCCGCCAGGACGATGGCCGACACCCCCGGTGCGCTGCAGCTGCGGCTGCTGCAGACCGTGGCCGACGTCGCGTCGGACAAGAACAGCACCCTGGTGATGCCCTTCCCGGTCGAGCTGCTGCGGTTCTTCGAGAACAACACCGGCGGACCCCAGCGGGCCGACACCCCGACCACGCACACCGCACCGGCCCCCAGGGCTGTGACCGACGACGAGGGGCTGTCGCTGGGCAGCAGCTGGCCGCGGTCCGACGCCGGGAACGGCCACGAGGCTCGTCCCGACCCCGACCCCGACCTGACCAGGACCGCGGTCGAGGAGTGACCTGCGGCCGGGCGGGGGGTGTCACCACAGGTTCTTGGGCAGGTCCGCCGTCAACGGCTCAAGGTCGCCGCGGGTCTTCGCCTCGTAGGCGGCCACGGCGCGCTCGTCGAACTCGTGCATGCTCAGGCGCCCCTCGCTCACCGCTCGTCGGAGACGACCGACAACGTCCTCCCGATCGGCGTCCGACACCCGTGCCTCCCGGTCCACCGTGCCGAGGATAGGACGTGCCGACCTCGCACCACCCGGTCACCCGCACAAACAACAACTCCGGCACCGTCGACGGCTCATTTATCAGCGCGCCGACCGGCGGCGACCGCCGAGCGAGGACGAGTCCGAACATGCGCAACGCCATCAGAACCGATGAGACCCCTCGAACACCTGCCTCTGAGTCCTCTCCGCCGGTTCGAGCTCCCTGCCCGGAGTTGGCCTGGGAGAACGAGGGCGGGCAACTCCTCAGATCGCCGTGGGGAAGCCGCGACGTCGATGGTCCTCGGGCTGATCCGATCGTCGCCCCTCGGTGATCGCCGCGGTCGCTGCCTCGGTCGCCTCCCGCCGCGGTGACCTCGGCCCGCACCCGCTCGATCTCCGCCCGCGTCTGCTGGTCGCGCTCGGCGAGCACCTGGTCCCGCTCGGCCTCGACCTCCCCACGGTGCGCCTCCGCGACGGCATGGGCGGCGGCGACCTGCTCGGCCGCATCCGCACGGACCGGGTCGCGCTCGTCGCGCTCACGTCGGCCGCGGTCCCGCCCGGCTGACGGAACCGGGGTGCCGCTTGCGCCCGGTCGCGGGAGTGCCGACACCGGCGCGTCAGGATCGCGTCAACGCTGACGGTCCGCCGCATCAACGGCCCGTTCACGCCGTTGCCGGATGCCCGTGGACGCGACGATGCTCCCGCCTCGGCCCCCGCTTCGGGGGGCCGAGGTTCTCGTGGAGGAGTTCTGATGGCCGACCTGGCCTACGCGCTGCTGCTCATCGGCGGTTTCGCGCTTTTGGTGCTGACGTTGCGGGGGTTGGACTCCCTGTGATCACCGCCGACGCAGTGGCTCCCGCGGCGGCGAGATGATCGTCGCCGACGTGGTGGGCGGGCTGATCGCCCTGGGCCTGCTCGTCTACCTGTTCATCGCCCTCCTCCGACCGGAGCGGTTCTGATGGACTCCACTCTGGCCGGCCTGCTCCAGGTCGGCGTCCTCGTGCTGCTCCTCGCCCTGGTGTACAAGCCCCTCGGCGACTACATGGCGCGGACCTACACCAGCGAGAAGCACTGGCGCGTCGAGACCGCGCTGTACCGCCTGTTCCGGGTGGACCCGTCCGCCGAGCAGCGCTGGACGACCTACGCCGCCGGCGTCCTGGGCTTCTCCTTCCTCTCGGTCGTGCTGCTGTACCTGATGCAGCGCCTGCAGCCGCTGCTGCCGCTGGCCCTCGGCCGCGGCACGACCGTCGACGACGTCGCCACCGACACGGTCTCCCCGGGCACGGCGTTCAACACCGCCGTCTCCTTCGTGACGAACACCAACTGGCAGTCCTACGTGCCTGAGCAGGTGCTCGGGCACACCGTGCAGATGGCCGGACTGACCGTGCAGAACGTCGTGTCGGCCGCCGTCGGCATCGCGGTCGCGGTCGCGCTCATCCGCGGTTTCGCCCGCTCGGCCACCGACCGGCTCGGCAACTTCTGGGTCGACCTGACCCGTGGTGTCGTCCGGCTGCTGCTGCCGTTCTCGTTCGTCGCCGCGATCGTGCTCCTCGCCATGGGCGTGGTGATGTCGCTGAACGCCGGCGTGGACGTCACCGGGGTGGACGGCGCGCAGAACACCCTCCCGCTGGCCCCCGCGGCCTCGCAGGAGGCCATCAAGGAGCTCGGGACGAACGGCGGCGGCATCTTCAACGCCAACTCCGCGCACCCGTTCGAGAACCCGAACGCGCTCGCCAACTTCTTCGAGATCTTCCTGCTGCTGGTGATCCCCGTCGCCCTGACCCGCACGTTCGGCGTCATGGTCCGCAATGCCCGGCAGGGCCTGGTCCTCGTCGCCGTCATGGGCGTCATCTGGACGGTGTTCGTCGGCCTCGCGTGGCTGGCGGAGGCCAACCCGAACGGCCCGGCGACGGTCGCCGCGGGCGCCGCGATGGAGGGCAAGGAGGTCCGGTTCGGCATCCCGAGCTCGATCCTGTTCGGCGTCTCCACCACCGGCACGTCCACTGGCGCGGTCAACTCGATGCACGACAGCTACACCGGCGGCGCGGGCGGCATCACGCTGCTCAACATGCTGCTCGGGGAGGTCGCGCCCGGCGGTGTCGGCGCGGGCCTCTACGGCATCCTGGTGCTCGCGATCATCGCGGTCTTCCTCGCCGGACTGATGGTCGGGCGCACGCCGGAGTACCTGGGCAAGAAGCTCGGACGCGTGCAGGTCACCGCGGCGGCCATCTCGATCCTCGTCATGCCGACGCTCGTGCTCGTCGGTGCCGGGCTGGCCATCGCGCTTCCGGAGACGCTCGACGCCCTGAACAACAGCGGTCCGCACGGCTTCTCCGAGGTGCTCTACGCCTACGCCTCGGCGGCCAACAACAACGGCAGCGCGTTCGCCGGTATCACCGTGACCGGCGACTTCTTCCAGGCCACTCTGGGCGTCGCGATGCTGCTCGGCCGGTTCGTCCCGATCCTCGCGGTGCTCGCGCTGGCCGGGTCCCTGGCCCGGCAACGCCGGGTCGAGCCCGGCGCGGGCACCCTGCCCACCGACGGCGTCCTGTTCGGGGTGCTCGTCGGCGGCACCGTGGTGCTCGTCGCGGCACTCACCTTCTTCCCGGCGCTCGCGCTCGGACCCATCGCGGAGGCGCTCTCGTGAGTGTGGATGTGCAGGAACGACCCGCCGCCGCGCCCGCGGGCGGTGGCGCCGTCAAGGCCGGGGCGTTCAACCCCCGCCAACTCGTCGCGTCCCTCCCGGACGCGCTGCGCAAGCTCGACCCGCGCGCGCAGCTGCGCAACCCCGTCATGTTCGTCGTGTGGGTCGGCTCCCTGCTGGTCACGGTGCTGGCTGTGCTGGAGATCGTGGCCGGCGAGCCGAGCGTGTTCTCCGTCCTCATCGCCGTGTGGCTGTGGTTCACGGTGTTCTTCGCGAACCTCGCGGAGGCCGTCGCCGAGGGCCGCGGCAAGGCTCAGGCCGAGTCGCTGCGGAAGTCCAAGAAGGACACGATCGCCCGGCGGCTCGACGCCAGGGGGGTCGAGACGCCGGTGCCCGGCACCGAGCTGCGGATCGGTGACCGGGTCGTCGTGGAGGCCGGGGAGGTCGTCCCGGGTGACGGCGACATCGTCGAGGGCATCGCCACGGTCGACGAGTCGGCGATCACGGGCGAGTCCGCGCCCGTGATCCGGGAGGCGGGCGGTGACCGCAGCTCCGTCACCGGCGGCACCACAGTGCTGTCCGACCGGGTCGTCGTCCAGATCACGACCAAGCCCGGCGAGTCGTTCGTCGACCGGATGATCGCACTGGTCGAGGGCGCCTCGCGGCAGAAGACGCCCAACGAGATCGCCCTGACGATCCTGCTGGCGGCGTTGACGATCATCTTCCTGCTCGCGGTGGTCGCGGTGGCCCCGATGAGCGCCTACGCGGGCGAGCAGCAGTCCCTGATCGTGCTGACTGCGCTGCTGGTCTGCCTCATCCCGACGACGATCGGTGCCCTGCTCTCGGCCATCGGCATCGCCGGCATGGACCGGCTCGTCCAGCGCAACGTGCTCGCCACCTCCGGTCGGGCCGTCGAGGCGGCGGGCGACATCGACACCCTGCTTCTCGACAAGACCGGCACGATCACCTTCGGCAACCGGCAGGCCACCGAGCTGGTGCCGGTGGCCGGGGTCTCGCTGTCCGACCTCGCCGCGGCGGCCCGGCTCTCGAGCCTCGCCGACCAGACGCCCGAGGGCCGCAGCATCGTGGCCCTCGTGGCGCAGGAACACGGTCTCGCGGGTGGGGCCTCGGCCGAGGAGGCCGTCGCGCAGTTCGTGCCGTTCACCGCGCAGACCCGGATGTCGGGCATCGACATCGGCGGTCGGTCCGTCCGCAAGGGCGCGGGATCGGCCGTGGCCGGCTGGACGGGCTCGACGTCCGGCGAGGTCGACGCGATCGTCGCCGACATCTCCGACGGCGGCGGTACCCCACTCGTGGTCGCGCAGGGTCCGACCCCGGAGGGCGCCGACGCGAGGGTGCTCGGTGTGGTCCGCCTGTCCGACGTGGTCAAGCCCGGCATGGCCGAGCGCTTCGCGGAGCTGCGGGCCATGGGCATCCGGACGGTCATGATCACCGGCGACAACCCGCGCACCGCACGGGCGATCGCCGCCGAGGCCGGGGTGGACGACCACCTCGCCGAGGCCACGCCCGAGGACAAGATGGCGTTGATCCGCAAGGAGCAGGAGGGCGGACGCCTGGTCGCGATGACCGGCGACGGCACCAACGACGCGCCGGCGCTCGCGCAGGCCGACGTCGGCGTCGCGATGAACACGGGGACGGCCGCGGCCAAGGAGGCCGGCAACATGGTCGACCTCGACTCCGACCCGACCAAGCTCATCGAGATCGTCGAGATCGTCGAGATCGTCGAGATCGTCAAGCAGCTGCTCATCACCCGGGGCGCGCTGACCACGTTCAGCATCGCCAACGACCTCGCGAAGTACTTCGCGATCCTGCCGGCGATGTTCGTGGTGCTCTACCCCTCCCTCGGTGCGCTCGACGTCATGGCGCTCGCCACCCCGCAGTCGGCGATCCTGTCCGCGGTGATCTTCAACGCGCTGATCATCGTGGCGCTGATCCCGCTGGCCTTGCGCGGTGTGCGCTACCGGCCCACGTCGGCGGCGAAGCTGCTGCAGCGCAACCTGTTGATCTACGGGCTCGGTGGCATCGTGTCGCCGTTCGTCGGGATCTTCCTCATCGACCTGCTCGTCCGACTGATTCCGGGGATCTGATGCTCACCATGCTGTCGCGGCAGACCGCGACCGGGCTGCGCGTGCTGCTCGTGTTCACCGTTCTCCTCGGTGTCGTCTACCCGCTGCTCGTGTGGGGCGTCGCCCGGATCCCGGGACTGTCCGACCGGGCCGAGGGGTCGATCGTGTACGCGTCCGACGGCACACCGGTCGGGTCGTCCTTGATCGGGGTCGACCCGGTCGCCGCGGACCGTGGCGCCGACCCGTACTTCCACACCCGTCCCGCAGCCTCCTCGGAGGACTCCCTGGGCCCGGCCGACACCTCCACGTCCGGCGGATCGAACCTCGGTGGGTTCGACTCCGACCCGGTCGACGGGGGCCTCCTCGAGACCGTGCAGGAGCGGCGCTCGCTGATCGCCGAGCGCGAGGGCGTCGACCCCGCGCTCGTCCCGCCGGACGCGGTGACGGCGTCGGCGTCCGGGCTCGACCCCCACGTCAGCCCGGAGTACGCGGCCCTGCAGGTCGCGCGGGTGGCCGAGGTGACGGGACTGCCGGTCCCCGAGGTCGCGGCGCTCGTCGCCGATGCCTCGGACGGGCGGATCCTGGGGTTCCTGGGCGAGCCGACCGTCAACGTGACCGAGTTGAACCTCGCGGTGCGCGAGGCCACACGTTGATCCGCTCGTGGGCGGGGGGGGGCGCCCCCCCGGGCCCCCCCCCCCCCCCCCCCCCCCCCCCCCCGCGCCCGCCCCCCCCCCGCCCGGGGGGGGGGGGGGGCGCGGCCCGGGGCCCCCCCCCCCCCCCCACGAGCGGATCAACGTGTGGCCTCGCGCACCGCGAGGTTCAACTC
>JAJAZD010000106.1 GCA_026785945.1 Pseudonocardia sp. | reverse complement strand
TTGCGAGACTGGCGCGCCGCGGTCGGGCCCGCACTGTGAGCGCGTTCCCGCCTGCCCTACCAGCCGACGTCGACGACCTGTCGAGTATCTGGGCCAACGACTGGGCCGCGTTCCGTGCGCTGAACGGCATGGACACGCACTGGCAGCGTCCAGGATGGACACCGGGGCGGCGGTCGTATCACTGGATGCTGACCTTCGAGGACGCTCAGGATGTGCAGAGCCACGTGACCGCCTGCCAGCGGGGGCTCCCGGCCGACGGGCTGGACCTGGTCGAGCCTGCTGCGGTGCACCTCACGCTGGGACGGGTCGGGTTCACCGACGAGCTGCCGCTCAACTCGGCCCTGGCCGCGGCCGCAGCGGCCCGCCAGCACACCGATGGTCTGGCGGAGTTCGGTCTGCGGATCGGGCCGGTCAGCGGGGCGCGGTCCGGTTCAGCGTCGCCCCGTGGTCGTCGCTGCTGCGGCTGCACGCGGCACTGTTCTCCGCGACCCGTGGGGTGCTGGGCGAGGCGTGTGTGATGGACACCGCGACGTTCAGGCCGCACATCAGCATCGCCTACGCCCACCAGCCTGTGCCGATCGAGACGATGATCCGGGCACTGGAACCCCTGCGATCGCGACCCGGCCCGTCGCTGGTGATCGATCAGGTGTCTCTGGTGCGGCTCGAGCGGGTCGACCGCTCCTACACCTTCTGCCCGATCGAGCGGATCGATCTGGCGAGCCGCGACGCGCTCACCGACCGTCGCGACGCTTGAGCGGTGGTGTCAGCGGTGGGGACGAGGTCGCGGCTGGTGTTCCTGGCGGCTCCCAGCTGTGGGACGGCGGGTGAGCAGAGGGTCCAGGCCCGACGGAGGTGCGGCTCCGAGGGTGCATGTGCGCGTCGCTCTCCCGGCCGGCACCGGGGCGATCGGACTCCAAGCGGCTCATCGACGGCGGATGCCACCTCGTCACGCACCAGCCGGTGCGCGGCGGTGTCAGATCTCGTGCGCGTGACGCGTTCGGGCCATTGCGCGTAGCTCGCTGAGGTGTGGGCCACCTCGACGGCGGTGACCTCGTGGTTGGTCCAGTCGTGGTGATTCATTTCTCGCCCGTCCCGAACACCCCCGCGTGCCAGAACAGGGACGCAATCGGCCCCGTCACCTGTCCGGCGGCGGGGCGCAGCGATAGAACGGACTCGGCCACACGCATCGCGGATTCGCGGGAGGGCGTGGCGGTCGATACCTCGAGCAGTGTGGTGACCATGCGATCCAGGCTCAACCCAGCCGGCTCCAGCGCCGGGACGCCACGATCGGACACCGGCCTCGGCGGTGGCGCGGAGGGAGCGGATCGGACCGGTCGACCAGGACGAAGAAGCCGACGGATGCGGACCTGGTGTCCGGCGCGCGGGTTCTACGGCGGTGATCGCTCGCAGCTCGGTCAGGTCGGTGCCGCCGTCTCGACGCGCCGGGAGGGGGCGCTGGGACGCGAGGGCGGTCATGGTGTCGTCCTTGGAGGCTCGTGCTCGTTGTCTTCGGGGCGGAGGGTTTCGACGTGCTGGTAGTGGGGTGCGGTGCGTTCGCCGGGTTGGACGCGGTAGATCCAGACGGTGAACCCGTCGGCGTGGAATCCGTGGGCGGCAGCGCGGGCGTCGGGGAGGGTGTCGGCGCGGGCGAGCCGGACCTCGTTGCGGACGGGTGCGGCGTTGCGGCGCCGGATGCGGCGGGCCTGAATTGCGTAGTGGCCGCTCAAGTGGTGCCCCGGACGAGTGGTTGGCACAGGACGCACGCCGGTCCGGGGGGTTGGGTCAGGGACGCGGCGAGCACCGTGTGCCCGCACCGGGCGCGGTGTCCGGTGGTGGGTGGTCGAGGGCGACGAGGTGGGTGCGGCCGTCGGTGGCGCTGGTGACCGGCACCGTGTTGTCCACCTCCGCCGGGAACGGGTCGGGTGTGGGGGTGCGTCGGGCGCGGAGCCGGATCATGACGCCGCCGCGGTGGGTGCGGGGTGGATCTCGCCGGGACTACCGGTGGTGCCGTCGGTGCGGTGCATGCCGTCCATTCGGGCCACCGCATTTCTCAGGTTATCGGCGTGGACCGGCTCTGAGCTATTCGGCGATGGGATGTCATTCATGTCGTCGATCAGAACGTGGGGGATAGGGAGTCGGTACGGGGCAACAATGCGGATGACCGGTGTTGCCCCCCCTGGTGTTTTCGCCCGTGACAGCACTCGCCGCGGGGCCGTTGCGCGACAGGAACGGGGGCGGACGTGTCAGGCGTTGGTGACGTCGGCGTCGGCGCCGGCGGGGTGGGTCAGGGCGTGGTCGGTGGCCGCGTCGATCGCGGCGTCGTGGCCGTCGCGGCGCAGCCGCCGGTGCGGGATGGCGAGGTCGGTGAGCACGGCGTGGATGTGGTGATCGGCGAGGTGGCGGTAGCGGGTGTTGTCGTCGCGGGCCTTGTCGGTCCCGAGCGCGGCGATGGTCCCGTTCGTGGGTGGAGCGTCCGCTGCGGGGGCGGTAGCGGGTGCGGTGGTGGGCCAGCCGAGGTCGGCGCGGCCGTGGCGGTGGGGGTGGTGCGGGCGGGTGAGGTCGTGGACCTGGTGGCCCAGGGTGTGTTGCATCAGGTAGCGGTGCTGCTCGTCGAGCCCGGACACGGTGACCGCGCGGTCGGTGACCTCGACCAGCTCACCACCCAATCCTGCGGCCATGGCCGCGGCGGTTTCGGTGGCGGGGGGTGCGGTGGCGCGGGCGCAGCGGGCGAGCTGGGCGGTGGGGCAGATGTC
>JAJAZD010000105.1 GCA_026785945.1 Pseudonocardia sp. | reverse complement strand
CGGCGTGTGCGGCCACGATGGCGGCGGTGGACAGCGACCCGGCTTAGCGGAGCACACCCCCGACCCACAGCCCGCGCGCGTTGTGGTCGCATATCACCGCCGCGGCGCTGCGCAGCGCGGCCAGCAGCGGGTACGGCGAGCCGGACGCCCAGCCGCCGAGCACGATGCCGTAGACGCCGATCGAGGAGCAGGCCAGCACGACCAGCACCCCGACCGGGAGGTCGACCAGCTGCAACACCGTCGGCTCGCCGAAGATCGACACCTCGCCGCCGAACGGGATCACCGATACGGCGGCGAACGCGGGGACCGTGGCGATGATCGGCGCGACGAAGTACACCGGCTTGTCGGCCATCGCCGGCATGATGTCTTCCTTGAACGCCAGCTTCAGACCGTCGGCCAGGCTCTGCAGCCAGCCACCCGGGCCGGTGCGGTTGGGGCCCGGACGCTGCTGCATCCGGCCCACCACCTTGCGCTCCCAGTTGATCATGAAGAGCGTCAGCACCACCCCGACGGCGAACAGCACCACGACCTTGATCAGGATCAACCAGATCGGGTCGTCCGCCAGCAGCTGTTGCGTGCGTGTCAGGCCACCTCCGGGCTCCTGTGCCAGGTAGAGCCCCATCAGCGGGTCACCCCCACGAGGTCGCCGTGCCCGGCACCGAGCACGGTGCGGACCCGGGATCCGTCGGAGTTGCCCGGCAACCACACCACCCCGTCGGGAAGGTCGGTGAGCACCACCGGCAGCGTGATCGCGCCGCGCTCGGTGCGTACGGTGGCCGGCTCACCCGGCGCGACGCCGAGGCGCTCGGCCGTCGCCGCGTTCAGCCGCACCACGGCCGGACGAGCGGTGCCGGCGAGGGCGGGCTCGTCGACGGCGAGCGTGGAGCCGTCCACCAGCTGGCGCCAGGTCGCGAGCACCGCCTGCCCGAAGCCGGGCCGCAACGGCTCGACGGCGGGGACCGACGGAGCCGGGACGGACCCCGCGCGGCGGCCCAGCCGGGCGAACTCACCCGCCGCGGCGGCGGGAGTCTGGGTGAACAGGTCGACATCCATCTCGACGGCGAGGGTGTCGAGCACACGACAGTCCGCCAGCACGCCGCTCGCGTCCAACGCCGGCCCGAACTCGCGGGCCCGGCCCTCCCAGTTGAGATAGCTGCCCGCGCGCTGTGCGTCGGGTGCCACCGGGAGGACGACGTCGGCGAGATCGGTGACCGCCGAGGAGTGCAGCTCCAGGCTGACCAGGAACCCCACCTCCCGCAGGCCCGCCAGCGCGGCGGCCGGGTCGGCGAGGTCGTGGGGATCGAGCCCGCCGACGACCAGCGCCGCGAGCTCGCCGATCGAGGCGGCGGTGAGGATCTCGTCGGTGTCGCGGCCGGGGACCTCGGACAACGCGCCCGGGGCGAGGCCCCAGACCGACTCCATCTCGGCGCGCGCGTCGGGGTCGGAGACCGGCCGGCCCCCGGGCAGCAGGGTCGGGGCGGCGCCGGCGTCCAGCGCGCCACGCTCGCCCGCCCGCCGCGGCACCCAGCCGACGACGGCCCCGGTTCGCGCGGCCATCGCGGAGACGGCGGAATACAGGCCGGGGACCTCGGCGGCACGCTCGCCGACGAGGATCACACCGGCCGAGCCCGGCCCACCACCGGTGAGCGCCTCGACCACGTGCGCGGGCAGGTCACGCAGAACCGCGGCCTCCGCGCCGGGCACGGCAGGGACGAGGTTGTCGCGGGCGGCCGGCTCGGCCACACCCAGCTCGGTGGCCGTGCGCAGCACCGACGGCGTGGACCACTGGCCCAGGTGGAACACCTTCTGGCCGTGCTTGCGAGCGGCCTTGCGGAGCCGCAGGAAGACGATCGGCGACTCCTCCTCGGGCTCGAACGCGACGCACAGCACCGCGGGTGCGGCCTCGAGGCGCGCGTAGTCGAGCGTCTCCGGGCCCTGCCCGGCGACGTGCGCGGCGAGGAACTCCAGCTCCTCGGTGGAGTGCGGCCGAGCCCGGAAGTCGACGTCGTTGGTACCGGCGGCGATCCGGGCGAACTTGCCGTACGCGTAGGCGTCCTCGACGGTCAGCCGGCCTCCGGCCAGCACCCCGATACCGGCCTCCCGCGCCGCGGCGAGCCCCTGCGCGGCGACGGAGAGCGCCTCGGTCCAGGACGTCTCGGCGAGCACGCCGTCGGCACCCCGCACCATCGGCCGGGTGATCCGTTCCTTCGAGCCGAGGTAGCGGAACGCGAACCGGCCCTTGTCGCAGTTCCACTCCTCGTTGACCTCGGGGTCGTTGCCCGCGAGGCGGCGGAGCACCGTGCCGCGGCGGGTGTCGACCCGCTGCGCGCACCCCGACGAGCAGTGCTCGCACACCCCGGCGGACGAGGCCAGGTTGAACGGGCGGGAGCGGAAGCGGTACGCCGCGCTGGTGAGCGCGCCCACCGGGCAGATCTGGATGGTGTTGCCCGAGAAGTAGCTCTGGAACGGCGTGTCCTGTGCGACACCGACCTGCTGGTCGGCGCCGCGTTCGAGCAGCTCGATGAACGGGTCGCCACCGATCTGCTCGGAGAACCGGGTGCAGCGCTGGCAGAGCACGCAACGCTCGCGGTCGAGCAGCACCTGCGTGGAGATCGGCAGCGGCTTGGGGAACGTCCGCTTGGTCTCGACGAACCGGCTCTCGGTGCGACCCGAGGTCATGGCCTGGTTCTGCAGGGGGCATTCGCCGCCCTTGTCGCAGATCGGGCAGTCGAGCGGGTGGTTGATGAGCAGCAGCTCCATCACGCCCGCCTGGGCCTTGTCGGCCACAGGAGAGGTGTGCTGGGTCTTGACGACCATGCCGTCGGCAACGGTCATGGTGCAGCTGGCCTGCGGCTTGGGCATCGGCCGGCCACCCATCTCCACCTCGACCAGGCACTGGCGGCAGGCGCCGGACGGGTCGAGCAGGGGGTGGTCGCAGAACCGCGGCACGACTATCCCGAGCCGTTCGCACGCGCGGATCAGCAGCTCGCCCCTGGGGGCGTCGACGACCTGCCCGTCGATCGTCAGCCGCACGTGCCCTTCGGCGACCGGGCGGGCGTCGGCCCCGGAGTCCTGGATGAGTGTCACGCGGTGTCCCCCGTCATGCCATGGCTCCGGCCGGTTCGACCTCGGACGCGACCGCCGGTTGGGTGGCGCAGAGGTCCAGGAACTCCTGGCGGAAGTACTGGATCGCGCTGGTGATCGGGCTCGTCGCGCCGTCGCCCAGTGCGCAGAACGAGCGGCCGAGGACGTTGTCGCAGATGTCGAGCAACGTCTCGACGTCCGTGGGGGTGCCCTCGCCCTGCACCATCCGTTGCAGGATCCCCACGAGCCAGTAGGTGCCCTCGCGACACGGCGTGCACTTGCCACAGGACTCGTGCTTGTAGAACTCGGTCCACTTCATGACCGCCCACGGCACCGACACGGTCTCGTTGAAGACCTGCACGGCGGTCGTGCCGAGCATCGACCCGGCCGCGGTCGCGCCCTCGAAGTCCAGCGGGACGTCCAGGTGCTCCGCGGTCAACAACGGCGTCGACGAGCCGCCGGGCGTCCAGAACTTGAGCGGGATCCCGTCCTTCATCCCGCCGGCCAGCTCGAGCAGCTGCCGCAGCGTGATGCCGAGCGGCGCCTCGTACTGCCCGGGCGCCTCGACGTGGCCCGACACCGAGTAGATCTTCGGGCCGGGGCTCTTCTCCGTGCCCATCGACCGGAACCAGTCGCTGCCGCCCAGCACGATGGCCGGCACCGAGGCGATGGTCTCCACGTTGTTGACCACGGTGGGCGAGGCGTACAGGCCCGACGTGGCGGGGAACGGGGGCTTGAGGCGGGGCTGGCCCCGACGCCCCTCGAGCGAGTCGAGCAGGGCCGTCTCCTCGCCACAGATGTAGGCACCCGCGCCGGCGTGCACCACGACGTCGAGGTCGAAGCCCGAGCCGAGGATGTCCTTGCCGAGGTACCCGGCCCGGTAGGCCTCCTCCACGGCGTGGCGGACGCGGCGCATCGGGTGCAGCGCCTCACCGCGGATGTAGATCGCGCAGAAGTTCGCACGGATCGCGTAGCTGGTGATGATGCAGCCCTCCACCAGCGAGTGGGGGTCGGCCATCATCGTCGGGATGTCCTTGCAGGTGCCCGGCTCGCTCTCGTCGGCGTTGACCACCAGGTACTTGGGCTTGGCGCCCGGCCCGGTGGCGCCCTGCGGGATGAAGCCCCACTTCATGCCGGTCGGGAAACCCGCGCCGCCGCGGCCGCGCAGGCCCGACTCCTTGACCAGCGCGACCAGCTGGTCGGGGTGGGCGGTGAACGCGTGCCGCAGGCCCTGGTAGCCCTCCAGCTGCTCGTAGGTCGACAACGACCACGAGCGCGGCGACTGCCAGCGCCGCGTCAGCACCGGGGTGAGCGGGTCGGGGCCGGTGGGAGCACTCATGGCTTCTTCTCCGGAAGGGGCGGGAACGCGGGCGGGGCATCGGGCATGGACGGTGCACGCCAGCCGCGATCGGAGGCGAGCCGTGCGCCGCGAAGCGTCTCATCCGACACCGACGGTCCCGCGACGCTGGTCTCCAGGCCGGGGAAGACACCGGCCAGCTCCAGCGACGCGGTACGCAGATCGGTGAGCGGGGCACCGCGGGTGGGGTGCGGCTTCTCGCCCCTCGCCAGGGCGTCCACCAGCGTCTCGGCCGAGGAGACGGTCTGGTTGTCGTAGAATTCGTAGTTCACCTGCACCACGGGGGCCATGTCGCAGGCCGCGAGGCACTCGGCGTGCTCCAGCGTGATGGAGCCCGTGCTGCCGGGCTCCCCCGCGGTCTCCTCGTGGCCCACTCCGAGCTTGGCCGAGAGACGCCCGTAGATCTCGTCGCCGCCCAGCGCCGCGCACAGCGTGTTGGTGCAGACGCTGACGAGGTGTTCACCGCAGGGCGTGCGCTTGTACATCGTGTAGAAAGTAGCCACCGCGGAGACCTCGGCGGTGGTCAGGTCCAGCGCGGCCGCGCAGTACCGGATGCCGTCCTGGCTGACGTGACCCTCCACCGACTGCACCAGGTGCAGCAGCGGGAGCAGCGCCGAGCGCGACTGCGGGTATCGCGAGATGATCTCCCTGGTGCGCTCCCGCGTCAGGTCGTCGAACATCATCTGTCCACTCCCCCCATCACCGGGTCGATCGATGCGACAGCTGCGATGACGTCGGAGATCATGCCGCCCTCGCTCATCGCGGGCATGGACTGGAGGTTCACGAAGCTGGGCTCCCGCGCGTGTACCCGCACCGGGCGCGTGCCGCCGTCGGACACCAGGTGGAAGCCCAGCTCGCCCCGGGGTGACTCGATGGCCTGGTACACCTGCCCCGGCGGTACGCTGAAGCCTTCGGTGACCAGCTTGAAGTGGTGGATCAGGGACTCCATCGACTGGCCCATGATCTTGCGGACGTGCTCGAGGGTGTTGCCCATGCCGTCCGAGCCGACGGAGAGTTGCGCGGGCCAGGCGACCTTGCGGTCGGCGACCATCACCGGACCGGGCTCCATCTTCGCGACGGCCTGCTCGACGATCTTGAGCGACTCGTGCATCTCGGCGACGCGCAGCCGGTAGCGGGCGTAGCAGTCCGCCTCGGTGGCGGTCGGGACCTCGAAGTCGTACTCCTCGTAACCGCAGTACGGCTCGACCTTGCGCAGGTCCCACGGCAGGCCCGCCGCACGGAGGATCGGGCCGGTGGCACCCAGCGCCAGGCAGCCGTCGAGTGGCAGGTAGCCGACCTTCTCCAGACGCTGGCGCCAGATCGGCTGGCCCGTCAGCAGCTTGTCGTAGTCGGGCAGCCGTGACCGCATCACCGCGACCAACTCGGTGACCTTCTCCGCCCAACCCTCGGGGAAGTCCTGAGCCAACCCGCCGGGGCGGACGTAGGCGTGGTTCATCCGCAGGCCCGTGAGGAACTCCAGGAGGTGCAGCACCTCCTCGCGCTCGCGGAACCCGGCAGTCATGCCGGTCAGCGCGCCGAGCTCCATGCCGCCGGTGGCCAGGCACACGAGGTGCGAGCCGATCCGGTTCAGCTCCATGAGCAGGACGCGGGCGACGGTCGCTCGGCGCGGGGCCTCGATGCCGAGCAGCTTCTCGATCGCGAGGCAGTAGCCGACCTCGTTGAAGATCGGCGCCAGGTAGTCCATGCGCGTCACGAACGTGACGCCCTGGGTCCAGGTGCGGTACTCGCAGTTCTTCTCGATGCCGGTGTGCAGGTAGCCGATCACCGAGCGGGCCTGCTGGACGGTCTCGCCCTCCAGCTCCAGCACCAGGCGCAACACCCCGTGCGTCGACGGGTGCTGCGGGCCCATGTTGATGACGATGCGGTCGTCGTGCTGCTCGTCGAGCAGGGTGTCCCAGTCACCACCGGTGACCGTGAAGATCGTGCCCTCGGTCGTGTCGCGTTCCGGGGCGGGAGTGGGCGTCGGGGCGTCCGGGCGGATGTCGGTCATGTCGCCGCCTCCGCGGAAGAAAGCACGTCGCCGGTCATGTCGCCGCCTCCGCGGGAGAAAGCACGTCGCCGGTCATGAGTAGGACCGCCTCTCGTCGGGCGGGAGGATCTCCGCGCCGCCCTTGTACTCCACCGGGATCCCGCCGAGCGGGTAGTCCTTGCGCTGCGGGTGGCCGTCCCAGTCGTCGGGCATGAGGATCCGGGTCAGGGCCGGGTGGCCGTCGAAGACGACGCCGAACATGTCCCACGTCTCGCGCTCGTGCCAGTCGGCCGTCGGGTAGACCTCGACGACGCTGGGCAGGTGCGGGTCGTCGACGTCGAGGGCGACCTCGAGCCGGATCCGGCGCCGGTAGGTCATCGACAGCAGGTGGTAGACGACGTGCAGCCGCTGCGCGACGGCCTCGCCGTAGTCGACGCCCGACACGGACGAGCACATCTCGAAGCGCAGGCCCTCGTCGTCGCGCAGGGTGCGGCAGAGGTCGAGGATCCGCTCGCGGCGCACGTAGAAGGTGATCTCACCGCGGTCGATCGTGATCTGCTGGACGGCGCCGCGGGCGACGCCGCGTTCCTGCAGGGCCTCGGCGAGGTCGTCGGCGAACTGGTCGAACCAGCCGCCGAACGGGCGTTCGGCCGGCGCGGGCGCGTAGCCGGGCAGCCGCAGGCCGCCGAAACCGGACGTGTCGCCGGACCCGGTGACGCCGAACATGCCCTCGCGGGTGCGGGAGGCGGGCGCGGCGAGGCGGTTGCCGCCCTCAGGGGTGACACCGGCCGGGTCGACCGCCTGCTCGGGCTCGCCCGAGGCCGGCGGCGTGCCTCCGTCGGCGCGCTGGGCGGCGACGTCCGCGCCGCTCGACTCGGCCGAGGAATGCGGGCCGCCGGTGGGTTCGGCGTTCTCCTTGGACGTTCCGGCCGTGCCGCCGGTACCGGGGTTCTCGTCAGCCATTCCCGATCACTTCTCGATCTTCTGCTGGGCCGGCTTCTTCGGGGCGTACTTGATCGACGAGGGGATCATCTCGGTCTTGTGGCCCGACTCGGCCAGCTCCGCGGCGCGCTTCGCGCCCAGCGGCTCGTCCATGATCTTGGCGTGGAGCTTGAGGATCGCGTCCATCAGCATCTCCGGACGCGGCGGGCAGCCCGGCAGGTACATGTCGACGGGCACGATGTGGTCGACGCCCTGCACGATCGCGTAGTTGTTGAACATCCCACCCGACGAGGCGCAGACGCCCATCGCCAGAACCCACCGCGGCTCGGGCATCTGGTCGTAGATCTGGCGCAGCACCGGGGCCATCTTGTTGCTCACCCGGCCCGCGACGATCATCAGGTCGGCCTGGCGCGGGGAGGCGCGGAAGACCTCCATGCCGAAGCGGGCCAGGTCGTAGCGTGGCGCGCCCGTCGTCATCATCTCGATCGCGCAGCAGGCCAACCCGAAGGTCGCGGGCCACAGCGAGGACTTCCGGGTCCAGTTGACCAGCTTCTCGACGCTGGTCAGCAGGACTCCGCTGGGCAGGTTCTCTTCGAGACCCATGTCGTGCCCCCCTAGTTCCAGTCCAGCCCGCCGCGCCGCCATACGTAGACGTAGGCGAAACCGACGGTGACGATGAACAGCACGATCTCCACCAGCCCGAACAGGCCGAGCGCGTCGGCGCTGACGGCGAACGGGTAGAGGAAGACCATCTCGATGTCGAACAGGATGAAGAGCATGGCGGTGATGTAGTACGCGACCGGCATCCGACCGCCGCCCACGACGGGCTGGGGCGAGGGCTCGATGCCGCACTCGTAGGCGTCGAGCTTGGCCCGGTTGTAACGCCGCGGACCGATGTAGGGCGCCGCCGCCACCGAGAACAGCGCGAACGCGCCGGCCAGTGCGGACATCAGCACCAGCGGGAGATAGGGATCGAGCATCCGCGCACCCTCATTGTCGTCTGATCCGAAACCGCCGCCGCGACAGTAGGTCGGGCGGCGTCCCCGGCCGGAGCCAGGCCTGCCTTACTCTGGAGGTCGATTTCACCTTGTGAACGGATTCACGAAGTCGGATCGAGTCTAAGCGTCCTGCTCACCGGGTGCCCGGTGCGGGGGCGGGTTTCTCCGAATCCGGCGAGGTGAACCTCGGCGGGCCCCGCGACCGTGTACCGGTTGTCGAGGAAACGGGGGGTCGACGCGAGATGGCGGCTGCAGTCACTGTCACGGTGGCCTACCCCGTCACGCCCGGGGAGGAGGACGACTTCGAGGTCTGGTCCCGGCGCAAGGTCGCCGAGGCGGCTGGCGGGGCCGGTTACCTGCGCGGTGAGGTCCTCGCCCCGACGACACCCGGCCCCGACTGGTTGATCAAGCACCGCTTCGACGACGAGCGGTCTGCTCGCCGCTGGGAGTCGTCGTTCCGGAGGTCTCCCGAAGGCCGGCACGCCACCGACGTGACCTGGGGCGTCGAGCACCGTACGAGCCCCGCGCCGGATCCCGGTCCGCGAGAGGCGCCCGACCGCTGGACTCCGGCAGCACTGCAGGCCTCGAGCGCGGTGGTCCGGCCGGCCGGGCCGCCGCCCCCGCGGTGGCGGGTCGGGATCGTCACGCTGCTGGTCGTCTTCTCGGGGGCCGCGGCGTTCGACATGGCGATCGCCCCGACCCTGCAGACCGTCCCGGCCCTGATCCGCACCGGGGTGTTGGCCGTCGTGGTGACGGCGGTGCTGGTGGCGGTGTCCGTGGTGGGCCGGGGATGGCTGGCGCGGACCCGCCGGCCCCCCCACGAGCTGCGCGACACGCTCACCGGCCCGCATCGCGACGCGGCTCCCGACGAGGCCGAGCCGACCCGCGCGCCCCGGGCGAGTGATCCCGCGACCATCCCGGTACTGCGGGTTCCGACCCGACGGCGTTTCCGGGACGACCTGCGGCCGCCCACGCGACACTCGCCGGTCGACCGGCTCCGGCCCGCGGACCGCTACACCTGAGTCGTGCTCAGGTCCGGCGGGCGCGGTGCAGCGCCACCGCGCCGCCCGTCAGGTTGCGCCAGGCGACGTCGGTCCAGCCCGCCTTCGCGATACGCCGGGCCAGGTCGGGTTGGGGCGACCACGCGCGGATCGACTCCCCGAGGTAGAGGTAGGCCTCGGGGTTGCTGGACACGCGCTCGGCGATGGCGGGCAGGACGCGCTCGAGCCCCACGTAGTAGGCCACCCGGAACGGCGCCCAGGTCGGACGCCCGAACTCGCAGACCACCAGCCGTCCACCGGGTCGCGTGACCCGCGCCAGTTCCGCGAGCGCGGCATCCGGGTCGACGACGTTGCGCAGCCCGAACGAGATCGTCACCGCGTCGAAGGCACCGTCGCGGAACGGCAGTGCCAGCGCGTCGGCGGCCACCTTCGGCACCTCGCGGCGGGAACCGGCGCGCAGCATGCCGATCGAGAAGTCGGCGGCGACGCACCACGCTCCGGAGCGGGCGAGTTCCACGGTCGACACGGCGGTACCGGCCGCGAGGTCGAGGACCCGTTCCGCCGGCCGCAGGTCCAGAGCCTCACGGGTGAGCGTGCGCCATCGCTGGTCCTGCCCGGCCGTGAGGACGGTGTTGGTGACGTCGTAGCGCCGCGCGACGGCGTCGAACATCGCGGCGACGTCGTGCGGGTCCTTGTCGAGGTCGGCGCGGCTCACACTCCGAACGCTACGGGCGCCGCACCGCATCCCGCGAGTCAGGCCGCCGGCGCCGCCGCTACGGTGCCGATGACCTCCGCGTAGTGGGCGAGCAGCTCGTCGCACACCGTCGACCAGGTCCGGCGCAGCACCGACTGCCGCGCGGCCGACCCGAACCGGTGGCGCAGCACCGGGTCGGTGAGGGCGAGCACGGCCGCGTGCAGCTGGGCGTCCGCGGAGACCGACGACGGGTCGTCGGGGAGCGCGCCGTCGGGCCGCGGCGGGACGAGGTAACCGGTGCGCCCGGGCAGGACGAGGTCGCGGGGGCCGCCCGCGTCGGGAGCCACGACCGGGAGCCCGGACGCCAGTGCCTCCTGCACGGCCTGGCAGAAGGTCTCCGACGGTCCGGTATGGACGAACACGTCGAGCGAGGCGTAGATCCGGGCCAGCTCGTCACCACCGCGGAAACCCAGGAACGCCGCACCGGGCAGGGCCGCCCGCAGGCGCTCCTCGCTCGGCCCGTTGCCGACGATCACCAGGCGCGTACCGGGCACGGTCGTCAGCGCGACGAGGCGTTCGACCTGCTTCTCCGGCGCGAGCCGCCCGACGTAGCCGACGAGCAGCTCACCGTTCGGGGCCAGCTCGTCGCGCAGGGAGACGCTGCGCTTGGACGGGGTGAACCTGCTGGTGTCGACCCCGCGCGCCCACTGGTACACCCGCGGCACACCTCTCGCCTGCAGCGCTTCGGTGGCCCAGCTCGACGGGGCCAGCGTCCGGTCCGCCTGCCCGTGCAGCCGGCAGGTCCAGCGCCACGCCGCGCGCGAGGTCAGGCCCAGGCCGTAGGAGGCGGCGAATCCGGCGACATCGGTCTGGTACACCGCGACGGTCGGGATCCCGAGCCGCCGGGCGGCAGCCAGCCCCCGGTAGCCGACGACGAACGGGGCCGCGAGGTGCACGACGTCGGGCCGGAACTCCCGCAGCGCCGTGAGCACCCGGCGGCTCGGCACCCCGACCGGCATCGAGGACACGACGGGCAGGTCGACCGACGGGATCCGGATGACGGGCGCGCCCTCATAGGAGGTGGGGCCATCCATGCCGGGCGCGATCACGATCACCTCGTGTCCGGCCGCCGTCAGATGTTCCACAACCCGGAGAACCGAGTTGGTGACGCCGTTGACCACGGGCAGGAAACATTCGGAGACGATCGCGACTCGCACGGTGAGAACCTTCCCCAATCGTCTCCCCGGGTGACCGTCGCCCGGTTGGCCTGATGCCGAACAGGTGGCCAACAGCATGTGCCGCGGCTTCCGAAGGTGCACAGTTGGCCGGGTGATCCGGCACACGTCATCTCCGGGTAGTGCCCGGGACACCCGACACGGCGACCCTAGGTCTACATGACGGTCCAGCAGCATCCTCGCGCACCGACCTCTCCTCCCACGGTGGAGCCGGGGTTGCTGTCCCGTGCGCTGGAGGTCGCGGGGCGGCTGGCCAACGACGCCGCCGAGGTCATCACGGCCACCGCGGGCCGCGACCACCAGACCGGTGCGGGCCACAAGGCCAACCCGTTCGACTGGGTCACCGACACCGACCGCACGCTGGAGCGCCACACCCGCCGGGTCCTCGCCGCCGAGTTCCCGGGCACGCCGGTGGTCGGCGAGGAGTACGGGGCGGACGCAGGCGTGGAGGGGGCG
>JAJAZD010000104.1 GCA_026785945.1 Pseudonocardia sp. | reverse complement strand
GTGCACGGCGAGACCGTGCTGGTCTTCCTCTCGCCGCACTGCGAGGCGTGCGAGACGCACCTGCCGATGCTCGGGCTGCTGGGCCACGGGGCCGACGGTCCGGCCGTGGTCGCGGTGGTCGACGGCGCCCGCGCCCGCCCCCCCCCCGCCGGCGGGCCGGGCCGCGGGGGGGGCCCCGCCCCGGGCGCCCACGCGGACATCGTCGTCGGGCTCCGGTCCGGACAGGAAAGGTCGACTCCCATGCTGGTTGCGATCGTCGTGCTGCTGGGTCTGCTCGTAGTGGCGAACATGCTGCTGACCTGGGGCATGCTGCGGCGCCTGCGCACGCTGCAGGAACAGGTCGCCGCGGGGGCCCTCCCCCCGTCGCCCGAGAACGGCCTGCACCCCGGTGACCCGGCCCCGGACTTCACCGCGCTGACCCCCGCCGGCGACACCGTCACGCGCGACGAGGTCGTGCACGGCGAGACCGTGCTGGTCTTCCTCTCGCCGCACTGCGAGGCGTGCGAGACGCACCTGCCGATGATCCGGCAGCTGGGCCACGGGGCCGACGGTCCGGCCGTGGTCGCGGTGGTCGACGGCGCCCGCGAGGAGTCCGGGCACCTGCTGGACGGGCTGCAGGGCGACGTCCCGTTGCTGTTCGCCCCGCGCGGTGCCACCGACCTGCTCGAGCGGTACCAGGTCTACACCTTCCCGTCGTCCTACGTCGTCGGGGCGGACGGGCGGATCACCGGCAGCCACCTCGACCTCGACGAGCTGCTGCCGACCCGGACGTGAGGGTGCGGATGTCAGCCGGGACGGCCCTGGCCGGGCTCGGGTCGGCCGTCGCGGCGCTGGCGCTGGCCCGGCGGGGGCTCACCGTCGTGACGGTCACCAGCGGGAGCATGGCGCCCACGCTCGCAGCCGGGGACCGGGCGCTGGTCCGGCGGTGTGGCGGGAGTGCCGTCCGGCGCGGTGACGTCGTCCTGGCCCTGCTGCCGCCGGCGGGCCACGCCGTGGTCCTGCCGGAGCCGACGGATTCGACGCCGTCGGACGTGGGGCACCCGCACCCCGAGCCGGACGAGGAACTGGAGTTCCCCGACCGGTTCGTCAAGCGGGTGGTGGCGCTGCCGGACGACGTGCTGCTCCGTGACGACCTGCTCGCGATGCTCGCCCCCGGCCGGCGCCCGCCCGACGACCTCCCGCACGGCTGGCGGATCCCGCCGCACAGCTGCTTCGTCCTCGGGGACGGCGTGGAGAGCGGTGACTCCCTGACCTGGGGGCCGCTGCCCCTCCCGCTGGTCGTCGGGAAGGTCGTGGCGCGCGCCCCGGCGGCGGACGAGTCCCGGTGGCAGCGCGTCCCCGCCTCGCCGTGGACGTCGTGACGACCCCACGGGGCCGGGTCCTCGGCGGCATCGCCGGCGCGGTGCGGATCGCCTTCCGGGCCGGACCCGCCCACCTGCTGGCGTCCCTGCTGGTGGCGCTCGTCGAGGGCGTCCTGCCGATCGCGAGCGCGTGGGCCACGAAGGTGCTGCTCGACGGCGTGGTCGGCGGATCGGGGGACGGTGTCGTCACCAGCCTCGTGGTGCTGGCGCTGGCCGCCACCGCCATGCGGGTCCTCCCGGCCACCGAGACGTTCCTGGGCGCGGAGTTGGAGCGCCGGATCGTGCTCTCGGTGCAGGATGCGCTGGGCCGCAAGGTGCTCGGCTTCCGCGGCATCGGCATCTTCGAGGATCCGCAGTTCCACGACGAGCTCCGGATGGCCCAGCAGGGCGGCGAGGCCGCCCCCGGCCAGCTCGTCCGCGGGGGCACCGCGCTGCTCCAGCAGGCCGTCACCCTGGCCGGCTTCCTGGTGACGCTGCTGGTGATCGGGCCCCTGCTGGCCCTCCTGGTCGCCGCGGCCGCGCTGCCGGGCCTGTGGGCCGAGCTGTCGCTGAGCCGCCACCGCGTCGCGATGCTGTTCTCGATCAGCCCGAACGAGCGCCGCCGGCTGTTCTACTTCCTGCTGCAGAACGACGTGCGCGCCGCCCGGGAGATCCGGGTCTTCGGGCTGGGCGGGCTGTTCCACGGCCGGCTGCTCCGGGAGCTGCGCACCACGCACCGCGCGGAACTGGCCGTCGACCGGCGTGCCCTGCGGACCCAGTTGGCCCTGGGCGTACTGGGAGGCGCGGTCATCGGCGTCGCGTTCGCCTACACCGCCGGGCAGGTCCTCGACGGTGCGCTGGGGGTCGGCGACATCGCCCTCGTGCTCGCCGGGCTGGCCGGGGTGCAGGGCAGCGCGGCCAGCATCGTGACCGGCATCGCCGCGCTGTCGGAGAACCTGCTGCTGTTCGACTACTTCCGCCGCTTCCTGCGCCGCACCGACGACCTGCCGACACCGGCCGAACCGCGGCCGGTCCCGGCGTTGCGCCGCGGGATCGAGTTCCGGGGGGTGTGGTTCCGCTACCGCGAGGACCTCCCCTGGGTGCTCCGCGGCGTCGACCTCACCCTCACCGCCGGGCAGGCCACCGCGCTGGTCGGGTCGAACGGATCCGGCAAGACGACGCTGGTCAAGCTGCTCTGCCGGTTCTACGACCCGACCCGCGGCCGGATCCTGTGGGACGGCGTCGACCTCCGCGACCTGGACCTCGACCAGCTGCGCCGGCGCCTCTCGGTCGTCCTGCAGGACTTCATGGAGTACGAGCTGGGGGCCGGGGAGAACATCGGCCTGGGCGACGTCGAGCGGATGGACGACCGGGCTGCGGTGGCCGCCGCGGCCGCGCTGGCCGACGTGCACGAGACCGTCGCCCGCCTGCCCGACGGCTACGACACCCTCCTCACCCGCATGTTCGCCGACATGTCCGTGGTGCAGGAGGGGATCGTCGACGAGCCCGACGGCGGCACGGGCACCGGGGTGACCCTGTCGGGCGGCCAGTGGCAGAAGATCTCGCTGGCCCGGATGTTCATGCGTCCCGATCCCGACCTGGTGATCCTCGACGAGCCCAACGCGGCGCTGGACGCGGACGCCGAGCACGAGATCATCCGCCGGTTCCGCGACACCCTCCGCGACCGCACCGCGGTGCTGATCTCCCACCGGCTGAACACCGTGCTGCTCGCCGACCAGATCGTCGTCCTGGACCAGGGCCTGGTCACCGAAGCGGGCGACCACGACGCGCTGCTGCGGCTGGACGGCACCTACGCGCGGATGTTCCGGCGCCAGGCGGGTTCCTACGCGACCCCGGCCGGTCCCGCCCTCCCGTGATCACGTTCTGTGGTGTCTTGACCACGAATCCACCATGTGGTCGCCTGTCCGGGTCGGGGGACGCGGCAGCCTCGTGCGGCCGCGGGGGGAGGACATGTGAACTCACGAGCTCGTCCGGTCGAGGCCGTGGCCCGTCCGAGTGTCGTCCTCGTCGACAGCCATCCCGTGGTCCTGGACGGGATGCGCACCTGGTTCCGGCGGGCGGGCATCGTCGTCCTGGCCGCCGGGGACACCCCCGACGTGGCCTGGCGGGCCCCCGGCGTCACGGCCGACGTGGTCGTGCTGGACCCGCACCCGGCGGGCCGCGCCGAGCCGGCGCGGGGCGACGTCGAGCGGCTGGTGGCCGGCGGGCGACGGGTCGTGGTGCACACCGTCCACCACGACGAGGAGACCGCCGCGCGGTACTGCCGGGTCGGCTGCAGTGCCGTCGTCACGAAGGCGAACGGTGAAGCCCACCTGGTCGCCGCCGTGCTCGCCGCCGCCGGGGGTCGCCCCTGCACGCCGCCCGCCGTCGACCGGCCGCGGCTCACGGTCCGGGAACGCGACGTCCTGCTCGCCTGGCTCCGGGGCGAGTCGAAGCGGATGGTGGCCCTGCGGTGTCACCTCTCCCTCCGCACGGTGGAGGGCTACATCGATCGGGTGCGGCTGCGGTACGCGGAGGTCGGGCGGCCGGCGCCGACGAAGGCGAGTCTCGTGGCCCGGGCGCTCCAGGACGGCCTCATCGCCCTCGACGAGCTGTGACCCGTGTCCGACGCACCTGAAGGTCAGCCGGCGTCGGGTTTTCCGTCTCGTGCCGTCACCGCCGGCGGCATTCGCCGGGTGAAGGTGCCGATCTTCTGCAGGGCGTCGGCCGCCTCGGGGAGGAGCGACCAGAAGGAGTGGAAGACGTGGGTGTCGACGGGATAGAGCTCCAGGGTGACGTCGACGCCGTGCCGCTGCTCGCGCTCGGCGAGCCGGCGGGCGTCGTCGAGCATCGGATCACCGGCGCCGGCCTGGACGAGCAGCGGCGGCAGGCCGGTGAGGTCGGCCTCCAGCGGGGCGAGGCTGCAAGTGCGTCAGGATCGATCGCCGTCGGGTGGACCGCGACAGGTGTGGCTGACCTGGCCGCAGAGACGACCGATGGCCGGACGGTGTCCTGTGGGGACTGCGCATCGACCAGCTCCAACGTTCTGACCAGCGGTTTCGCCTGGTCAGGATGGTTCGAGTAACGACGCATAGCTCCATCGGCGTTTGACACAGGTTCTGACAACAACCCGGGCGGTCACCGGCCGCGTTGCGGTGGCTGTGGTCGCAGGACGTTCTCCATGCGCAGCAGCGCGGTGTTGAGCGAGCTGTCGAACACCTCGCTGCAGATGCCGAGGGTGACGTTGCTGTTCGAGTGCCAGCGCAGCGCGGCGATCTCGCCGCGGCGCAGCCCGTAGACGACGCCAAGCAGGAACGCGGGGTAGAGCGGATCCTTGCGGGCCGCGGGCAGAAACGCGCGGGCCTGGGCGGCGGTCCATGCCTGCCTGCGGGCGCGGTGGAGCACCGGCAGGGTGGTGAGCTGTGCGACGTTGCGGGTGACGAGTTCCTCGCGCGTCGCCCGGCCCAGCGCGGAGCTGAGCACCTCGCGGATCATCCGGAGCTTCTGCACCGAGTCGCCGGCCGCCCGGCGGGTGTTGAGGAACCGTTGGCCGGTGGCGACTGTGAGCTTGTCGAGGTGACGTTGCCGGTGCCGGCCTTACCTGTCACCGCGCGCATCGCAGAGCCCTGCCGTCGAGAAGGCGGCTCGTTGGTCACCAGGCCGAGGTGGTGGCGCGGCCCTGCGCCCCGTCGCGCAGACATGGGTGCCGGTCACCCAGCTGGCGCGGTCGAAGAGCACGAAGGTGATCACGTCGGCGACCTCTTCGGCGGTGCCGAGGAGGCCGTGTAGGAGGTCGCGGTCGAGGAAGGCCTGGAATCGGTCCGGTTCGTCGTTGCGCATGCGGCCCCAGCCCCCGCCGGGGAACTGGATGGATCCGGGGCTGACGGCGTTGACCCGGATCCGGTCGGGTGCGAGTTCCCGGCCCAGTTCGGCGGCGAGTTGGATCTCGGCGGCCTTGGCCGTGCCGTACCGGGGCCGGGGTGCGGGCTTCCACCTCGAGATCGACAAGATGATCACCGCGGCACCGCCACCGACCTCTTTCAGGTGGGGTACGCCGGCTCGAATCAGCCGGGCGGCGTGTCCGACGTTGACCGCGAAGGTGGTGGCCGACTCGTCGGGGGTGGAGGCCATGAACCGGCCTCCTGCGGAGCCGCCGGCGTTGGCGACGAGCAGGTCGACGCGCCCGAGGTCGGCGTGTGCCTCGGCGACGAACCGTTCGACCTCGCCCGCCGCCGCGACGTCGGCGACGTATCCGTGGGCGGCGACGCCGAGTATGCGCAGGTCGGTGACGGTGCGGGTGAGGTCGGGTTCGTCGCGGGCGCAGATCCCGATCGAGCAGCCCTCTCGGGCCAGCGCGAGCGCGGTGGCCCGGCCGATCCCGCGGCTGCCGCCGGTGATCAGTGCGGTTCGGCCGGCTATCCCGAGATCCCCTTCCGAGCAGCAGGAGCAGCGGCCTGACCGGCTACCCGTCGCCGCCGGTCATCTCCGCGTAGGCGTCCCGAAGCCCGGCAGCGTCTCGTGTTCCCGCCCGCTCGGCGGCGCGGACGACCTCGCGGGCCCGCCATCGGTTCGACGGTGCGACGCGGCCCGATGTCACAGCGGTGAGCGCGGACTCGACCGCTTCGGCCATCTCACCCTGCCCGATCAGGGCGAGCGAGAGGTCGAGTCGCGCCACCGCGAGTCGTCGGGGTCGGCCGCCGTGCGCATCGCCGAGCTGCAACCGGCTGATGACCTCGCGCGCGTAGTCCACGGCCGCCGGGTCCCCGACCCAGGACAGCGTCGTCGCGGTGTAGCTGGCGGCCTTCGCGGGGTCGTAGCGGTAGTGATGTTCCGGCCGGTCGGGGACCGACAATGGATCGACCATCCGGTTCACGGCCGCGACGATCCGGGTCGTCGACGCCGCATCGCCGAGTCGTGCCCACGCGCGCCCCTCCTGGGCCGTGGCCTGGATGAGCGCCGAGGATCCGCGTGGGGCGAGCTGTTGGGCCCCCAGGGCGAGTGACGCGGCTCCGCGGTGGTCCCCGAGGATCAGCACCCGCCACGCTTGCGTCTCCAGGCACCAGGCCCGGATCTCGTCGTGAGCGGCCTCGCCGGCCAGCGAGTCGGCGGTGCGCATCCGGGCGATGGCCGGTCCTTGCTGCTCCAGGTCGACATGCGGCGTCGCGGCCAACAGCGAGAGCCACCCGCCGGCGACCAGCAGCCGGCGATGCTCGCGCAGGGTCGAGCGTCCGTCGAGCAGCCCGGCGACGAAGCACAGGTGCTGCCGCGTCCGGACGAGCAGCGCGGCGGGGGCGGTCGTGGCGTAGCTCGACGTGAGGTCGTCGACCGGGTGTTCGAGCAGATCGAGCGGGGCGACCCCGCGTCCGTCCGCGTCGCCCTCCCTGCAAGTTCCAGGGCGTCGATCTCGTCCGTGGTGGTGGCAGCGGCGGTGGCGAGAAGACCGTCCAGGGCTGACAGGTCGACGCCGAGCACGTCAGCGAGAACTCGCCGAGCGAGCGGCTGCGGTGACGAACGGCCAACTTCCCACCTCTGCACGCTGGCCCGGTCGACGCCCACCCGGTGTGCGAGGTCCTCCTGAGACAGTCCAGCTCGCCGGCGAGCGCGGGACGACGCGTGGGCACGTCGACGAGCCTACGGCGATCGGGATCGGGCATGCGGCCGTTCTGCGGCGCGCCGCCGGCGGCCGGAGCGGGTCGCCTACGGCCGTGCCACGCCCATTCGGCGGGCCAGGTCGGTGAGCCGGGGTGGGGTGCCCGCTCGCTCGCGCAACTCCTGGACGATCTGGCGGGGCTGGGTCTGGTATCGCGTCCAGGACGGCGCGAGTTGCTCCATCGCGAGCAGGGTGTCCAGGGCTGCGCCGTCGTGCCCGAGGCGGGTGTGGGCGAGAGCGATGTCGGACAGGTGCCGGGCTCGGGCGGCGACGGGCAGCGCGGCGTTGCGCGGCATCCGTTCGCTGATGGTGAGGGCGGCGCCGTAGTTCTCGGTCACCACCTCGACGTCCACGGTCTGCATGAGCACCTGGTCGGGTCCGAACGCGGACTCGTAGTCGTTGCGGTGCCCGGTGCGGCCCGCGGCGGCACGTGCCTCGTCCAGGAGCAGGCCGGCGACCGGTCGGTCGTCTGCGCGGCCGGCGGCGGTGGCGCCGGTGAGCAGCAGCGAGCCGTAGAGCGACCACACGGGCAACTCCGACTCACCGCGGGGCGCGAGCGAGGCGGCCGAGGCGGTGGCCAGCTTGTGGGATTCCACGAACCGGCCCTGGGTGAGCAGCAGCCAGGCCAGCGAGCAGCGCAACGAGGAGACCCGGAGCGGATCCGACCCGATGGACGCGAGCATCAGGGCGTCGCGGAGCGCGAGGTGCGCGACGTCGGCATATCCGAGGTGGACCAGGGTGGAGGCGGCGAGCTGGTGGACCTGCGCGGCCAGGTCGTGCGCGGCGGCGCTGTCGGTGGCGGGGGCCTCCCGCACGGTGGCGCGGAGTTGAGCGATGGCGTCGGGCAACAGTCGGCCGAGCTGCTCGTAGCGGCCCGCCCAGTACGCTCCCCACCCGTAGGTGATGGCGCGCCGAGCCGCGTCCAGGGTGAGCGGTTCGACGTCGGGTTCGGAGCCGATGAAGTCGTCCACGTGGGTGAGGGCCCGGCGGATCGCGACCGCCCCGGAGTGTTCGCCGGCGTCGGGGAGGGTCTGGGTCTTCGACAGCAGCCCCCCGGCGTCCACGTCCAGCGCGCGGGCGATCAGTTGGAGGCTGCCGATCGAGATGGTGTGCCGTCCGGGCCTCGCCTCTCGGTCCGCGCTCGGGGAGCGCACGGCCTCGTCGTCCTGGCTACTTTCGCACGCCGAACGGGTGAAGCGGTGGTACGCCGTGTCCTACTCGGACGGCACGTACCACTCCCAGCGTGACACCACCGCAACGGTGCGTGTGTGTCCTTCCGCGTTCTCCTCATCCGTATCCGCCGGCTCCGCCAGCCCGGGCACCACCGCATCCGCACGCAGCGGTCACTCGTGCTCCGGGCGGGAGGGTGGCGGTGAACCCTCTCGTGGCGCTCATCGTGTCCCAGCCTGGCATGTCCGCCCGGTTGCTGGCCGCCCACGGTGACGATGGGCGCGGCCGGTGCCGGGTGTGCTCGGACGGCGCCCAGGCGGGTCGGCATCGGTGGCCGTGCACGATCCATCGGCACGCGACCGAGGCAGGCGAGGTGGAGCGTTGCCAAACCCGGGGGTGAGCCACCTGAGCGAACCGAGTCCACCCGTCGCGTGAGGCAGCGCGGAGCGTCGGAGGGCCGTGGCCGTTCATGCACCCGCACCGGGATCCCGTCGCGGGTGACCGCCATCCCGATCACGATCTGGGGCAGGTCGTCGCGGGAGTCCTTGGACTTGCCCCAGGCGCGGAACCCGACGCTGTTGTCCTCGTTCCCGCTGTTGCCCTCGCTCCCACCGTCCTCGGTGGCGGTGTCGTCCTGGGTGGCGGTGTCGTCCTGGGTGGCGGTGTCGTCCTGGGTGGAGGTGGTGTCCTGGGTGGAGGTGGTGTCCTGGGTGGGCAGCCGATGGCTGCGTTCGTCGCGGGCGACCGGCTCGTCGGCGTCGTCGAGTTCGAAGTAGGTGGAGGTGGTGTCGAAGAACAACAGGTCGACCTCGAGGTTGAGCAGGTTCGCGACCTGGTGAAACACCTCTTTCTCCAGTTGTTCGCGCCCGTCGTGGAGCCAGTCCATCGACCGGTAGCAGACATCGTCGGAGACCTCGGGTAGCCCGTCGATGTGCACGTCTGATGAGACCCAGTCCGCGGCGGCCAGCTTCGACGACGGGGCCAGGGCGCGGTTGGCGACGAGTGCGAACAGGACCCGCTCGAACGGTCCCAGACCGTACCGGCCCCTGCCCAGCTCACGAAGCTTGTGATGTCCAGTTCGTGTACTACGAATAGCCGCGTGCGGTCCGACGCCGACTTCGTCTTCTACAACCAGCCGGCCAGCCCGGACGGCTCCGTGCGGCACACCGGAGCATCGACATTTGCGCACAGGCCAACCGGTGGCAGGCCGTGTCGTGTGTCGCAGCACAGGCCCGGTTGGCCGAACGCCGGGTTCCCGTGTGCCCGGCCGCTCACGCCGGTGGTCGGTGTCGGCTCGCCGGCCGTGCACGCCGAGGAGTTCCCGCCCGGCGGCGACGTGTTGCACGGGGACTCGCCGGACGTGGCCGTGCGCTACGCGGAGGTGTTCGCCCGGCTGATGGCCGAACTGGCCGACGTGACCGTCGCGCCGCCGCTGCCGAGTCCGCGCTGGGTAGGTTGGGACCACACGGATCCCGAGGTGTGGCCGACGATCGAGTTCCCGATGACCGGGACCAGAGCGATGTGCCCGCCTACGCCGTTGCCACGGCGACCGGGCCGCGAGCGTCAGGTGCCGCAACGGTGATCGCGGGAATGTCGTCGGCCGAAATCGCGGGCCGGCTCTTCATTTCGCTCAACACGGTCCAGGACCATCTCAAGTCGATCTTCGCCAAGGTCGGCGTCCGCACCCGCGACCACCTCGTCGCCCGCATCCTCGACGAGCACTTCGAGGTCGGACGGTCCTGGCACGTGATCTTGTCGGTTCGGGACCGGATGCCCTCCGCACGTCTGACGTCGGTGTCGTCGAAGGTGAGTGGACGCAGCGCAGCATGGCGCGGTGACCGATTCCGCGCCGGTGTGGGCCGAGTCAGCTTGCATGATCGCTGTCTGCGGTGGGGGGGGCGGGCCCCGGGGACGCCGGGCCCCCCCCCCCCGCCGGAGGGCGCCCGGGGGGGGGGGGGGGGGGGGGGGGCCGCCGGGGCGGGGGGGGGGCCCGGGCGGGGGGGGGGGGGGTTGGGCCCGGCGGGTGGGGGGGGGGGGGGGGGCCCGGGCCCGGGCGGGCCCGCC
>JAJAZD010000103.1 GCA_026785945.1 Pseudonocardia sp. | reverse complement strand
GGTCGCGGTGCACGCGACCCCGACCCTGCACACGGCCGTCGGGGTCACAGGGGCGCTGCTCGCGGGCGTGCCGGCCGTCCCGCTCAACCCCAGGCTGGGGGAGCGGGAGCTCGCGCACGTCCTCGCCGACGCCACGCCGGACGTCGTCCTCGCCGCGCCCGGATCCGCGCTGCCCGGGGCGCTCGGCGAGCTCCCGCGCATCGACGTGGACCTGGCCGTGCTGACCGCGGACCCGGCCGCGGCCGGTCGGGCGCCGTGGGACGAGCCGCCGCCCGGGGCGCCCGCGCTCGTCATGTACACCTCCGGCACCACCGGCCCGCCGAAGGGCGCCGTGCTCTCGCGGGGTGCGGTCGCGTCCAACCTCGACGCACTGGCCGGCGCCTGGGACTGGACGGCCGCGGACCTGCTCGCCCACGCGCTGCCGCTGTTCCACGTCCACGGCCTGGTGCTCGGGGTGCTCGGGCCGCTGCGTCGGGGGTGCACGCTGCACCACCTGGGCACCCTGGACGCCGGTGTGCTCGCCGCGTCCGGCGCGACGCTCGTGTTCGGCGTCCCGACGCAGTACCACCGCCTCGCCGACCAGCTCGACGCCGACCCGGTCCCGGCGGCCGCCATCGGGCGGGCGCGCGTGCTGATCTCCGGTTCCGCCGCGCTGACCGCGGTCGACCACGCCCGGATCCGGCGGGCCACCGGGCTCGCGGTGCTGGAGCGCTACGGCCTCACCGAGACACTGATCCTGACCGCGGCGGGGACGGGTGACGACCCGGAACCCGGGACGGTCGGACGTCCGCTGCCCGGTACGGAGGTCCGGATCGTGGCGCTGGAGGGCGGGGCCGGGCAGGATGACGGCGATCTCGGCACGATCGAGGTCCGGGGCCCCGGACTGTTCGACGGTTACCTCAACCGGCCCGATGCGACGGCCGCCGCCCGCACCCCCGACGGCTGGTTCGCGACCGGCGACGTCGGTCGCTGGACGGCGTCCGGTGCACTGGCGCTGGTCGGGCGCAGCGCGACCGATCTGATCAAGTCCGGTGGCTACAAGATCGGCGCGGGAGAGATCGAGAACGTCCTGCTGGAACACCCGGGCGTGGCCGAGGCCGCGGTCGTCGGGATCCCCGACGACGACCTCGGCCAGCGGATCGTCGCGCATGTCGTCCCGGTCGGGGAGCCGCCGTCCGCGCGCGAGCTGATCGACCACGTCGCCGCGCTGCTCGCTCCCCACAAGCGGCCCCGCGCGGTGCGGTTCACCGACGCGCTGCCCCGCAACGCCATGGGCAAAGTGATGAAGTCCCGGTTGCCGGATGGTTAACGCGCGGCGTACGCGGGTATTCATACGGATGACGCCGACGACCACCTCCCGAACCGATCCGACCTACCGTGGACCCGCTGGCGTCGGCGCTCCCCGCCTCGCCGCACTGCCCGGCGTCCATCGCGCCGACACCGCACCGTCGCGGGTGCTGGAGGTCGAGCGCCACGACACCGACGACCACCGGCTCGCCGCCGCCGGGATCGGGCTCGCCGTGAGTCGAGGTGGTGACGAGCGGCCGCACTGGCGGCTCGACCTGCCCGACGGCGACACCGCGGAGCGGCTGACCGTGCCGCTCGCCGCCGATGCCGCCGTCGCGCCGGCCGTCCCGGCCCAGCTCGACGAGCTGGTGCGCGGCGTGGTCCGCGACCGGGCGGTCCGCCCCGCGGGCCGCATCCGCACCATTCGCACCGAGACCCGGCTGCTCGACGCCGACGACCGCGTGCTCGCCACCGTCGTCCACGACGACGTCACGCTCGCCACCCTCGGGCGTGCCACGGACGTCGAGGGCTGGACGGAGGCTCAGATCCGCCGGGGGGGAGCGCGCGACACGCTGGTCGTCGAGATCGGGAACCGGCTCCTCGAACTGGGCCTGCGCCCGGCCGCCGCCGCAGGTGAGGCCGAGCTGGACCGGCTGATGCGTCCGGCGTCGCGCGCGCTCCGCCGTCCGGCCCGCGATCGCCGTGCCTCCGCGGGCGCGATCCTGCTCGATCACCTCGCGGCGCAGGTCGACCGGCTCGCCGTCGAGGACCTGCGTGTCCGCCGGGACGAGCCCGACGCCGTGCACCAGTTCCGCGTGGCGTCGCGGCGGTTGCGCAGCGCACTGCAGGCCTACCGGCCGCTGCTGGAGCGCGGGCGTACCAATGCGGTGGTGACCGGCCTGCGCGACCTGGCCGGGCAGCTGGCCCCCGCCCGCGACGCCGAGGTGCTGCGCGAGCGCATCTCGACGGGACTGCGGTCCGTGGATCCCGAGCTGCTGCTCGGACCGGTGCAGGCCCGGGTCACACGGCACTTCGCCCGGGTCGAGGCCGAGGCGCGGGCACACGTGCTCACCGCCCTGGACGGCGCGGCGTACGCGAGCCTGCGCCGTGATCTCGACGACCTGGTGGCGGACCCGCCGTTCACGAAGCGCGCCGGTCGTCCCGCCCGGAAGGTACTGCCGGCCCAGCTCGCGACAAGTGCGCGGCGCCTGAAGCTCGCCATGGACGTCGCGACCGACCCCGCCACCCTCGGCGCCGAGCGTGACGTTGCGGTCCACGCCGCCCGCAAGGCCGGCAAGCGGTTGCGCTACGCCACCGAGGTGGCCCGGCCGGTGGTCGGGAAGGGGAAGGCGCGAGGGCTCAGGGAGCTGCAGGAGGCGCTCGGTGAGCACCAGGACACCGTCATCGCCCGTGTGGCGCTGCGTGAGTTGGGTGCGCTGGGCGCCGGCGACGGGGAGAACGGGTTCAGCTTCGGTGTCCTGTACGGCCGCGACGCGGCCCGGGCCGAGCGGATAGAGGCCGGCCTGCCCGCCCTCTGGCGCGCCGCCCGCCCCTGACCCCACCCCCCAACCCCGCGAGTCGGGCCCTGAGCGCGCGCGAGTCGGGGTCTACGTGCGTGCGAGTCGGGCCCTGGGTGCGTGCGGGTCGGGCGGGCCGGCGACGGGACGACCGTGCGACGATCGGATTCGTGAGCGAACCCCGGGACGCCGTGGCCGACCTGCGGCGCATTGCGTTCCTGCTGGAGCGGGCGCACGAGTCGACCTACCGGGTGCGGGCCTTCCGAGGTGCGGTGGCCGTCCTGGACGGCCGGGACACCGGCGAGTTGGAGCGGCTCAACAGGACGGGAGAGCTGCTGCGGTTGAAGGGCGTCGGCGAGGTGACCGCGCGCTGCGTCGGCGAGTCGCTGTCGGGGGAGGAGCCCGCCTACCTGCACCGGCTGGAGACCACGGAGGTCCCGCCGCTCGACGGCGCCGCACTGGCTCTGCGCGGCGCCGTCCGCGGTGACTGCCACACCCACACGGATGCCTCCGACGGAGGATCCCCGATGGCGGAGATGGTGCGGACCGCTCGGGAGCTGGGCCACGACTACGTGGTCATCACCGATCACTCGCCCCGCCTCACCGTCGCGAACGGGCTCTCCGCGGCCCGGCTGCGCGCGCAGATCGAGCAGGTCGCGGAGCTGAACGTCGAGCTGGGGGACGGCTTCCGGGTGCTCACCGGCATCGAGGTCGACATCAACGAGGACGGGTCGCTCGACCAGGACCCCGACCTGCTCGCCGAGCTGGACGTCGTCGTCGCGTCCGTGCACTCCAAGCTCCGCATGCCGCGGGCGGAGATGACCGAACGCATGCTGACGGCCGTCGCGAACCCGCTCGTCGACGTGCTCGGGCACTGCACGGGTCGCATGGTGACGGGCAACCGCACGCGTCCGGAGTCGGAGTTCGACGCCGACGCGGTGTTCGCGGCGTGCGCCGGATACGGGGTTGCGGTCGAGGTGAACTCGCGCCCCGAACGTCTCGATCCGCCGAGCCGGCTGCTGCGTCTCGCGGTGGAGGCGGGCTGCGAGTTCACGATCGACACCGACGCCCACGCCCCCGGCCAGCTCGACTGGCTCGGCAAGGGCTGCGAACGCGCCGCCGCGTGCGGGGTGGCGCCGGAGCGCGTGCGCAACACCTGGCCGGTCGAGCGGCTCCTGACCTGCCGGCCGTACTAGCGGGCGCTGCGCACCGCGGTGTCACCGAGCAGCGAGTACACCCGCACCCGGACCGTCGGGGTCCCCGGCACCCGCGGCACCGCGGCGAGGTCGATCTTGTGGTCCCCGAGCAGCGTGAACCCGCCGAGCTCCACCTCCACGCCCTCCGGGGCTGTCACCGTGACGTCACCCAACACGCTGTACACGACGATCTCGATGTCGCCGCCGGTGGTCAGCGCGCCCCGCAGGTCGAGGTCCAGGTCCCCCAGCAGCAGCCAGGCGGTGGTGCGGGGCCGCAGGGACCAACCGGCCGCGGCGCCGGGCGTCTCCGATCACGCAGACGATCGTGGACCGCGCCGACGCGGTCTGCCCGACGACCGGGACGGGCAGGTCGTCCAGCACGCCGACCAGCTCACCCGGTGCGGTGGCCGCCCACACCCGCCCGCGGCGGTCGGTGAACTCGTCGAGCGTGAGGCGGCCGTCACCGACCGCCGACTCCAGGCGGGCCTGGGCGGCGTGTTGCTCGGGCTCGAACGACTCGGGGACGGAGGACGGCGGCGGCGGCGGTCACGCCGGCGAGCCGCGGGACCACCGGGAACGGGCTCCCCGCATACTGGTCGCCGCAAGCAGACCACCCCTGACTCGCGGGCGGCGGGTGACGAACGTATCTGGGGC
>JAJAZD010000102.1 GCA_026785945.1 Pseudonocardia sp. | reverse complement strand
CGGTGTCCTCGTCGCGGTCGGGCCGGTCCCGGTGCGTGGCGCCCGCCACGACGCCCACGCGTTTGCCGCATCGGGACTGGCCGAGGTCCTCACCGACCATTCGACTATCGCTGATCTGGGTTACGTCGGCGTCGATGGCATTCACATCGTACCGTTCAAGAAACCTGCAGGCGGGGACCTTCACCCGACCGAACTCGCTTTCAATACTGGTCTCAGCAAGATGCGATCCGCGGTTGAGCACGCTGTAGCGAACCTCGAGACATGGCGGATTCTCAGTGAAGAGGGTGGACGCTGCCGCGCACCGATCGAGAAGTATCCGAGCCTGCTCAAGGCCGTCGTCGGTCTATTCTTTTTCCGCAGCTTATGAATAAGCCTCCAGGTTCTGGGCCCCGTGGCTCCCGGCTCGGCGGGACGCGGTGCCCTCCTATGTCAACAACGACATGGCGTGGTCGGCAACCGTCCGCGACACCTCCCGGGGAGGACGGCGGTAATCGCGGCCCTTCGGGCGTTCCGGCAGCGTCAGCTCCCGTTGCTCGACCTGCTTCCACGGGACGGTCGAGAGCAGGTGGTGAATCATGTTCAGGCGCGCGCGGCGCTTGTCCTCCGCCTCCACCACGAACCACGGTGAGATGTCGGTGTCGGTGTGCGCGAGCATGTCGTCCTTGGCCTGCGAGTAGTCGTCCCAGTGGGTGATCGACTCCATGTCGATCGGTGAGAGCTTCCACCGTTTGAGGGGGTTCTCCATCCGCTCGCGGAAGCGCCGCTCCTGTTCGACGTCGCTCACCGAGAACCAGTACTTGCGCAGCAGGATGCCGTCCTCGATGAGGAGGTTCTCGAAGATCGGGCACTGGCGCATGAAGCGGTTGTACTCCTGCGGCGTGCAGAACCCCATGACGCGTTCGACCCCGGCGCGGTTGTACCAGCTGCGGTCCAGCAGCACGATCTCGCCGCCGGCGGGCAGCTGGCCGATGTAGCGCTGGAAGTACCACTGCGTCTGCTCCCGCGCCGACGGGGCCGGCAGCGCGACGATGCGGCACACCCGGGGGTTGAGATAGGCGGAGACCCGCTGGATCGTGCCTCCCTTGCCGGCGGCGTCACGGCCCTCGAAGATCACGACCAGCCGGGAGTCCGTGGTCCGGACCCACTCCTGCATCTGGACGAGCTCGCCCTGCAGGCGCAGGAGCTCCTGCTGATAGGTCGCCTGTGGGAACTTGTCGGCCTTGTTCCGTGTGGTCTTCTCGTCCTTGCCGGCGCGGGACTTCGTCATCCCTACAGTGTTGCCGCTACCACGGCGACTTCCCATCGTCACCGGCCCCGAATCGGCAGCATCGTCACGCACATGTGGGACGGTGAGCGGGGCGACCGACCCGGGCCGGCACCGACGATCGATACTGTCCCCGGCGACCGGCGATGGGGCATGGAGGCCCGAGCGGCAACGGTGACCGGCGCCCCGAGCGCGATCGGCTGGGCAACCACTCCGACCTGGCGTCCGAGACGCAATCTGGTCGTCGAGGCCCCGACCCCTGCACACCCACCGTCGCTCTAGAGCTGCTCATGAAGCCCTCGCTGCTGTTCCTCGACGAACCGACCGTCCGGGGCACGGTCCGGATCGTCGAACCGCAGGTAGTTGGCCAGCGAGCCCAGCACGTGCGTCGGACCGGCGCGGCATACCGAGGTCGATCTCCGCGACGGCCCGGTGCCCGCACTCGCGCAGGAACGCGGCCAGCTCCCGCTGCAGCTCGTAGGTGGCGGCCCGCGCCGAGGGCGGCGCCCGCCGGGGCCGTGGTGGCGCGGAGTCGCTCACCGATCCGGCCGACGTGCCGTCGGGCGGCGGCGGGGCGCAGCAGCGACAGCGCCAGCAGCGGCGGCATCCGGAAGCCCACGACCACCCGCAGCACCCGCCGCACGAACGGCCACAACGACCTCGCGAGCGACGTCGTGAGCACCGACAGTTCCGGCTCCCGCAGCAGTCCGCGCAGCACCACCGCGGAACGGGCCTCCATCACGTCGAGGGCGGCCAGCATCACCGGACGGCCGACTCGGCTGGCCAGCGGATCGTCCACCGGCACCCCGAACGCCCGCACCGCCCCCGTCGAGGTGATCACACGACACGCCGACAGCCCCATCGGCGTCATCGGCCGGGTGAGGCCCTGGGCCAGGCTGACGCAGACGTACACCCGCAGGCTGGGCCGCGTCGGCACCGGCAGCGGGTACAGCGTCGTGATCGGCCGGGACTGGGTCAGCCACAGTCCGCCGTCGCCGTCGCCGTCGCCGTCCATCGCCCACTCGATGTCCTGCGGGGCGCCGAAACGGGCCTCGACCCGGCGCCCCAGCGCGACCAGGTCCTGGATCCGGGCGTCCGACAGGCACGGGCCCGCCGCGGTGGCGGTGACCCGCTCGGTGCCGCCGCCCGCCCGGGCCCGGATGGCGATCGACTTGTCGCCCACCCGGTGCTCGACGATCGTCCCGTCGCCCTCGACGACGACGTGGTCGGGGTTCACGGCTGCTGCCCGGCGAAGCTGGCCGTCGGAAGGTCCTCCGCGGTCGCCGAGGAACGGACGGCCACCGCCACGTCGGCCCCGAGCCTGGCGTAGGCGGCCGTGACAGCGGCCACGACGGTCTCGGACAGGGGCGCGGCGAGCGATCATCGCGGCGAGGTTCTCGGCCTTGCCGCCGACCAGCGCCACCCGCACGGCGTTGGGGTGTTCGACGCCGATCACGGACGTCTGCGTCGCGGTCATACGCCACGGTAGCGCCGGGCGGAAAGCCGTCCGCAGACCGTGACGAGGGCGTTGATCCTGATGGACGCGGGCCGCACCGAGGAAGCGGCTCTCGGGCAGCAGGTGTCCGCGGTGGCTGTGGTCAGTGGGCCGGAGAAGGCGATCCTGCGGGCTCGGCCTGCGGTCCGAAGGCGGTCAGGAACCGGTCGCGGAAGGCGTCCATCGGCCAGACCGGGGCCTGTGGACCGGGCTTCAGACCGTCGTCCCAGCCCCACCCCGAGATCCGGTCCAGGACGACCCGGTCGCGTGTGACGACCGTGATCGGTACGTCGCGGCTCGCGCCGTCACCGGTGATGTTCGGGGTGGGTTGGTGGTCGCCGAGGAAGACGAGTACGAGGTCGTCGTCGCCGTAGGTCTCCACGTAGGAGATGAGGCTGTTCAGCGAGTACTCGATGGAACGCCGGTACTCGGTGCGTACCCGGTCGGGGTCGCTCCACACGGCGTCGAGCTGTTCGCCCTCCGCGAGCATCGGCTGGAAGACGGAGCCGTCGCCGACGTCGGCCCAGTCGATGAGCCGGGGCAGCGGCGCCCAGGGCCAATGGCTGGACACGAGGGGGATGTCGGCCATCAGCGGGGCCCGGTCCGGGGTCGCGCGCTCGGATCGTTCGAAGGCCGACAGGGTGTACTGGTCGGGGACGGGTGCCCAGCCGAAGTTCGGCCCGCGATACCCGATGCTCGTGGAGTCGTAGACCTTGTCGAAGCCGTAGAACGCGCCCTCCTCCCAGGGCTCGGTGTTGCCCGGCATCACGCCGACCGTGCGCCAGCTCGCCCGCCGGAACGCGCTGGTGAGTGTCAGGCGGTCGCGGGCGACGAGGCTGTCGTAGCGCTGCTGGTTGTCGACCCACAGGCCGGACTGGAACGTGGAGTGGGCCAGCCAGCTGCCACCGCCCGCCGTCGGCGAGGTGAGGAAGCCGCTGCGGGAGGCGAACCCGGCCGCGTCCAGTCGCTGGTCCCCGGCGTCGAGCACCGCGCCGACCTGCGACGCGAACTCCGGATCCTCGACCGCGTCGCGCCCGTAGCTCTCGACGAAAGAGAAGACGACGTCCTTGCCGCGCAGTGAGGTCAGCAGCTCCTCGCCCGGGGTGTCGCGGAAGGCGTCGACGGCGGCGGCCGAGGCGAACCCCTGCTGATCCTGCAGGCCGTCGCGCACCTGGACCGCGTGGTCGTAGACCAGGCCGGTCGCGCTGTTGGTGGCGACCGGCACGCCCGGGACGATCTGCGAGCCGAGCACCGCGCAGGTGACCCAGATGACCCCGAACACCGCGACGGGGCGGGGCGCCGTGGTGTCGTGCCGGGCCACGAGGCGGCTCAGGCGCAGGACCGACCGTGTCATCGCGACGAGCACGACGATCGCGAGAACGACGGCCGCGGCCACGGCGCCGATCACGCCGACCGGGCCGTGAGACTCCGCGGCGACGGTGAGGGCGTCGTCGAACAGGACCCAGTCGAGCACCGGGTCGAACGGGCGGGCGAGAACCGCGACGAAGCCCATGTCGAGGAACTTGACGATGGTCAGCAGCCCGAGGGTCACTCCGAGCAGCCCTGCCACCGCCCGTCTCGCCCTCGCCGGCAGGACGAGGACGAGGGCGGCGCCGAGGATGCCCTCGACCGGGATGCGCACGAACTCACCCGGTGTGAGACGACTGATCTCGGTCGGCGCGACGAGGGCGACGAGCACGAGCAGTGCGGCCAGGGCGGTGGTCACCCGCACGACGACGGGGTGCCGCGCGGTGGGCCCGTCGCCATCGGCGGGGTCGAGGCGTGTGGAGAACGACAACCCGGGAATCCTCCTGAGCGAGGCGGTGAGAGCAGGGTCACTGCCTCGGATGCCATCCCGTGCAGAGCAGTGGTTCACAGGACATCATGGCAACCCGACCCGGACAGGAACCGACCAACCCCCGAGCGGGGCCGGCCACGCGCTCGACGACCCGGCTGCGCGTCGAGCGGACCGCCGACGGAGCCGTGATCAGCGTATGTGGTGCGGGAGCGTCACCGATGACGCTCCAGCACCATTGGTGGCGATCATGCCCCGCCCGCGGGCTGTCCTGACGACAGTGACGGCCTCGACGGGCCGCCGGGCGTGGCGTCGGCGGGCGCGGCCGGCACGGTGAACTCGGCCGCGCCACCGGCTCGGAGGTCCCCGCCGCGAAGACGTCGACGCCGAGCGTGGTGCCCTCGCCCCCCGTCGGGGCGAGGTCGGCGAACACGCGGTAGGAGCCCGCGGTCGGCAGCGTCAGCGGGACCGACCAGGTGCCGTCGGGAGCCATCTCGGGGTGCACGGCTGGAAGGCTGTGGTGTCGCGGCGGACCACGATCAGGTGCATCCGCTTGTCGTGCTCGACGTCGAACGCGGTGAGCGGGGCGCCGTCGGGGGCGGCGACGGTGAAGGAGAAGGTCGCGGTGGAGCCCGCGGTGAGCATCGGGTCGGTGGGCGTGAGGGTGTAGCCGCCCCTGCTCGACGCCAGCCCGCCGGGCTCGTCGGCCACGGCCTCCGCGAGGGTGCCGCCGGGTGCCGAGCCGTGTTCGCCCGCGGTGGCGGTGGGGGCGATGAGGGGACCGACGGCGGACCCGGTCGCCCACGCCCCCGCGACGAGCAGGGCGAGCGCCGCACCGTGGGCGGAGAGCTTCGCGGCAGTGTTCATGTCCGGTCCACCTCCGGTTCCTGGTGACGGCGACGTGGTGACGGCGCGGCTACGCCGAGGCGATGCGGTAGCCGGCTTCCGCGACGGCGGCGTGGACGTCCGCGTCGTCGACCGGCTTGCTGGTGGTGACGGAGACGGCGCCGGTGGGCAGGTCGACCTCCACAGCCGGCCGACGGCGGCGAGCTGCCGGTGATCAACCCGGGCCAGTACGTCTCGGTCTTCGTGGACCTGCCCGGCGGTGACCGCCAGCCCCGGCAGTACACGGTGTCCTCCACCTCGTCGGGCACCCGGCTGCAGATCACGGTCAGCCGCGTGCGGGGCGTGAACGGCGCGCCGGACGGCCGCGTCTCGTCCTACCTCCACGATCACGCGGCCGTCGGCGACCCGCTCGATGTCAGCGCCCCCGCCGGGGACTTCGTCGTCCCGGAGTCCGGTGAACCACTCCTGCTGGCCAGCGCGGGCACGGGGATCACCACGGTGCTGCCGATCGTGGAGCACATCGCCCGGACCCAGCCCGAGCGCAAGGTGATCGTCGCGCACGCCGACCGCACCGCGCAGGACCACGCGCTGCGCAGCACCGTCCTGCACGTAGGCCGCCAGATCGACGACTTCACCGCCTACACCTGGTACGAGAGCGTCGACCCCGGGGACCACCTCTCGCGCCAGGGCCTCATGGACCTGTCCGATGTGGAGCTGCCCGACGACATCCAGGTGTTCACCTGCGGCCCGCTGCCGTTCATGCGCCAGGCGCGGTCCACCCTGCTGGCCCGCGGCGTGCCGGCCTCCCGCATCCGGTACGAGGTGTTCGGCCCCGACCTGTGGGCGGCCCAGATGTCCGACGCCGAGACACCGGGGTGATCCGCTGACGCACGGCGGCCCCGTGGTCGGGCGGTCACGTGAACCGCGTCGCGGTCAGGCCGTCGGGCCGCCGGTGATCCTGGCCGCTCCTGCGCGGCGCGCGGGGACACGGATCCGCGGGAGCGTCCAGCGCCTCCCGCGGGGCAGCGGCGTGCCGCCCGCGGCGGCCGCGAGGAGATCCGCGAGGTGCACGGCCCGGACCTTGCTGGACCGGCGCCGCAGGCCCGTCTCCAGCTGGCGCAGGCAACCGGGGTTGACCGCGACCACGTAGTCGAGGTCCGCGGCCTCGATCGCGTCGAGCTTGGGGTCGAGGATCCGGCGGCTGTCACGGGGACGGAGCAGGGAGTAGGTGCCCGCGGCGCCACAGCAGGAGGCCTCGCCGGGCACCGCGACGAGGTCGGCGACCGCCGAGATCAGCGCGCGGGGCTCGGCGAAGACACCCATGCCGTTGCGCAGGTGGCAGGAGTCCTGCAGCGCCACCCGTGCCCGACGACCCCCGACGCTCAGCCGGCCGACGGGCGACGCACCGGTCTTCACGAGGTGCTCGCTCAGCTCGTGGACGCGGTCGCGGCCGAGCACGGTCGTCAGGTGGGCGGCGCACCCGCCCGCGGTGGTGACGATGACGCCCGGGAGCTGCTCCCCGAGCCGCCGGGCCAGCTCCACGCCCCGTTCGGACTCACCGTTGTGGGCGTGCAGCGCCCCGCAGCAGCCCTGGTCCGCCGGCACGGCGATGTCGGGCAGGAGCGCCCGCGCCGACCGGCTGACCCCCGGGTAGAGACCGCGCTCGAAGCAGCCGAGCATGAGGGTGGTCGGCGCAGCCGGGACGGACGGGGTGCGGGCGTGGCGGCGCACCACTCCGATCGCCCGCAGCAGTGGCGTCCGCGACGCCACCAGCATGAGCAGCTGGGCCAGGGGAGGCCGGCGGCGCCCACTCCACTGGTGGTCGCGCCAGGTCTCCAGCAGCTGGCCGTACTGCACGCCCGCCGGGCAGACGGGCTCGCACGCCCGGCAGCCGAGGCAGAACGACGCCTCCTCGCGCAGCCGGGAGTCGTCGTCGTCGAGCTCGCCGGTCTCCAGCGCCCGCATCAGGTTGATGCGCCCGCGCGGCGACGAGCCCTCGTCGAGGGTCTGCGCGTAGGTCGGGCAGGCCGGCAGGCAGAAACCGCACGAGATGCAGCGGTCGAGCAGCTCCGGGTCGAAGATGCCGCGCCCGGTGACCCGGTCCGTGGTCACGAGCCCAGCTTCCCGGGGTTGAGGATCCCGGCGGGATCGAAAGCGGCCTTGATGCGGCGCAGCAGGGCCATCTGGTCGGCCCCGAGCCGGGCTTCGAGGTAGGGCAGCTTCGCCGCGCCGACGCCGTGCTCGCCGGTGATGGTGCCGTCCATGCCGATCGCGGCGGCGAAGACGTCGCCGAACGCCTTGTGCGCGCGTTCGATCGCGGCGTCGTCCTGCCGGTCGACGACGCACGTCGGGTGCAGGTTGCCGTCTCCGGCGTGGCCGAAGGTGGCGATCGGGACGTCGTATCGCTCGGCGATCTCGTCGATGCGTCCCACCATCTCCGCCAGGCGGGGCCGGGGCACCGTCGCGTCCTCGAGGATGGTCAGCGTGCCGAGCCGGGAGAGCGCGGGCAGCGAACAGCGGCGGGCGGCGAGCAGGGCGTCGGAGCGGGCGACGTCCGCGGCCAGCGTCACCTCCATGGCCCGGTGGGCCGTGCACAGCTCGCCGATGCGGGTGAGGTTGCGCTCCACCGCGTCCGCCGCGCCGTCGTCGCCGAACAGCAGCAGCGCACCCGCGTCCAGTCGCAGGCCGAGGTTCGCGTACTCCTCGACGGCGCCGATGCACTTCGCGTCGAGGAACTCCAGCGTCGCCGGGACGATGCCGTCGCCGATGACGGCGGTGACGGCCCGGCCCGCGTCGGCCAGCGTCGGGAAGTAGGCGACCCCGGTGTTCGTGGTGGCCGGCATCGGCAGCAGGGCGACGGTGATCTCGGTGAGGACGCCCAGCGTGCCCTCCGAGCCGGTCAGCAGGCGGGTCAGGTCGTAACCCGCGACGTCCTTCCACAGCCGCCCGCCGGTGCGGATGATCTCGCCGGTCGGGAGGACCGCCGTCGTGCCCAACACGTAGTTGCGGGTGACGCCGTACTTGAGGCCCCGCAGCCCGCCCGCGCAGGTGGCGACGTTGCCGCCGACCGTCGACACGGTCCGGCTGCCCGGGTCGGGCGCGTAGAGCAGGCCCTTCGCCGCGGCCGCCTCGCCCAGCGCCGCCGTCGTGACGCCCGCCTCGACGCGCGCGAGCAGCTCGTCGGGGCTGATCTCCAGGATGCGGTCCATCCGGGTGAGTACGAGCACGATCCCGCCGCGGTCGGCGAGGGTGCCGGCGGAGAGGTTCGAGCCCGCGCCTCGCGGTATCACGGGGATGCCCGTACGGGTGGCCAGCCGCAGGACCGCGGCGACCTCCTCGGCCGTGCGCGGCGACACCACCGCGTCCGGGACGCCGCGGAACAGCGGCGTCGCGTCCCGGGCGTAGGGCTCCAGGTCGCCGCGACCGGTGCGGACGTGATCCGCGCCGACGATCGTCTCCAGCTCGCCGACCACGTCGCGGTCCAGGCTCATGACGCCCCCGTCCCGGCCTCGACGACGACCATGCCCAGGGTGGCCGCTACGGCGGGCCTCACGGCAGCATCCAGCCGAGGACCGGCGTGGACTGCAGGTAGACCAGCACGCAGAGCACGAGGAGCAGGCCGATGCTCCACATCACGACCTTGCGGAACAGCTCGGCCTCCCGGCCCACGATGCCGACGGCCGTCGCGGCGATCGTGAGGTTCTGCGGGCTGATCATCTTGCCGACGACGCCGCCGGAGGTGTTCGCGGCGACGAGCAGGGTCGGGTCGAGCCCGGCCTGCTGCGCGGCGGTCTGCTGCAAGGTGGCGAACAGGGCGTTCGACGAGGTGTCGGAACCGGTCACCGCGGTGCCCAGCCAGCCCAGGATGGGCGACAGGAACGCGAACACCGCGCCGGTGCCGGCGATCCACACGCCGATGGTGATGGTCTGGCCGGACAGGTTCATGACGTAGGCCAGCGCCAGCACCGTCGCGACGGTGAGGAACGCCCACCTCAGCTTGACGGCGGTGGCGACGAGCTCGCGCAGCGCCCTCACCAACGGGACGCGGTAGACCAGCGCGGTGATGAACCCGCAGATCAGCAGCAGGGTGCCGGGGGAGGACAGCCACGGGAGGACGTAGACCGTCGAGCTCACCGGTTTGCCGGCGGCGCTGAGGACGTTGCCGTCCAGGCCGGGCCACCCGATCTTGACGTCCTGGCCGCCGAGGAATTCCTTGACCGGCGTCCACAGTTTCGCGACGGAGAACACGGCGATGATCAGCAGGTACGGGAAGAACGCCATGAGCAGCTTCCCGCGGGTCAGGCCGGCCGCGTGGTCGGTCAGCTTGTCCTGCGCCGTCCGGGTCTGCACGCCCCCGCCGGAGACGCCCGCGCCGCCGTCCGTGGGGTCCGGGAGGTCCGGCCTGTCCGCCTCGTACTCGCCGGCCAGGCGCGCGGCGGCCTCGTCCCCGCCCTGCGGGTTCCACACCCGCAGTGTGACGACGGCCGCGACGAGGGCCGCCAGCGCGGCGACGATGTCGGTGAGCTCGACGGACAGGTAGTTCGACGCGACGAACTGGGCGACGGCGAACGTGAGGCCGACCGACAGGGCGACCGGCCACGTCTGGCGCACGCCTCGGCGGCCGTCGACCAGGAAGACCAGCAGCAGCGGCACGATGAACGCGAGGATCGGCGTCTGGCGCCCGACGTACGCGCCGATCTCGGCGTAGGGGATCCCGGTGAGGGTGCCCGCGGTGATGATCGGCGTGCCGATGGCGCCGAAGGCGACGGGCGCGGTGTTGGCCACCAGCACGACGACGGCCGCCCGGACCGGCGAGAAGCCCAGTGCCATGAGCATCACCCCGGTGATGGCCACCGGCGCACCGAATCCGGCCAGCGCCTCGAGCAGGCCACCGAAGCAGAACGCGATGATGATCGCCTGGACGCGGGGGTCGTCGGAGATGAGGTGGAACGCGCCGCGCAGGTCCTCGAAGCGACCGCTGACCACGGTGACCTGATAGAGCCAGATCGCGGTGAAGACGATCCACATGATCGGGAAGAGCCCGAACACCGCGCCCTCGGTGGCGGAGAGCAGGGCCAGGTCGGGTGGCATGCGGAACGCGAACACGGCGACCGCGATCGCCACGGCGAGCGAGCCCAGCGCGGCCCAGTGCGCCTTCCACCTCAGTACACCGAGCAGCACGAAGATCGTGACGAGCGGGAGCAGCGCGACGAGGGCGGAGACCGTGAGGTTGCCCAACGGGGCACCCTGCTGTTGGAACGCCGCTTGGTAGGACGCTGCTGGGTGGAACGCTGCTGGGTGGAACGCTGCTGGGTGGAGCACGGCCTGCTGGAACATCGGTGGCCTCCCGGGAGTCGACGATGACGGTGGGATGGTCGGTGACTGGTGCGCCGGAACCGGGCGTGGTGCGGGAGTTCTGTCGTCTCCGGGGCCTCTGACGATTCGCCGGTGAGCCTACGCCGGACACGGTCACAGGACCCGGGATCGCCGCCGAAAGTCCCGGCGGTCAGGTCGAGGTGGTCCGTTCCGGCACCAGCAGGTCGGCGCTCTCGCGGCGCGGCGTCGCGGCCACCGGCCAGCCGTGGCCGATGCGCAGCACCGCCTGCGGCGGGCGGGTCCCGCCGATCAGCTGCCGCAGCTCCTGGCGGATGGCCGACACCTCCACGACCTGGGAGAGGAACGACGTGGCGAGACCGCCGGCCGTGGCCGTGAGGAGCACCCGCTGGAGCGCCTGGCCGACCTGCACCTCGGCCGCGTCGCCGGACAGGTGCGAGGTCAGCACGGCGATCATCGGCTCCTTCTCGAAGTCCTTGCCCGGGACGCGCGTCCGGCCCTTGCCGCCGGTGAAGTCGCGCAGCACCCAGGGGTCCTGGGGTTCGGGAAGCGGGCCGGCCGCCGCCGCGGGCACCCCGTCGCGGCGGCCCTCCGACGCGGCGGTCCACCGCTCGAGCTCGGCCAGGTAGCCGGGGTCGGCCACCTGGATGTCGTGCGCCCGGACCACCATCTCGCGGAGCGCCGCCCGCTGCTCGGGCTCACCGACGATGTGCAGCCACGCGCCTTCGTCGAGCGCGGCCCTGCGCAGGGCGTACTGGTCGGACGGGGCCACCGCCTCGTCGCTGTAGGGGTGCCGGTTGGTTCGCCACGCCGGGACGGCGGTCAGCAGTCGGCGCTGCTCCGGGGTGGGCGCCTTCGAACCGCCGTGCCGGACGACCGCGAGCAGGTCGGGGTCGTCACGGTCGGGGAGGATCGTGACGATCGGCCGGATGCCGTGCTGTTGCACCGCCAGCCGGAGGTTGAACAGTGCGGCGCCGCAGGCCATCCGCAGCTCGCGGCCCTCGGGGTCGGCGACGGGCAGCGCGCGCTCGGGATCGGCGCGCAGCTCGATCGCCCGCGCGGTCGGGTGGAACCGCCAGGGCTGGCTGTTGTGCAGCGACGGTGCGCGGCTCGCCGTCGCCAGCAGGCCGTCCACCTGCTCCGGGGTCAGCTCCCACACGCTCGGGATCGAGGTCATTTCACCCCTGTCGAATCATTGGGTTCCGGTCGTCTGTCGCGCCGGACCGGGACGACGATGCCGTTGCCGGCGCGCTGCGGATACGGCCGAAAGCCCCAGCCGGAACGGCACTTGTGCCCGCACTGTTGCGCGCCGACATGTTGTCGGGATGCTCCGACCGTGTCACGGTGGGTGCGACCGACCGCGGCAGGAGCCGAAGGTGGAAGCTCAGGGGGCCGAGGTGCGAGGCGACGACCGGGATCGCGCGACGGCGATGTCGAGTGTGCAGTCGGGCCTGCGGCTCGACGAGCTGCTGGGCGAGGTGCAGGAACGGCTCGCCGAGATCATCGCGACGCGGGGCCGGATGCAGGGCCTGCTCGACGCGATCCTGACCGTCGCCGCGGGCCTCGAGCTGGACACCACGCTGCGCCGTATCGTGCAGGCCGCCGTGGACCTCGTCGACGCCCGCTACGGGGCGCTCGGCGTCCTCGCGCCGAACGGCGGCATCTCCCGGTTCATCCACATCGGGATGGACGAGGCGACCCGGGCCAGGATGGGGCACCTGCCCGAGGGGAAGGGACTGCTCGGGCAGCTCATCCTGGGCGACCATCCGCTGCGGCTGCCCGACCTGGGCGCGCACGAGGCGTCGGTCGGGTTCCCCCCGCACCATCCGCCCATGCGCACCTTCCTCGGTGTGCCGGTCCGGTTGGGTGACGCGGTGTTCGGCAACCTCTACCTCACCGAGAAGGCCGGCGGAGGGGAGTTCACCGCGGACGATGAGATCGTGGTCGAGGCGCTGGCGTCGGCGGCCGGGATCGCGGTGCAGAACGCCGACCTGTTCGAGCAGGGCCGGCTGCGTCAGCAGTGGCTCGAGGCGTCCGCCGAGATCCGCAGCGAGCTGCTGTCCGGCGCGAGCGAGGGCGACGCGCTGGCTCTGATCGCCCAGCGCGCGATGGAGCTGACCAGGTCCGACGCCACCGTCATCGTGCTGGGGCCCGACCCGCGGGAGGGGAGCTTCACCATCCGCGGCTCATGCGCGCCCGAGGAGCTCGACCTGATCGGCCGGCGGCTGCCCGGGGACGACCCGCTGCTGAGCGAGGTCACGGCCGGTCGCACCGCCGTGCTCGCGGGGTCGCCTGGAGGTCTGCTCGCCGGTGAGGGGATCGCGTACGGGCCGACGGTCGCGGTCCCGCTGCACCCCCAGGAGACGTTGATCGGCGTGCTGATCGCGCTGCGCCGGCGCGGGGGGAGCGCGTTCGAGCCCACCGAGGTGCCGCTGCTGACCTCGTTCGCCGAGCAGGCCACGCTCGCGCTGGAGGTGGCGGAGAAGAACCGGAACCAGCGCCGCCTCGACGTCCTTGCCGATCGTGACCGGATCGCCCGCGACCTGCACGACCACGTCATCCAGCGGCTGTTCGCCACCGGCCTGCAACTGCAGAGCACGCTGCGCCGCAGCTCGGACCCCGACGTCCAGGACCGCATCCAGCAGGCCGTGGCGGAGCTGGACGAGACCGTGCGGCAGATCCGCACCGCGATCTTCGACCTGCACACCACCGGCGACGGCAGCCGTGCAGGGCTGCGGCGCCGGCTGCTGGACACCGCCGCGGCCGCGGCCGCGGGCAGTGCCCTGGCCCCGTCGGTGCGGATGGCCGGCGCCGTAGACACCCTGGTGTCCCCGGAGGTCGGGGTGCACGCGGTCGCCGTGGTCCGGGAGGCGGTCACCAACGTGGTGCGCCACGCCGCCGCGACCGCCGTGACCGTCACCGTCGAGGCCGGTGCGGATCTGTTGATCGACGTGGTCGACGACGGTGTCGGCATCGACCTGGCGGCGGCGCGCAGCGGGCTGAGCAACCTCGACGCCCGCGCGCGGGCGTGCGCGGGCGCCCTGACGGTGGAGCCGGGATCCTTCGGCGGCACGCGGCTGAGCTGGCGGGTGCCGCTGCTCTGAGCGGTCCGCCGCGGGTCGGAGACGTCAGTTCGGGTCGCCGTCGATCCGGCGCAGCTCCGTGGCGTACACGGCCGCCTCCGTGCGGCGGGCGAAGCCGAGCTTGTGCAGCAGCGAGGACACGTAGTTCTTCACGGTCTTCTCGGCCAGGAACATCTCGGCGCCGATCTGCCGGTTGGTGAGCCCGTCGGCGATGAGCCGCAGGATCCGCCGCTCCTGCGGACTGAGCGAGGAGTACCGGGGATCGGTGGGCTCGTCGCCCCTGCGCAGGCGCTCCAGCACGAGCGCGGTGGCCTTGGGGTCCAGAAGGGAGCCCCCGGCGGCGAGGGTGCGGACGGCGCCGACGAGGTCGACGCCCGCGACCTGCTTGAGGAGGTATCCCGACGCGCCCGCGATGATCGCGCCGAACAACGCCTCGTCGTCGAGGTACGAGGTCAGCATCAGGCAGGCCGGCGGCGGCGACACGGTGGAGCGCACGTCGCGGCACACCGAGACGCCCTCGCCGTCGGGCAGCCGGACGTCGAGGATCGCGACGTCGGGCCGCAGCGCCGGGATCCGGGCCATGGCCTGCGAGGCGGTGCCCGCCTCACCCACGACCTCGATGTCGTCCTCGGTCTCGAGCAGCTGGGCGATGCCCCGCCGGACGATCTCGTGGTCATCGAGCAGGAACACGGAGATACCCACGAGCCCTCCTCGCTGATCGTCACACCGACCGTACCGCCTGGGCGCCGGGTGCCGGGGCGGGGCGCACGGCCCGGGCCGGGAGGGCCGATCGACCCGGTCGCACCGGGCCCGCGCCCCTGGACGGCGACGGCCCGCACCGCAAGGCTGGCTCCTGGGGCCCTGCCGGGCCCGGACGGAGGGCACAACCATGAACGCCAGCAGCACGGACGCCGGCCCGGTCGTGGTGGGGGTCGATCCGTCGGACTGCGCCCGCGACGCCGCCGGGTGGGCCGCCGACCTCGCGCAGGTGTGGGGAGCACCGCTGCACCTGGTGCACGCCGTGCCGAACGGCGGGCCGCTCCCGGTCCCGAGGTGGCTCGACGAGCTCTCGGGTGCCACGGAGCGCGCGGGCGCCGGACCGACCCGTGCGGAGGTCGTCACCGGGGCCGTCGTCGACGTGCTCGCGCAGAGTGCCGCCGGCGCCCGGATGCTGGCGCTCGGGAGCTACGGCGAGGGGGCCCGGTCCGGGATGCTCGCCGGCGCGGTCGCCCTCGCCCTCGTGGGCCGCATCGCCTGCCCGGTGGCGGTCGTGCGCGGGTCCACTCCGCAACTGCCCCCGCGTCGCGGCGGCCCGGTCGTCGTCGGGGTGGACGGATCGGCACCCGGGCGGGGCGCGGTGGAGTTCGCCGCCGCGCTCGCGGTGTCGCTGGGCGCGCCGCTCGTCGCCGTGCACACGTGGGCCGCCGTGGTCACCGGGGCCGACGGTGCCACCCGGCGCCGCCTGGAGGACCCCTCCGTCCTGGCCGCGCAGGGCGCGGCGCTGCTGGACACCGAGCTCGGCGTGATCGCCGCGACGCATCCGGGCCTGTCCCTGCAGCGGTTGGTGCTGGAGGACACGCCCCTGCGCGCACTGCTCGACCGGGCGCCGGACGCCCGGCTGCTCGTCGTGGGCCACCGCGGCCTCGGCGCCGAGTTGGCTGCGGGCATGTTGCACGGCTCGACCAGCCGCTCGCTCGTGGAGTTCGCGCCGTGCCCCGTCGTCGTGACCGGTCCGCCGGCCGCGTCCGACGGCCGCTCCACCGCGCGGTCCACGGGGGCGACCCGATGACCGGCAGCGACACGACCGGCAGCGACACGACCGGCAGCGACCCGACCGGCAGCGACCCGACCGGTCCTGCGCCGGTCCTGGTCACCGGACCGACCGGAACCGTGGGGGGGCCGCTGGTGGAACTGCTGGCCGCCCGTGGGGTGCCGGTCGTCGCCGGCGTCCGCGACCCGGCCCGGTTCGCCGAGTCGGTCGAGAGCAGGGTCCTGGACTTCGAACGACCGGAGACGTTCCCGGCCGCCCTGCGGGGAATCGGCCGGGTGTTCCTGATGAGACCGCCCGCGATCTCCGACACGAAGCGCTACCTCCGACCGTTCATCGAGGCGGCGGAACGTCACGGCGTCGAGCACGTGGTATTTTTGTCCTTGATGGGCGTGAACCGGGTGATGCCGCACTGGCAGGTGGAGCAGGACCTGCGGGCGTCGGGCCTGGGCTCGACGTTCCTGCGGCCGTCGTTCTTCGCGCAGAACCTGCAGACCGCCTACCGGTCTGACATCCGTGACCACAGCGCGATCCGGGTCCCGTCCGGGCGGGGCCGGACCAGCTTCATCGACACCCGCGACGTCGCCGCGGTCGCCGCGATCGTCCTCGCCGCGCCGGGGCGCCACGCCGGCCAGGCGTACACGCTCACCGGTCCGGCGGCGCTGGACTACCACCAGGTGGCCTCGATGCTGTCCGCCGAGCTCGGCCGTCCCGTCGGCTACGAGCCCCGGTCGCTGCTCGGCTACCGCCGCGAGCTGCTGGCGCAGGGCCTGCCCTCGGCGTACGTCACCGTGCAGCTCCTGATCAACCTCATCGCCCGGGTCGGCCTGGCCGCGGGCGTCACCGACACCGTCGAGCGGCTGCTCGGCAGGCCGGCGACCCCGCTCGCCACCTACCTGCACGACCTGCGCCACTGCTGGGAGAAGCTCGACCCGGCGGGGCGGCCGGCGGGGCCGGGAGTGGGATGACGTCGGTCACCGGGACCGGGTCACCGCCGTGGCACGCCCTTCCCGCCCTGGAGGCGGCGCGGCGCCTCGACGTGGACCCCCGGGCCGGGCTGTCCAGCTCCGAGGCGGCACGTCGGCTGCGGCGCGACGGCCCCAACCGGCTCGCCGAGGCTCCCCGGGAGCCGCGATGGCGCGCCTTCCTCCGGCAGTTCCAGGATCTGATGATCGTGATCCTGCTCGTCGCCGCCGTGGTCAGCCTGGTCGTGACGCGCGAATGGAAGACCCCGGCCGTCATCGCCGCGGTGGTGCTGCTCAACGCGGTCATCGGCTACGTCCAGGAGTCGCGGGCGGCCTCGTCACTGCACGCGCTGGAGCAGCTGCTCGTCACCACCGCCGCGGTCCGACGGGACGGGCGCATGCTGAGCCTGGACGCCGCGGGCCTGGTGGTCGGCGACGTGGTGACGGTCGATGCCGGCGACCGGGTGCCCGCCGACGGCCGGCTGCTGGAGTCTTCGTCGCTGGAGGTGCAGGAGTCGGCGCTGACCGGCGAGGCGCAGCCGGTCGCCAAGTCCGCGACCGCCGATGTCGACCCGACGGCGGCACTGGGCGACCGCGCGACCGCCGTGCTCATGAGCACCACCGTCACTCGCGGGCGCGGGGAGGTCGTGGTCACGGCCACCGGCATGCGCACCGAGACCGGCGCCGTGGCGCACATGCTGCAGGAGACCGAGTCGGAGCCCACCCCCCTGCAACGCCAGATCGCCGCCCTGAGCAGGACGCTCGCGATCATCGCCGGTGCCGTCATCCCGGTCGTGTTCCTGCTCGGTCTGCTGCGGGGCCAGGACGTGGGCGAGCTGTTCGTCAGCTCCGTCTCGCTGGCGGTCGCGGCCATTCCGGAGGGCTTGCCGGCCGTCGTCAGCTTCGCCCTGGCCATGGGGGCGGGTCGGCTCGCGAGGAGAGGAGCGATCGTCAAGCGGCTCGCCTCGGTCGAGACGTTGGGCAGCACCTCGCAGATCTGCACGGACAAGACCGGGACGTTGACCCTCAACCAGATGACGGCGCGCCACGTGCTGCTGGCGGGCCACCGGTTCACCGTCACCGGCGAGGGCTGTGCGACCGACGGGAGCATCCGCGCCGACCTGGCCCGCAGAGATGACGACGAGCTGCTCAGGACGGCGCTGCTCCCGATGGCGCTGGTCCCGATGGCGCTGTGCACCGACAGCGAGCTGCGCGACGGCCGGGTGGTCGGCGACCCGACCGACGGCGCGCTCCTGGTGCTCGCGGAGAAGGGTGGCATCGACGTCACCGCGCTGCGCCGGGAGCACCCGCGGCTCCGCGAGATCCCGTTCGACGCCGACTACAAGTTCATGGCGACCTTCCACCACTGGACCGACGACGACGGACGGGACGTGGTCCGCTGCTTCGTGAAGGGCGCACCGGACGTCCTCCTCGGGCGTGCCGACCGCCACCTGTGCGACGACGGGACCGTCCCGCTCGACGACGCGGCTCGCGACCGCTACGAGCGCGACAACGCCGCCCTGGCCGGGCAGGGCATGCGCGTGATCGCGATCGGGATGCAGGACGTCCCGGCCGGTGACCTCGCGACCGGTGGCGACCTCGAGGCCGACCCGAAGGACCTCCTCGACCGGATCGTCCTGATCGCCCTCGTCGGCATCGTCGACCCACCGCGCCCCGAGGCCGCACGGGCGATCGAGCAGTGCCGCGACGCGGGCATCCGGGTTCGGATGATCACCGGTGACCACGCCCTGACGGCCGGGGCCGTCGCGGACGAGCTCGGCATCCCCGGTGCCGCCGTCAGCGGGGCCGATCTCGATCGCATCACCTCCGACGAGGACCTCGCGCGCAGGCTCGACGACATCGGCGTCGTGGCGCGGGTGTCACCGGCGCACAAGCTGCGCATCGTGCGCGTCCTGCGGGGCCGGGGCGACGTCGTCGCGATGACCGGTGACGGGGTCAACGACGCGCCGGCGTTGCGCCGGGCCGACATCGGCGTGGCGATGGGTCTCACCGGGACGGAGGTGACCAAAGAGGCGGCGACGATGATCCTCACCGACGACGACTTCGCGACGATCGTCAGCGCCGTCCGCGAGGGCCGCGGCGTCTACGACAACATCGTGAAGTTCACCCGGTTCCAGCTGTCGACCGCCCTGGGCTTCGTGCTCACCTTCCTCGTCGCCGCGGTGACCGGCATCGCCGGCGGGGCGCCGTTCACCGCCGTGCAGATCCTGTTCGTCAACCTGATCATGGACGGTCCGCCCGCGATGTCGCTGGCCGTCGACCCGGTCGCCCGCGACGCGATGAGCCGCCCACCCCGCGCGCCCGCCGAGCGCATCCTGAGCCGTCAGCGCCTGCAGCGGATCCTGCTGGGCAGCGCGGTCATGGCGGCCGGGACGCTGGCGGTGCTCGCCTGGGCGCCGGGTCCGGATCCCGAGCTGGGGGTGCCCACGGTCGCGGGTACGATGGCGTTCGTCACGTTCGTGTTCTTCCAGGCCTTCAACCTTCTCAACGTCCGCCACGACGTCCGCAGCGTCTTCAGCCGGGAGACGTTGACGAACACGTCGGCCTTCCTCGCGACCGGTGCCGTTGTCGTGCTCCTCGTCCTCGTCGTCCAGGTCGACGCCCTGCACGGCTTCTTCAGCACCACCGACATCACGCTGGGCCAGTGGGTGGTGTGCGCGGCGATCGGCTCCGCCATCCTGTGGGTCGGTGAGCTCGTCAAGATCGTGCTGCGAGCCAGGATCGGTGCAGGAGCCAGGATCGGTGCGGGAGCCAGGATCGGTGCGGGAGCCAGGATCGGTGTGCGGGCCCGCGTCAGGTCGGGAGCAGCACCGAACGGAGGTTCCGACGGGGCGTGACCGGCAGCTCCGCGGCTCCGGCCGCCGCCACGCCCGTCGCGGCCAGGAGCACCGCGCTCGCGGCGTCCCCGGCGCGGAGCCAGTCGAGCGGTTCGTCGTGCTCTGTGACGACCACGAGCAGCTCGGCGACGTCCCGCGCGGGGTTGTGGCCGGGCAGCTGCCGCGGCTGGTCGAGCCCACTGCGGGGGAACCGGCGCAGGGGTGAGGTCCCGTGCGGTCCGATCGGTGCAGTGGCGACCCTGGTGGCGGGCACGCCGTCCCGCCCGGCGGGGTAGCGCCGCGTCCACTGCTGCAGTTCGGCGGCGTAGCCAGGGGTGAAGTCCTGGCGCTGCTCGGCGTGCAGCTCCACGGCGCCGGGCCGGATCCGCCACCGCCAGGGCTACGTGTTGTGCACCGATGGCGCGCGCAGCGCGTGCTCGACCGCGGTCGCGAGGTCTCCACCCATGGTGGCCTCCAGGTCGCGGCGCCCGCAGCGGAGGCGTCGACGGGCTCCAGCATCGCGGCAGGGCCACGGCGCCGACAGAGGCGTAGGACCCTGTGATCGAGCCTTTCGACTGTGCCGCCGGCCGGGGCGCGGGTCCTACTGTCGGCGGGTGACCGAATCGTGGACGCTCGTGTTCGAGGGCTGGGACCCGGCCGACGAGGGCCGCCGCGAGGCGCTGTGCACGCTGGGCAACGGGCGCGTCGCGACGCGGGGCGCCGCGCCCGAGTCCACCGCCGACGGGGTGCACTACCCGGGCACGTACGCGGCGGGCTGCTATAACCGCCTGTCCGACGAGATCGCCGGGCGCACCGTCGAGAACGAGAGCGTGGTGAACCTGCCGAACTGGCTGGACCTGCGCTTCGCCGTTGACGACGGCGACTGGGTGGACCTGTCCGAGGTCCGCGTGTTGCAGCACCGCCTCGAGCTGGACCTGCGCCGCGGCGTGCTGAGCCGACAGCTGCGGTTCGTCGACGCGGCCGGGCGGCACACCGCGGTGCGCCAGCGCCGGTTCGTGCACATGGTCCAGCCGCATCTGGCCGGGCTGCACACGGTGTTCACCGCCGAGGACTGGAGCGGGCGGTTGCGCGTGGCGTCCGGAATCGACGCGACGGTGGAGAACACCGGGGTGGCGCGCTACCGGGGCATGGCGAGCCGGCACCTCGACGTCATCGGCACCGGAACGCCCGACCCGGACACGGTGCTGCTCGTCGCCCGGACGACGCAGTCGCAGCTGCGGATCGCCCAGGCGGCCCGCACGACCCTCGGCGGGGACGCGGCGGAACTGGTCGGGCGCCGCCTGCTTCAGGAACCGGCGCGGATCGGCCACGAGCTGGAGCTGGAGCTGCGCGCCGACGAACCGGTCGCCGTCGAGAAGGTCGTCGCACTCGTCACCTCCCGCGACGTCGCGACGTCCGAGCCGGCCGTCGCGGTGGTGGAGCTGCTCGCCGTCGCGCCCGGGTTCGAGGAGCTGCTGGCGAGCCACGAGCTGGCCTGGCACCAGCTGTGGCGGCGGTTCCACCTCGAGCTCACGGACGGACCCGGGTCCCCGCCCGACGGTCCGGCGACGGTCGAGACCCTGCGCACCCTGCGGCTGAGCGCGTTCCACGTGCTGCAGACCCTCTCGCCGCACAACGTCGACCTCGACGCCGGGATCCCGGCCCGCGGGCTGCACGGCGAGGCATACCGCGGGCACATCTTCTGGGACGAGCTCTTCGTCTTCCCGGTGCTGACCTTGCGGCTGCCCGGTCTGGCGCGGGCGCTGCTGCTGTACCGGGTCCGGCGCCTCGACGCGGCGCGGCGCGGCGCCCGCGAGGCCGGGCACATCGGCGCCATGTATCCGTGGCAGTCCGGTAGCGACGGCCGCGAGGAGAGTCAGCGGGTGCACCTCAACCCGCGGTCCGGGCGTTGGTTGGTCGACACCAGCCACCTGCAGCGCCACGTCGGGCTCGGGGTGGCCTACAGCATCTGGCAGTACTACCAGGCCACGGGCGACGCGGAGTTCCTCGCCGACCACGGCGCGGAGGTGCTGCTGGAGATCGCGCGGTTCTTCGCCGACCTGGCCCAGCTCGACCCGGCGCGGGACCGCTACCGCATCCGCGGCGTGATGGGCCCCGACGAGTACTCCACCCGCTACCGCGGCGCGGCCGAGCCCGGCGTCGACGACAACGCCTACACCAATGTCATGGCGGTGTGGGTGCTGCTGCGGGCGCAGGACGTCCTCGCCGTTCTCCCCTCGACCCGGCGCACCGAGCTGATGGAGGGCCTCGGCCTGGGACCCGACGAGCTGCTGAGGTGGGCCGATGTCAGCCGCCGCATGTACGTCCCGATCGCGGTGGACGGCGTGATCAGCCAGTTCGAGGGCTACCGCGACCTGCCGGAGCTCGACTGGGCCGGCTATCGCGACCGCTACGGCGACATCACGCGTCTCGACCGCATCCTGGAGGCGGAGGGCCGGTCGGTGGACGACTACCAGGTGTCCAAGCAGGCCGACGTCCTGATGCTGTTCTTCGTCCTCTCCGCCGACGAGCTGCGCGAGCTGCTCGAGCGGCTGGGCTACGCGCTCCCACCCGAGGTCATCCCGCGCACCATCAAGTACTACATGGCCCGCACGGCGAACGGCTCCACGCTCAGCGCGCTGGTGCACGCCTGGGTGCTGGCCCGGGCGAACCGGGGGCATGCGCTGGAGCACTTCGAGCGGGCCCTGAGCAGCGACCTCGCCGACATCCAGGGCGGCACCACCGCGGAGGGCATCCACCTCGGCTCGATGGCCGGGTGCGTGGACCTGCTGCAGCGCTGCTTCGCGGGGCTGGAGACGCGCCGGGACGCGCTGTGGTTCAACCCGCACTGGCCGCACCGGTACGGCCGGCTCGCTCTCGCGGTGCAGTACCGGGGGCAGCCGTTGACCGTGCAGGTCACCGGTCGCGAGGTCCGGGTGTCCGCCGAGCCCGGGCCGGGCGGTGCGGTCCGGGTCGGTTGCGGTGACGAGGTGCGCGAGCTGCGACCGGGCGACACGACGGTGTTCTCCGCGACCGGCGCGCTGGGGGAGATCTCCCGGTGAGATGAACACCAGCGCTTCTCGCTCATGAGCAGAAGTCGATGACGTTCATCTCACGGCGGCCGGACCCACCGGGCGAGACCCGGGATTCGCCGCGAGGCCCGCGACGGTGATCACCGCACCCATCAGCGTGGAGATCCCGTAGGCCAGCACGGTGAAGGCGACCACCGGACGCCGGGTGGACCACGCGGCGACCGGCGACCGCCCGCCCGCGGTGGGTGCCTGCGCGTCCGTCACCGGTGCCCCGCGGACAGGCCCGGCGGGTGATCACGGTCCACAACACCGAGGGTCCAGACACCGAGCCCGGCAACGACCGTGGCGATCGCCGAGACCACGCCTCGATCCAAGGTGGCGGGCCAGGCGTGCCGCGAGATCGGTCGCCTCGGTGCTCGTCAGCGACACGGTGCGATGACGGAGCTGGGGTCCCCGCACTCCCGCACGTCGGCGGCGAGGTCGTGTACGGTACAACCGCCGGGCGGTCCACGCCGCACCGGGGCGGAGGACGCCGTCCACGCCGGCGGTCACGATCTCGTGACGGCGGTCCCGGACCTCGCGCGGCGACTCAGCGCGGGTCGACGGACACGACGAGCGGCAGCGCCCGCAGGTGCTCGGCGAACTCGTCGGACTCCCCGCTGGTGAGCGACACCGTGCAGGTGACGGAGCTGTGGCCCACGCCCTCGCGGACGTCCACGGCGAAGTCACGGACGGCGTACCCGAGGGTGGCCAACGCCGCGCCGATGTGCAGCACGCCCGCCATCCCGCCGGTCGTGACGATCTCGTGGCGGCGGTGCTGGCGCGGGGCGTAGGTCCGGCGGGGCGAATGGTCGAGAACGGTCACGACGGGCTCCAGGGTCCACGGGGTGGGTGACCCGAGCCAGGCCTCGGTGACGAGGAGGAGCGGCGCGCCGACGGCCTGGCTCAGCCGACGCGCGGCCGTACGGCCACGTCGGGAGCAAAGGCGTTGCGCATGGGAGGACGGTAGCAACACCGATCACATCCGGCCAGTCCCGGGCGGCGGACCCGGCCGCGAACGGGAAGGTTGGGGGTCGATGCCCCATCAGATGATCAGGAGGACCGTATGACCACCGTCGCAGTCACCGGCAGCAGCGGCAAGCTCGGCCGCCACGTGGTGGCCCACCTGGCGCAGCACGGCTACCGGGTCGTCGCGCTCGACCGGGTCGTCGACCCCGGCTCGCGGGCCGCGGTCGCCGTGCGCGTGGACCTGACCGACCACGGTCAGGTGCTCGAGGCCCTCATCGGGGTCGACGACCGCCACGACGGCGTGGACGCGGTGGTGCATCTCGCCGCGATCCCCGCGCCCGGGCTCGCCACGAACGCGACCACGTTCGCCGACAACGTCACCGTCACCTACAACGTGTTCGCCGCGGCCCGCACCGCCGGCGTCCGCAACGTCGTATGGGCCTCCAGCGAGACGGTCCTGGGCCTGCCGTTCGACACGCCGCCGCCCTACATCCCGGTGGACGAGGAGTACGCGGTGCGCCCGGAGAGCACCTACTCCCTGGTGAAGAGCCTGGAGGAGGAGATGGCGCGGCACTTCTGCCGCTGGGTGCCCGACCTCAAGATGATCGGCCTGCGTTTCTCCAACGTGATGGACGTCGAGGACTACGAGGGGTTCCCCGCGTTCGACGCCGACGCGGGGACGCGGCGATGGAACCTGTGGGCCTACATCGACGGGCGCGACGGTGCGGAGGCCGTGCGACTCGCACTGGAGCACGAGGCCACCGGCGTCGACGTGTTCGTCATCGCGAACGCCGACTCGGTCATGTCCCGGCGGAGCGCCGATCTGGCCGCGGAGGTCTACCCGGGCGTACCCGTCACCCGTGAACTCGGCCGGCACGAGACGATGTTGTCGATCGACAAGGCCCGTCGGGTCCTGGGCTACGCGCCGCGCCACAGCTGGCGCGATCACGTGGAGCTACCCGTCGCCGACTGAGGCACCGCGGGTTCGGCTCACATGCGCTTCGCGTGCGGGTCGTGCGTCAGTCGGTGACGTCCTTGGGTCGCCCCGCGTCGCGCCGTCCGGCGAGCACTTCGCGCTCCTGGACGCGGGACTCGCGCCGCCCGTCACCGTCGTGGGGGGGGGGCGCGCCGGGCGGGGGCGCGGCCGGCCGGCGCCGGGGCGGGGGGCCCGCGGCGGGGGG
>JAJAZD010000101.1 GCA_026785945.1 Pseudonocardia sp. | reverse complement strand
GGTGTCGAGTGCCGGCATGGGCCTGCACACGGTGCGCCTGCACGGCGGGACGGCGCCCGCCCACGCCCAGGTGCTGGCCGCGCTGCGCGAGCACGCGCGGTCCAGGGGCGCGAGCGTCCTGCTCCGGAGCAGGAGCCCCGAGCTCGACGACCTCGTCGACGCGCTGGGTCCCCCGCCGTCCACCGCCGCGCTGCTGCGCAGCATCAAGGCGCAGTTCGACCCGGCCGGGCGCCTCGCCCCCGGCCGCTTCCAGCCGTGGTTCTGATCCGCACCCTTCCCCCGAGGAGCCCAGCATGACCGAACTGGCCCATCCCGCCGGGAACGCCGCAGGCGGGCACGACAGCGGACCCGTCACCGCTGGCATGCACGCCGCGGCCTCGGCGAGCGTGTTCGACCTGCTGCACCCGCCGAGCGAGGAGCTCGTCGACGACTGCGTGCACTGCGGTTTCTGCCTGCCCACCTGCCCCACCTACCTGCTGGAGGGCAACGAGGCCAACTCGCCGCGCGGGCGCATCTACCTCATGAAGCTCGGCGCGGCGGGCGAGGTGGCGATGGACAAGGAGTTCGTCGGCAACTTCGACGCGTGCCTGGGCTGCATGGCGTGCGTGACCTCGTGCCCGTCCGGGGTGAAGTACGACCAGCTGATCGAGGCCGTCCGGCCGCAGATCGAGCGCAACTGGGAACGCACCCGCGCCGACCGGCTGTTCCGTACGATGATCTTCAGCCTGTTCCCGTACCCGGCGCGGCTGCGCCCGGCCGCCTTCTTCGGCGCGCTCTACCAGCGCCTGGGCCTGCGCCGCCTGCTGGCGGCCTCCGGGCTGCTCGCCCGCCTGCCCGCCCGGCTGCAAGCCATGGAGGCGCTCCTTCCGGACCTGTCGCTGCGCAGCGTCGTGGCCCGCCAGCCGGCCTTCACCCCCGCCGTCGGCCCCGCTCGGCACCGCGTCGGCCTGCTCTCGGGCTGCGTGCAGCGCGTCTTCTTCGGTGACGTCAACGCCGCCGCGACTCGCGTGCTGGCCGCCGAGGGCTGCGACGTGGTGGCCCCCAAGGCCCAGCAGTGCTGCGGTGCCCTGTCCAGTCACGCTGGGCGGGAGGAGGAGGCCATCGCGCGGGCGCGCCACCTCATCGACGTCTTCGACGCCGCCGACGTGCAGAGCGTCGTCGTCAACGTGGCCGGCTGCGGCTCGTCGATGAAGGAGTACGCCGTGCTGCTGCGCGACGACCCCGCCTACGCCGAGCGGGCCGTCGCGTTCAGCGCGAAGGTGCGCGACATCTCCGAGCTGCTCGACGAGCTCGGTCGGGTCGCGCCCCGGCACCCGATCCCGGCGCGCGTGGCCTACCACGACGCCTGCCACCTGGCCCACGCCCAGGGGATCCGGGCCCAGCCGCGCGCCGTGCTGCGCGGTATCCCGGAGCTGACGGTCACCGACATCCCGGAGGCCGACATCTGTTGCGGCTCGGCCGGCATCTACAACCTCGTGCAGCCCGAACCCGCCGAGCGGCTGGGCCGGCGCAAGGTCGAGCAGATCGCCAGCACCGCACCCGACGCCGTCGTCACGTCCAACGCAGGCTGCCTGCTGCAGATCCGGCGCTACCTCGACGCCGGCGTCCCGCTGTTCCATCCCGTGCAGCTCGTCGACGCCTCGATCCGCGGCGTCGACCCGATCCACCCGACCCCGAGAGGCTCCGCCGGTGTATGAGCAGATCTTCGATCCGGTCGGCGGATCGCTCGCCCTGTCCTCCCTGGTCGCCCTCCTGCCGCTGCTGACGATCTTCGTCCTGCTCGGCGTGCTGCGGATGAAGGCCCAGTGGGCCGCCCTGATCTCCCTGGGGGTGGCGCTCGTCGTCGCGATCTCCGTGTACGGCATGCCCGTCGGGATGGCGCTGAGCACCGCGGCCGAGGGGGCCACCTTCGGCATCTTCCCGATCATGTGGATCGTGATCGCGGCAATCTGGATCTACAACATGACCGTGACGACCGGTCATTTCGACGTGCTCCGCCGCTCGTTCGGCACCGTGTCGAGCGACCAGCGCATCCAGGCGATCATCATCGCGTTCTGCTTCGGCGGGCTCCTGGAGGCCCTCGCGGGCTTCGGAACCCCGGTGGCGATCAGCGCGGTCATGCTCATCGCACTCGGTTTCTCGCCGATGAAGGCGGCCACCGTGGCACTGGTGGCGAACACCGCGCCGGTCGCGTTCGGGGCCATGGCGGTGCCCATCACCACCCTGGCCAAGGTCACCGGGATCCCGGTCGACCTGCTGTCCTCGACGGTGGGGCGCCAGACCCCGGTACTCGCCCTGTTCGTCCCGCTCGTGCTCGTCCTCATGGTCGACGGCCGTCGCGGGGTGCGCCAGTGCTGGCTGCCGGCGATCGTCGGCGGGACGGTCTTCGCGGTCGGCCAATTCGTCTCCTCGAACTACCTGTCGGTGGAGCTCACCGACATCGTCGCGTCCCTCGCCGCCGCCGCCGCCATCGTGGCGCTGCTGCGGGTGTGGCAGCCCGTCGAGGAGCTCACCGTCGAGCGGCTCAGCGAGACCGAGATGAAGGGCCGGATCGCCACGGCCACCGCGTCGGCCCACGCCGTCGAGACCGGCGACAGCAGCCGCAACTCCACCGCGACCGCGGTCCGGACCGGACCCGGCTCCGGCGGTGGATCGACCGACGACCACGCCGTGCCCCACGACTCGGGCCGTGAGGTCTTCAAGGCCTACTCGCCGTATTTGATCATCATCGCGGTCTTCTCGGTCGCGCAGATCGCCGTGGTCAAGGCCCTGCTCGGGGCGGGGACGCTCAGCTTCGGCTGGCCGGGCATCGACATCCTCACCCCGTCGGGCAGCGCCCCGTCCGCGGCGACCTTCACCTTCAACTACCTGCCGTCGGCGGGCACGCTGCTGCTGCTGTCGGGGCTCATCACGATGGCTGTCCTGTCGCTCTCCCCCCGCAAGGCGATCGCGGCTTTCGTCGCGACGCTGCGCCAGCTCAAGTGGGCGATCCTGACGGTGGCGGCGGTGCTCGCGCTGGCCTACGTCATGAACTTCTCCGGCCAGACGATCACCATCGGCAAGTGGATGGCCGGCACCGGGAAGTTCTTCGCGTTCCTCTCCCCGGTGCTCGGCTGGCTCGGCGTCGCGGTGACCGGGTCCGACACGTCCTCCAACGCGTTGTTCGGAACCCTGCAGGTGGCCGCTGCCCAGCAGGCCGGGCTGAGCGAGTCGCTGATGGCGTCGGGGAACACCTCGGGCGGTGTGCTCGGCAAGATGATCTCGCCGCAGAACCTCGCGATCGCGGCCGCCGCGACCGGGCTCGTCGGGCGCGAGGGCGACCTGTTCCGCAAGGTCGTCGGGTGGTCGCTGGGTTTCCTGCTCCTGATGTGCGTGCTGGTGTACCTGCAGTCCACGCCGGTGCTGTCCTGGATGCTGCCGTGACCGGTCGCCCCCGGATCCTGGTGGCGCCCGACAAGTTCAAGGGCAGCCTGACGGCTACGCAGGCGGCCGCCGCGATCGGCCGCGGCCTGGCGCGCGGCTGCCCGGGGGCGGAGATCGTGCTGCTGCCCGTCGCCGACGGCGGGGACGGCACGGTCGACGCCGCCGTCGCCGCGGGCTACGAGCGGCGCCACGCGGTGGTGAGCGGCCCGACCGGCGAGCCGGTGGAGGCCTGCTTCGCCGTGCGCGGCGAGCACGCCGTCGTGGAGATGGCCGAGGCGTCGGGCCTGCGCCGGCTGCCCGGCGGGCGGCCGGCACCGCTGACCGCGTCGACCACCGGCACCGGCCAGCTCCTCCTGGCCGCCCTGGATTCCGGCGCCCGGCACCTGGTGCTCGGCGTCGGCGGCAGCGCGAGCACCGACGGTGGCGCCGGGATGGTTCAGGCCCTCGGCGCGCGGCTGCTCGGCGCCTCCGGGGAGGACCTCACCCCCGGCGGTGCCGCCCTGGCCGGCCTCCACCGGATCGACGTGGCCGGGCTGGATCCCCGCCTGGGTGCCACCGACGTGGTGGTGGCCGTCGACGTCGACAACCCGCTCGTCGGCCCGCGGGGTGCGGCGGCGGTGTTCGGACCGCAGAAGGGCGCCACACCCACGCAGGTGGCCGCGCTCGACGACGCACTCAGCCGATTCGCCACCGTCGTGCACCGGGACCTCGGCGTCGACATGGCCAGCACGGTCGGGGGTGGCGCCGCGGGAGGGACCGCCGCTGGGGCCGTCGCGTTCCTCGGGGCGCGCCTCACATCGGGCATTACCCTGGTCCTGGAGACCATCGGGTTCGCCGACGCCCTCCCCGGCACGGACCTGGTCATCACCGGTGAGGGCTCATTGGACGAGCAGAGTCTCTCGGGCAAGGCGCCCATCGGCGTGGCCCGCGCCGCCGCCGCGGCGGGCGTGCCCGTTGTCGCCCTGGTCGGGCGGCTGGAGGTGAGGCCAGAGGAACTGCACGCAGTCGGCATCACCCATGGCCGGGCATTGCTGGACCTCGAGCCCGATCCGGCTGCCGCGCAACGTGGAGCGAGCGCACTCCTGGTCCAACTCGCCGCGCAAGTTGCCGCGGATCTCCCCGCCATCATGATGTCGAGGAACAGCTGTTGAGGGAGCGATCG
>JAJAZD010000100.1 GCA_026785945.1 Pseudonocardia sp. | reverse complement strand
GACCTGCACCTGGGCGAGTGCCGCCTCGGCGCGCCGACGGAGCTGCTCGCGCCGCTGCGCGACCTGGACGCCTGGACGCGCTACCCCCCGCTGGGCGGCACCGCGGCGCTGCGCACGGCCTACCGCGCGTGGCTCGGACGCCGGTTCGGGATCGACCCCGACGCCGTCGAGGTGGAGCCGACACCCGGGACCAAGCAGGCGGTGACGGCGCTGCTCGCGCGGGCGGTGGCGCGCACCCGCACCGGCGGCGCCGCGCCCGCGGTCGTCCTGCCCAACCCCTTCTACCCGACCTACCTCGCCGGCACCGAGCTCGCCGGGGCCCGGCCTGTCCTCTACCCGGTGTCGGGCGGTGACACAGCGGCCGCCGTGGCCGCCGCCGTCCGCGCCGCCGTGCGCACCGGGAGCCCCGTCGCAGCCGTCGTCGTGTGCCATCCCGGCAACCCGCGCGGGGACGTCCTCGACGCCGCCGCGCTGGGCGCCGTCGCGGACCTCGCTGCGGCGGTGGACGCGCTGCTCGTGGTCGACGAGTGCTACGTCGATCTCGCGGTCGGCGCGCCGCCGGCGGGGTACCTCGGGGCGGCCGGGGCGGGCGCGGGTCCGTTCGCCGTGCTGCACAGTCTGTCGAAGCGGTCGGCGGCGCCGGGCCTGCGGTCGGGCTTCGTCGCGGGTGACCCCGTGACCGTCGCCGACTACGCCGCGTACAACCGGGCGTGCGGGGTGTCGCAGGCTCACCCGGTGTGCGCCGCGGCCGCCGCGCTGTGGGCCGACGACGCACACGTCGAGCGGGTGCGTGGCCTGCTGGCCGACAGCTGGGACACCGCGGACGCCGTGCTCGGTGACGTGCCCGGCTACCACCGCCCGCCTGCCGGGTTCTTCCTGTGGCTGCCCGTCCCCGACGACGAGGCCGTCACGCGCCGGCTCTGGCGCGACCACTCCGTGTCGGTGATGCCGGGCCGCTACCTGGCGGCGGCGGACGACACCGGCACCAACCCCGGCGCCGGGCACCTGCGGGTGGCGCTGGCCCGTCCCGCGCAGGTGCTGGTGCCCGCACTGTCCGCGCTGCGCACCGCGGTGCGCACGACCGAGGAGGGCAGGACATGAGCGGGCTCGTCGGCTGGGTCGACCACGACCGCGACCTCACCGCGCAGGACGAGGTGCTGGCGGCCATGACCGCCACGATGGCCCATCGCGGACCCGACGGCGAGGGGACGTGGAGCAGCCGCCACGCCGCGCTGGGGCACCGCGACCTCGCCACGACGCGGGCGGGCCGGCGCGGGCAGCCCGTCGTCACCCGCGTCGGCGACACGGAGGTGGCGCTGGCGCACACGGGCCAGGTCTACGACCTCGCCGCACTGCACCGGGCGGTGACCGCCGCGGGGGGCGCGGTGCGGGAGGGGTCCGCGGGCGAGGTCCTGCTGCAGGCCTACCTCGTGTGGGGCGACCGGTTCGTCGAGCAGCTCGACGGCATGTTCGCCGTCGCCGTGTGGGACGGGCGCGAGCGGCGACTGCTGCTGGCCCGCGACCGCATGGGGATCAAGCCGCTCTACTACGCCTCCTACCCCGGCGGGATCCTGTGCGCCTCCGAGCCCAAGGGCATCCTGGCCAACCCGCTTTTCACCCCCCGGCTGGACCCGACGAAGGTGCCGCTGCTGCTGCAGCCGCGCCTCGCGCTGCCCGGCGAGACGCCGCTGCTCGGGCTGGCCGAGGTCGGGCCGGGCGAGCTGGTGGTCCACACCGCGGGCGGGCTGCGCAGGCACCGGTACTGGGCACTGCAGAGCGCCCCTCACGAGCGGACCTACGCCCAGACCGTCGACGACGTGCGCATGCTGCTGGAGGACGTCGTCGCCCGGCAGGTCGTCACCACGGAGCCGTGCGGCGCCATGCTGTCGGGCGGCGTCGACTCGACGTCGGTGGCGGCACTGGCGGTGCGCACGCTGCGCAAGGGCGACCCCGGGGCGACGCTCGACTCCTACTGCGTCGAGTTCGACAGCGACCCCGAGCACTTCGCCTCCACCGAGCTGCGGCCCGACGTCGACGCCCCGTTCGCCGCCGCGGCGGCGGAGCACCTGGGGCTGCGCCACCACGTCGTCACCGCGTCGCTGCCCGACCTGCTCGCCGCGATCCCGGCCACCCGGCGTGCGCGGGACCTGCCGGGATGGGGCCAGTTCGACGCCTCGATGCACCTGCTGTTCGCCCGGATGCGCCAGGACGTCACGGTGGCGCTGACCGGCGAGGCCGCGGACGAGATGTTCGTCGGGTACCCGTACTACTTCAAGCCCGAGCTGGTCAGACGCGAGACGTTCCCGTGGCTCGTGGGCGGGCCGCGGCTGGCCGACTGCCTCTCCGCGGAGCTGCGCGCCGTGGTCGACCCGGAGCAGGACGAGCGCGACCGCTACTCCCAGCTCGTGGCCGCGGTGCCGCGCCTGCCCGGCGAGGACCCGCACGCCGCCCGCATGCGCGAGGTGCTCCACCTGGGCATGTCCGGTCCACTCGCGGTGATCCTCGATCGCCAGGAGCGCATGAGCATGGCCTCGGGGCTGGAGGTGCGCTTCCCGTTCTGCGACCACCGCCTCGTCGAGTACCTGTGGAACACCCCGTGGGAGATGAAGTCCACGGGCGGCAGGAAGCGCCTGCTCAAGGACGCGACGGCGGACCTGCTGCCCGAGGCCACGCTGACCCGGCGCAAGAGCGCCTACCCGCACGTGCACAACCCCGCCTACGACCGCGGGCTCGTCGAGCAGGCCACCTGGATCGTCAACGACCCCGGGTCGGCCACGCGGTGGATGTTCGACCCGGTGCGGACCAACGCGCTGCTCGACGAGATCCGGGCCGGGCAGATCCGCTCCGACCTGCCCGGTGGCACCACGGGCGCGCAGCTGCTGATCCAGATGGTCGAGGCGCACGCCTGGATCGAGGACCTCCACGTCACCGTCCGCTGAGGACCGTCGAGAAGGGAAGTACATCGTGCTCGACCTGGTACCGATCACCGATGCCATCGGGACGGAGGTGCGCGGCGTAGACGTCACCGAGGACCTCTCCGCCCGGGACTTCGACCGCATCTACCAGGCCTGGATCGACACCACGATCCTGCTGTTCCGCGGCCAGCGGATGACGCAGGCACAGCATGTGACCTTCACCCGCCGGTTCGGCGAGCTGGTCAGCTACACCCGCGCCGAGTTCAACGAGGACGCCCACCCCGACATCCTCGTCCTGTCCAACATCACCCAGGACGGGCGGCTCATCGGCTCGCCGGTCAGCGGGCGGGTCTGGCACACCGACGGCCACTACCTCACCACCCCGCCCGCGGGCTCGATGCTCCACGCGCTGGAAGTGCCACCGGTCGGCGGCGAGACCCTGTTCGCGAACATGATCGCTGCCTACGACGCGCTCCCCCAGGCCACGAAGGACCTGGTCCAGGACCTGGAGGTGGTCATCTCGCGGGTGCGGTCGCGGCCCTACAACTACCCCGAGCGGCCCCCGGTCACCCCCGAGCAGCGGGCCGAGTGGCTCGACGTGGCGCACCCGATCGTGCGCGTCCACGAGGTGTCCGGGCGCAAGGCGATCTACGCGGGCGGCAACGTCCCGTGGCGGATCGTGGGCATGCCCGAGGAGCGCAGCGCCCCGTTGGTGACCTTCCTGCAGGAGTTCTCCGTCTGGCCGCGGTTCACCTACCGCCACCGGTGGCAGGCGGGGGACATCGTGCTGTGGGACAACCGTAGCGCCATGCACTGCGCCACCTGGTACGACGGCGAGCGCTACCACCGCCACATGCACCGCACGACGATCGCGGGCGGGTCCACCCCCCCGGTGCTGGGCGAGCTGGCCGACGCCGTGGCCGGGCTGCCATGAGCGCCGACCACACCGCTGTCCACGACTACGTCGTCGTCGGCGGCGGCGCGGCGGGCTGCATCGTGGCCGCGCGGCTCTCGGCCGACCCGTCGGTGCGGGTCCTGCTGCTGGAGGCGGGCGCCGAGCGCCGCAACCCGCTGCTCGCGGTGCCGGCGGCCGAGGTGTTGTGGATGGGATCGCCGCGCTACGACTGGGCGTTCGCGACGGAGCCCGACCCGACGATCGGCGGGCGCACCGTGCGCATCCCGCGCGGGCGCCTGCTGGGCGGGTCGAACGCCATCAACGGGATGCTGTTCGTCCGCGGTCAGCGCGAGGACTACGACGACTGGGCCGCGCAGGGCAACCCCGGCTGGGGCTGGGACGACGTCGTGCCACACTTCCGCGCGCTGGAGCACGCCGAGGGTGTGAGCGGCCCGACGCGCGGCACCGGCGGCCCGGTGGTGGTGAGCCGGCCGGGACGCGACGACGAACTCTGCGACGCCTTCCTCGACGCCGCCGATGCTCTGGGCCACCGGCGCAACCCGGACTACAACAGCGGTGAGCAGGAGGGCTTCGGCTACTACCAGGCCACGCTGGCCGCCGGGAAGCGCTCGGCGGTGGTGCACACCCACCTCGGGCCGGCGCGGCGCCGCCCCAACCTCACGGTGCTCACCGACGCCCCCGTCACCACGCTGCGCCTCGACGGCGGCCGCTGCACGGGTGTGCGCTACCGACGCGGCAGGCGGGAGCTCACCGCCCTCGCCGCCCGCGAGGTGGTGCTGTGCGCGGGAGCGGTGCAGTCCCCGCAGATCCTGGAGCTGTCGGGCATCGGGCCCGCCGAGGTGCTGGCCGCCGCGGGCATCCCGGTGGCCCACGACCTGCCGGGCGTCGGGGAGAACTACCGCGACCACTTCGCCGTCCGCCTCAAGTGGCGGGTGCGCCGTCCGATCACGTTCAACGAGCGCACCCGCGGGTGGCGACTGCTCGGGGAGAGTGCGCGCTACCTGCGCGACGGCGCCGGCGTGCTGGGCCTGCCCACCGCGCTGGCCTACGGGTTCGTCCGCTCCTCCCCCGAGCTCACCCGCCCGGACCTGCAGTTCCACTTCGCACCCGCGAGCTACGGGGAGGCGGCGAGCAGGCGGTTCGACACCGCGCCCGGAATGACGCTGGGCGTCTACCCGCTGCGGCCGGCCTCGGCGGGCTCGATCCACGTGGCCTCGCCCGATCCCACGGCACCGCCGGCGATCCGGCCCCGGTTCCTGGACGACGACGAGGACGTGCGCCTGCTCGTCGCCGGCGCCCGCATCGCCCGGCAGCTCGTCGAGAACCCGCGGATGGACGCCTACCGGGGCGCGGAACTGGTGCCCGGGCCGGACGTGCGCACCGACGACGAGCTGGTCGCGTTCGCCCGGGAGCGGGGCGACACGTCCTACCACCCGGTCGGCACCTGCCGCATGGGGATCGACCCGCCGGCGGTGGTCGACCACCGGCTGCGCGTCCACGGGGTGGCCGGGCTGCGCGTGGTCGACGCGTCGGTCATGCCGACGATGGTGTCGGGCAACACCAACGCGGCCGCCCTCATGATCGCCGAGAAGGGCGCGGCCATGATCGTCGAGGACCGGGCGCCCGTCGTCACCCCACCGGGGGTGAAGGGATGACGGCGGGGTCGGAGCGGCTACGGCGTCGGCGTCGGCGCCGGCACCCGCTTCTTCGACAGCAGCCGTCGGGCGTTGCCGTGGAAGAACAGGTCGCGTTCGCGGTCGGTCATAGTCTCGGGGAACGCGCCCTCGGTGGTGAGGCGCTCGACGAAGCTGGCCTGGCGGCCCTGCATCCGGAAGATCGGCCAGTCGGTGGCGAAGAGGACCTTGTGGTGCAGCCCGAGCCCGAAGAGCTTCGCCACCCCGGCGACCCCGCCGGCCTCGTACCCGCTGACGTCGACGTGGATGTTCGGCCTGCTGTTGCAGAGCATGGCGCACTCCTCGACGTAGTTCACGCTGCCGTGGGCGAGCACGAAGTCGACGTCCGGGAAGTCCTTGGCGGCCCGGTCCACGAAGATCGGCTGCGCCGGCTCGGCCTCCAGCGCGGGCGAGGTGGCCCCGATGTGCGAGAGCACCGGCAGCCCGTAGGTCGAGCACAGGTCGTAGAACGGGTAGAGGATCTTGTCGGAGAGCCGGTAGCCACACGGCGGGTAGAGCTTCATGCCGTCGAAGCCGTGCTGGAGGATCGCGTTCTCGAACAGGGCCAGCCCGTCGGCGCCCCACCGCGGGTCGACACCGACGAACACCCGGAACCGGCCCGGGTGGCGGTCGCGGACCGTGCGGTGGTGGGCGATGAGTTCCTCGATCGTGTGCGTGCTGTCGCGCAGCGCGTAGGTGAAGTCGGGCAGCAGCAGCACCGCCTCCGCGATGCCCGCGTCGTCCATCTCGGCCACGAGACGGTCGCACAGCGGGTCGTCCAGCGTCGCCTCGTGCATCCCCGCGACCTTCGCCCGGGGCATCGGGACACCGCGCGCGTGCAGCGCCGCCAGCGCGTTGTCGACCACGCCGGCGGAGAACGACGGCGGGAAGCACATCCCGGAGGCCACGTGGCAATGGAAATCGATGATCGTCGGTCCACCCGTGACGTCCAACTGGCAATCAGCTCCACTACTCGACGAGGATCTCCCGGCTTCCTCGCCCATCCAGCCAGCGCCCGACCGTCTCTGTCAACGCATTCCGGTAACGCCGGTGTTAAAGTTCTGAAACGAGTAGGGTACGCGCCATATCCGCTCGCGGCCTTGCCGGAAAGGCCGTACGGGTGGTTCAGTAGAGGACGCGGAGGACCGTTCAGACGGATGACAGAAGGCTCCCACGTCCCTGTGATGATTCGATCCCGACTTTCGTACCGGTCCGTGCTTCCGGTCGGGATCCGGCCCTGGAGCACCATGCGCATTCTCATCCTTCACCGTGTGCCGGACTCGTTCGTCCGCTACGCGGCGAACATCGATCACAGTCGCCACGAGGTGACCTACGTCAGCGCCCCGGACCGGGTGGTGACCCTGCCCCCGGCGGACGTGCCGGGGAACCGGATCACCCGGCCCGGCGCCGGCGACACCGCGACGGAGGTCCTGGAGGTGATCGCGGGCCTGCCCGCCCCCGAGGTGGTCGTCGCCCTGTCCGAGTACGACCTGCTCGCGGCCGGGCGGTTGCGCGACGTGCTGGGCGTGCCGGGGCCCTCGGAGCGCGAGGTCCTGCCCACCCGGGACAAGGTGGTGATGAAGTCCGTGGTGACCGCGGCGGGCCTGCGCGCACCGCGGTTCCTCCCCCTCCCCGAGGCGCTGCGCGACGGCTCGTCGGCCGTCCCGTGGACCGGGCGGACCGTGCTCAAGCCGCTGGCCGGGGCGTCGAGCGAGGGGGTCAGCACGTTCGACACGCCCGCGCAGGCGATCGACGGCGCCCTGACCCATCCGGCCCCGGCCGATGACCTGGAGATCGAGGAGTTCGTCGAGGGGCCGATCCTGCACGTCGACGGCCTGATGGCGGCGGGTGCCCCGGTGGCGGTGCAGGCCAGCGCCTACGTCGGGACCTGCCTGGACTTCGCGCAGGGTGCCCCGCTCGGCTCGGTGCAGATCGACACCGACCCCGCCGTCCTGGAGTGGACCCTGCGCTGCCTGAAGGCGCTGGACATCGAGAACGGCCCGTTCCACCTGGAGGGGGTCTCCACTCCCGACGGCATGGTGTTCCTCGAGGTCGGCGCCCGCTTCGGCGGTGCGGACGTGGTCGACACCTTCGAGCTCGCGACCGGCGTGCGGCTGCCCTCGGCCCACGTCCGGCTGCTGGTCGACGGGGCGGGCGATCCGCCGGTCGCCCGGGTTCCCGGCCCGGGCGAACGCTACGGCTGGTTCGTGTTCCCGGGGCACGTGCTCGGCACGCGGCACTGCCGGATCTCCGGCCACGAGCGGTTCCCTGACCACCCGCAGGTGCTGCGGTGGGTGCAGCGCACGCCGGAGGAGCTGATCTCGCCCAGCGTCATCTACGCCGATCACCTCGTGCCGATCGCCGGTCTCGTCGGGCCGGGCACCACCGGGCAACTGGAGGGCCTGCTCACGGAGATGTTCGCCTCGGTGCGGGTGGAGCCGCACGGCCCGGCCGTCTCATGAGCGGATCGCAGGCCCAGGACCCGCGGAGCACGACCAGCTGGGTCGCGCACCGGCGGCGTCAGTGGCGCCCCGAGAGCCGCGGCGGCAGGCAGCTCATGGTCGCGGCGCTCGTGGACTCGACCGGGACCGGGCTCTACCTGGCCACCTCGGCGCTGTTCTTCACCCGCACGCTCGGCCTCTCCGCGTTCCAGGTCGGTATCGGGCTCTCGCTGTCGGGCCTGGGCGGGCTGCTGGGCACCGTGCCGGTCGGCAGGCTCGCCGACCGCGTCGGCCGCAAGCCCGTGCTCGTCGGGCTGTACGTGTGGCGCGGGCTGTGCTTCACGGCGCTGCCGTTCGTCCGCGGCCCGGCCGACTTCTTCGTGCTCGCCTTCGCGATCGGTGTCGCGGAGTGGAGCGGCGGCCCCCTCGTGCAGAGCCTCGTCGGCGCCGTCGACGAGGCCTCGGGCCGGGTCGCGACGATGGCTGCGATCTTCTCGATCCGCAACGTGGGCTTCACCGTCGGTGCGCTGCTGGCGGCGGCCGCGATCACCACGAACAGCACCACGACGTTCACCGTGCTGGTCCTGCTCGACGCGGCGACCTTCTTCCTCGCCGCCGCGCTCCTCCTGCGGCTGGAGGCTCCGCCCCACCGGGGGCCCCGCCGAGCGGTCGAGCACCCGGCGGCCGCTGCGCCCGGCCGGGCGGCCCTGCGCGCCTGGGACCCGCGGCTGCTGGCGCTCACCGCCCTGAACGGGGTGCTGTACCTGCACACGGTCCTGCTCGGGGTGGTGCTGCCGCTGTGGATCGCCACGCGCACGTCCGCGCCGCCCGCGACGATCGGGGCGCTCGTCGTGCTCAACACGCTGATCGCCGTGGCGCTGCAGGTGCCGTTGAGCCGGGGACTCGACACCGCGACCGCCGCGGCGCACCGCCAGCAGTGGGCGGCATGGGCGCTGGCCGCCAGCTGCCTCCTGGTCGCCCTCACGGTGTGGACGGGGTCGTGGTGGGCGGCCGCCGCCCTGATCGTGGCCGCCGCGGTGGCCCTGAGCCTGGGCGAGATCTGGCAGGCGGCCGGGGCGTGGCGGCTGTCGTTCGCGCTGGCCCCGGCCGAGCAGCGCAGCTACTACCTCGGCGTCTACGAGCTGGGCATCAGCGCGTCCTCCGCGGTGGGTCCCGCCCTGCTGACCTGGACGATCGTCGACAGCGGCGGTGCGGGCGGCTGGTTCGGGCTGGCTGCGGTGTTCGTCGTGACCGGCCTCGCGATCGTCCTGATCACCCGCAGGACGCGCCACCTGCTCCACGACGAGCCCGCCGAGCAGGCCGCGTCGTGAGCGGCGGTCCGAGCGGCGGCGCGCGCGACACCGGGAGAAGGGGTTCCATGCCGACGTTGCTGCTGATCGGGGTCGGCCGGATGGGGCGGCCCTACCTGGCCGCCGCGCGCCGGCTCGGGTTGCGCGTCTGCGCGGTCGAGCTCCCGGAGCGCGCCGCGCCGTTCGCCGACCAGCTCGACGAGCTGGTGGAGTGCCGGGGTGCCTCCGACGAGATGTGGGCCGAGGCGGCGTTCGCGGCCGCCCACCGGCACCGGCCGGACGGGGTGGTCGCCTTCAGCGAGCCGCAGGTCATCGCCGCGGCGCTGGTGGCGGACGAGTTCGGCCTGCGGGGCCCGTCGCTGCGGGCGGCGACGCTGTCGCGCAACAAGGGGCTGCAGCGGGCCCGGTTCGCCGCGCACGGCATCGGCCAGCCCGAGCACGTGGTGGTCGAGCGGCTCGCCGAGGCCGAGGAGTGGGCGGCGCAGCGCTTCCCGGTGGTGGTCAAGCCGCTGTCGTCCGCGGGCAGCGCCGGGGTGGAGCTGGTGGGACACCGGGCGGCCTTCGCCGCCGCCGCGGCGCGGCGCGACGGCGAGGGCAGGCTGCTGGTGGAGCGGGCCGTGGCGGGCCCGGAGTACAGCTGGGAGGCGCTGGTCCGCGACGGGCAGGTGTTCCTGGCCAACACCACCGCGAAGGAGACGACCGGGCCGCCCCACTTCGTGGAGCTCGCACACCGGATGCCCGCGCCGTTGGACGACGCCGCAGCCGTGACGGCCGACGCCCTCGGCCGGGAGGTCGTGGCGGCGATCGGCATGCGCAACGGGATCGTGCACCTGGAGTTCCGGCTCACCGCGGACGGCCCCGCGGTGATGGAGGTCGCCGTGCGCACCCCCGGCGACCAGTTGATGGAGCTGCTGGGGCTGGCCTACGGCCTCGACTGGTTCGAGGCGGTGGTCCGGCTGGCGATGGGGCTCGACCTGCCCGCCGCGCCCGCGCGCCCGGTCCGGCACGCGGCGAGCTACCTGCCCGTGGCGCCCGCGGGCACGGTCGTCGCGGTCGAGGGGCTCGACGCCGTGCGCGCCCACCCCGGTGTCGTGGCCGTGGACGTGAGCGTGGCGCCGGGCGACACCGTCGCCCCGCTGCGGTCCTCCGCCGACCGGGTCGGGGAGGTGCTGCTGACCGCGCCGGACGGCGACGAGCTGCAGGACGCGCTGGCCGCGGTGCGCCGCGCGCTTCTCGTTCGGGTGTCCGAGACGCCGCCCGGCGAGGCGGCCGGGCGGGCCGTCGTCCCGGCCGGGGTGGCGGGCGCCCCGTGAGCCCGGTGGAGCACCTGCCCCGCCGAGGTTCAGGCGTCGAGGACCCGGTCCTCGATGATCTGGTCCAGCAGCGCGAGCGGCGGGCTGCCCAGCGCCAGCAGCGAGCGGTGCAGCCGGCTGCGGGAGAACCCGTCGCCCCAGGCGAGGCGAGCCCGGTCCGCGACGTCCCGGACCGCCAGCTTCCCCCACGCGTAGCGGCCGTAGGTGGGCTCGACGAGGCCGCGCTCGGCCTCGGCGCGGGCGGCGACGCCGCCCAGGAGGGCGTCGCGGCGGAACCGGTCGACGGCCTCGGGCAGGTCCATCTCCCCGGTGTGCAGGCCGATGGCCACCGCGAGCCGGGTGATGCGCACCAGCGCCTCGAGGCAGACCCCGATGCGGAAGCGCGGGTCCCCGCCGCGGAAGCCGACCTCGACGAGCATCTCCTCCGCGTAGTGCGCCCACCCCTCGACGAACGACGGCGAGTGCAGGATCCGCCGCTCCGGCGCGACGACCCGGCGCAGCGCCCGCGCGTGGGCCAGGTGGCCGGGCACGACCTCGTGGGCGGTGATCGCGGGCAGGCTCGCGCGGCAGAACACCGCCTGCCAGGCGGCGACGTCCTCGGGGTCCCACGACGGGTCCGGCGGCGTCAGCCAGTACCAGCTCGGGGCGTCCGGCTCGTCGGGAGCCGACCAGGCCATCATCGCCATGGCCCACATGCGCGACGGCGGCGGCGGGCCGATCCGCAGCTCGCCGTCGGTGTGGGGCACCAGGTCCTCGTCGCGGCAGAACGCGGTGATCTCGGCGACCAGCTCGGCCACCTCGGCGTTCAGCGTCGCGGGGTCGGTCGGGTGGTCGGCGTGCAGCTCGGCGACGACCTCGGTCGCCTGCCTGTGCGGGTCGAGCCTGCGGCACTCCTGCTGCAGCGCGTCGCGCAGCCGGGCCAGCTCGTCGGTGGCCATCCGGGTGAGCCGGTGCAGGTCCGGACGCTTCCCTTCGCCGCAGCTCATCAGCGCCGCCAGCGCGTCCGGGCCCAGAGCGGCGTCGGGGGACCCGGTGCGGGCACAGGTGTCCAGGTGGGCGACGAGCCGGTCGACCGCCGCGCGGGCCGCTGCGTGCCCGGGCAGGTCGTCGTCGAGCCCGCCGGCCAGACCGCGGGCGATCCCCGACGCCACCTTCGCCACGGGCGCGGGGACGGCGTCGAGGGTGCGCACGGCCGCCTCGACGCCCTCGGGCCACAGCGCCAGGTGCCGCCGCTGCGCCTGCGCGCGCTCCTCCTCGGGCGCGTAGCTGCGGTCGTAGCAGCTGACGTCGAGGTTGGTGACGTGCAGGAGCGGGTCGCGCCGGTGCATCTCCAGCTCGCCGAACCGGACCCGGGCTGCGTCCTCGAACGCCGCCAGGTGCGCCTCCACGCCGGCGTCGACGCGCGCGGGACCCCCGCCGACCCGGCGGAGCGCGGCCTCGACACCCGCCGCGTCCAATTCCTGGATCGTGCCGTCGTACTCGTGCCGCCCGGACTCCTCGCGGACGGAGGCGACCGCCAGGTCGCACACCGCACGGAGGCGGCGGTGGAGCTCTCCGGTCGCACCCTCGATCGCAGCATCGGTCATGCGGCACAGCATTGCAGCAGCCCTGCGCGGTACGTCGGGGCCGGGCGGAGAATCACATTCGAGATCGTCGGTGCAGCCTCTTTCCGCCCTTGCGTCGCGCGGCGGATGCGTGGCAGGCTCCACCAATCAGGACAGGCGGATCCGCCCCTCGACAACCGACCCCACACCGTCCTCCCGCGCAGGGTCTCCGAAAGCGGCCGCACATGCCCTGAACAGCAGATTCGGCGTCATCTTCGGCAGTGCAGCCGCGTGTCTCCGGATCGCCGGAACGGTATGCCCCGGCGTCCCGGAAACGGTGCCGAAGTCGTTCGGAAACAATGAAGAAACATCTCGCAGAACGCCATGGACCGGACCCCGTCCGGAACTCCTCCCGACGAGCCGCCGCACGCACCCGCCGTGACCCGACAATCATCGAACGAGGTACCCCGGTTGGCTCTGGAGAACGTCTACGAGAAGCTGGCGGTGAACCCCGACCGCACGATGCGGTTCGTCGCCCGCGACGGCGGCACGGTCGTCCGGACCGCCGGGGAGATGCACGCCGACGTGGTGGCCCTGATCGATGAGCTGCGCTCGTGCGGCCTGGGCGCGGGCGACCCGGTCGGTGTGCTGGGCCCCAACACCTACGAGTGGGTCCTCGCCGACCTCGCGCTGCTGGCCCTGCGGTGCGTGCCCGTCGCGGTGTCGCTGGACCGCATGACCACCTCCGAGGCGGTGGCCGCGGCCCTCGAGCGCTACGGGTTGGTGGCGGCCCTGGTCACCGGCCTGCCCGCGCTCCGCGAGAGCACCCCGCCCGGGGTCGCCGTGCTGGAGCGGCGACCGGTCGCACTGCACCCGATCCCCCGCGCGCCGTCCGGGCTGCGGCCCGAGGTGGCCACGGTCGTGTTCTCCTCGGGCACCGCGGGCACCAAGAAGGGCCTGATGCTCACCGACGAGGGCATCATGAACACCATTCGGGTCTCGGCGCAGGCGTGGCAGGTGCGCGCGGACGACGACATCCTCGTCGTCCTGCCCTTCTCCAACTTCCAGCAGCGCTACCTGATGTACCTCGCGATCTGGGCGGGCTGCTCGGCGACCGTCGTCGCCCCGGAACGCATGTTCCTCATGCTGCGCACGCTCGCGCCGACGATCGTCCTGGGCCCGCCGTCGTTCTTCGAGCTGACCTACAACCGCGTCCTTGCCGCGCAGGGGCGCGCCCGCCTGCCCCACCGGGTCGCGGCGATCCTGCACGCGGGCCTGCCCGACCGGCTCACCCGACCGCTGCGGGCACGGTTGGGGCGGCGCTGGACGGCCATGTACGGGCCGCGCGTGCGGCTCATGCTCACCGGGTCGGCGCCGGTCCAGCCACGGATGGTGCAGGTGTTCCAGCAGCTGGGCGCCCCGCTGCACGAGATCTACGGCAGCACCGAGAGCGGCTGGATCGCCTGCAACCTGCCCGGCCGCTCCCGGGTCGGCGCGGCCGGGCGGCCCGTGGCCGGCGTCGCGGTGGAGATCGCCGAGGACGGCGAGGTCCTCGTCTTGGTGGACCGGCCGCAGGCCGTCGGGTACGTCCTCGAGGGCACCGAGACCCAGCGGGACGTGTTCCTCCCCGACGGGCGGATCGCCACGGGCGACCTCGGGACCGTGGACCGCGCCGGGTTCCTGCGCCTGACCGGGCGGAAGAAGAACGTGATCATCACGCGCAGCGGGGTGAAGATCAACCCGGAGACGCTGGAGACCGCGATCGAGACCGGCTGCCCGGTGACGAAGGCGGTCGTCATGTCCCGCGCGGGCGACGGCAGGCTCACGTGCGTCGCGTTCCTCGACGAGGACGCAGGCTGGGACGATCGTGTCGCCGAGGTGCAGGCGCACGTCGACCGGACCAACCGCGCCGGCGAGGCGTCGCACCGCATCGCCGAGGTCGTCTTCCGGCGCTCGAGCGAGCTGAGCGTCGAGAGCGGGCTGTTGACGCGCAACCTCAAGGTCGATCGGCAGGCCGTCGCGCGCACGCTCCTCGACGCGGCGGGCAGCCGATGAGCCGCGGGGCGGTGACCGTGGACCAGGTGTGCTCGATCATCGCCGGCGTGCTGCCGGCGGCGAGCACGAAGGGCGGGGTCGTCCCCTCGATGAGCCTGCGCGGCGACCTGGGCGTCGACTCGGTCGGGCTGATGAGCCTCGTCTTCGTCCTGGAGGAGCAGACCGGCATCGACGCCATGAGCTGCCTCGACCGGTTCATCGAAGCCGAGTACGTGCAGGACATCGTCGCCGTGGTGCTGAACGGCTGAGTTCCCCTCACTAGGGCTGGGCCCCTCTCTCAGAAAGGGTGTGGATGTCATGACCGCAACGCAGAGCCTCGGGCTGACGTCGGAAGAGGTGCAGTCCTTCAAGGACAACGGCTTCGTGGGTCCGTTCGACCTGTACACGCCGGCCGAGGCGTCACACATGTGGAACAAGGCGATGATCGAGATGGCGCTGTCGCGGAACAAGCCGCACAACTCGAACATCATCAACTACGACCGCCACCTCGACTGCAACACGCTGTCACAGCACATCTCGCACCCGGAGATCGTCAGCAAGATCCGGAGCCTGATGGGCGAGGACATCCTGTGCTGGAAGTCCAACATCTTCCAGAAGATGCCGGGCGACGCGGGCACCGGCTGGCACCAGGTCGAGAAGTACATCGTGGGCGAGACCACGACGGCCTCCACCCCGTCGCTCGCCTTCACCCAGGACCGCTCCGACCCCGAGATCGTCATGGACGTGAGCGTCTGGACCGCCTTCTCCCCCGCCCGGCGCGAGCAGGGCTGCATGCGGTTCCTGCCGGGCAGCCAGAAGAAGTGGTTCTACGACGAGGAGAAGCGCCTCACCAAGCGCCCGGAGCTCAAGACCGACTTCTTCGGCTACGACTACTCCGAGCTGCAGGTCGACCCGGACTGGAGCCCCGAGCAGGAGGAGATCGTCGAGATGGAGATGGAGCCGGGACAGTTCGTGCTGTTCGTGGAGAAGTGCGTCCACGGCTCCCTGCCCAACACCAGCCAGGACACCCGGCTGGGCTACGCCTCCCGCTACGTCTCGCCCACGGTGAAGGTCTACGAGCACGTTGACCGGCTCGTCGAGTTCGGCGACGAGATCAGCCTCGACTACCACAGCTGTGTGCTCGTCTCGGGCGAGGACCGCTACGACTACAACCGGATCACCGAGCACAACCTCAACGGCTTCCCGTTCCCGAAGGTGGGGTCCGATGCGCGCTGACGCCGTGGGAGCCGAGCCGGACGAGCACCTCGAACGCTTCGTCGACTACGTCACCGAGCAGGGCAGCGGCCCCGCCATCAGCTACTCCGACGTCGCGACCAGCACGACGCGCGCGGAACTGGGGATCAGCTCGCTGGACATGCTGATCCTGCTGGCGGGCTACGCCGACGCCACGACGGGCGGTGCGGTCACGCTGCAGCCGGAGTGGGTGCCGATGCTCGACGACGTCGAGGGCATCCGGTCGGTGCTCGTCGAGATCGACAGGATGAGCGCGCCGACGTGACGGCCGGCATCAGCGGGGGCATCGGCATCGGCGGGTTCACCTGCGTCCCCGGGGATCTCACCCGCCGGGCGGAGGACATCGCGGGGTTCGACGCCCGGTGGCACGCGCTGCTGCCCGACACGGCCTTCGAGAAGATGGGGTGCGGCACCTTCTCGGCCATGAGCAGGCCGGTCGTGGAGCACGTCACCGATTGCGTCACGGCCGTGCTCGCCGACCGGGGGCTCGCCCCCGAGGACGTCAACCGGCTGGTCGTCGCGACCTCCGACGCCTGCCTGGAACGGCTCGACGCCGACGTCGCGGTGCAGGTCCTGGCCGCCACCGGCATGACGCGGTGCGTACCGACACTGCTGTCGCACCTGCAGTGCTGCAGCTCGCTGGAGGCGCTGCGGTACGGCTGGCAGCTGTTCGACGACCCCGCGATCGAGCATGTCGTGGTCGTCGCCGTGGACTTCACGCCCGACGACCTCGACCGCGTGCGTAGCTTCGCCGTGTTCGGCGACGCGGCCGCGGGCTGTCTGATCAGCCGGACCCCCGGTCCTGGTTCGGTCGAGCTGCTCGCGTCCGCGACGACGGTCGACCACGCGGGGCTGCTGGGCGAGGACTCGTTCCGGTCGCGCCAGCAGGCCGCGACGTCCGCGCTCGACACGGTGTTCGCCCGCACCGGGGAGCAGCTGCAGAAGGTGGCGAAGGTCTTCGGGTCGAACCTGTACGTGCCGGTGGCGACGTTCAACGCGATGGCCGCGGGCGTGCCCCGTGGGCAGCTGCACTTCCAGGAGACCATGCAGCGCCACGGCCACTGCGGCAACGCCGACTGGATCCTGAACCTCGTCGACCACGCGGCCGGCGCGCCGCTGGGCCCGGGGGAGCTCTACGTCGCGCTGTCCTCGGCCCCCGGATTTTTCGCCTGCACGTTGCTGCGGGGACTCTGACCGCCCGAAACGGAGGTAACCACGTGCGGATCATCGTCGATGACCTGTCCGGTCCACAGATCGCCGCATTCCTGCAGGACCACATCAACGACATGCTCGCCATCACCCCGGTGGAGAGCAAGCATGCCCTCGACCTCGACGCCCTGCGCCGCCCCGAGATTACCTTCTGGTCGGTGATGGACGGGGACGAGCTGATGGGGTGCGGCGCGGTCAAGAGGCTCGACGACACCCACGGTGAGATCAAGTCGATGCGCAGCGACCCGCGCAGGCGGCGGGCCGGGATCGGGGCGATGATGCTGGAGCACATCCTCGCGGAGGCCGAGGAGATGGGGCTCTCGCGGCTGAGCCTGGAGACGGGGGCGACTGCGCCCTTCGAGCCCGCCCGCAGCCTCTACGCGAAGTACGGTTTCGAGGAGTGCGGCCCGTTCGCCGACTACGGGCCGGACACGCACAGCGTGTTCCTGACGAAGGCGCTCTAGCCGTGGCCGACGACGTCTACCCGTACGACAAGGTCCTGTACGACCGGTCGTTCCTCAACTGCTACCAGCGCCAGGCGATGGTGATGCTCGCCGAGCGGGTGCCGGACCTCCCGCAGCTGTTCGGCCCCTGCCTGGTGAGCAGCGACGCCATCCTGGAGCAGCTGGTCCGGATCGGACGCCCCAAGTACGACTTCCAGAGCGAGCTGCTCGCGCCGCGCAACCTCGCCCACCTCGGCATCACGCGCGAGTACGTGCCGTTCGCGACCTACGCGGAGGCACGGCCCGCGCTGCTGCAGGCGGTGACCCAGGGCGGTTACGTCATCCCGTTCATCGACGTGTTCTACCTGCCCCACACCCCCGAGTACCGCGCCGACCACGTCGTCCACACGGTGGCGTTGACCGACTACGACCCCGGGGCGAGGGAGTGGTCGATCCTCGACGACAACCGCGCCAGCGTGCTGTGCCGCTACCGCTATCCCGAGCAGGTGATCGCCGACGCCTACGAGAACGGGAAGATGCGTCACGTCAGCTGGTTCGCGACCGCGGGATACGACCCCGACGAGGCCGCTCGCGGGGCCGCCGACGCGTTCGGCGAGGTCCTCGACACGTTCACCGACACCCACGAGCTGCTCACGGGCGTCGGCGACCTGCTCTCCACGCCGTGGATCTCCACCCCGGGCACCCTGGCGCTGCTGTACGACGCCTTCGCCCTCCACGAGGGCTCGCGGACGTGCCTGCGCGAGTTCGTCGTCCGCCAGCCGGACTACGTCGCCACCGGACCCGCGCTCGCGGGCATCGGCGCGCGGTGCAAGGACCTACGCAACCAGTTGATCATCGGCAAGGCGATCGGCCGGGTCGACGTGGCACGGGTGAGCGCCGCCTGCGCCGAGCTGAAGACGGCGGAGGAGGACATGCTGGCCTCGCTGCGCGCCGCGCGACCGGCCGAGGTGGCGCGGTGACGGAGGTGGCACCGCGGCTCGTCGTCACCGGGCTCGACGCGGAGGGGCGCGCCGTGTTCCTGCGCGACGAGGAGCCGGAGCCGGTCACGGCACGGGCGCTGCCCGGACAGGAGATGTACCTGCTGTGGGGCAGCCCCGACGGCGGCGCCACCGTCGGCGGGGCCAACCCCGAGCCGATCGTCCTGCCGTTCTTCGCCGGCGTCGGCGGCAGCAGGCTGCTGCTCGTCCGGTTCCCGCCGGACGCGTCGGTGCAGCCACCCGTCGGCGATCCCGAGCAACTGGCGGCCGAGACGACGGAACGCCTGCCCGGCCTGATGGACTGGTTCGAGCCCGGCGACCGGATGCACACCACCGACACCCTCGACTACGGCATCTGCCTGGAGGGTGAGCTGTGGCTGGAACTCGACGACGGGAAGGACGTCCGGCTCACCCCCGGCACCTGCGTCGTGCAGCAGGGCACACGGCACGCCTGGTACAACCGCGGCGACGTGCCCGCGCTGATGTGCTTCGTCGGCATCGGGGCAGAGCGTGTCGGCTGAGCACCTGCTGGTCGTCGTCGGGACGGGCCCGCAGCTCTACCGGGAGTACCTGCTGGCCTCCCTCTCGACGCGCTACCGCATCCACCTGCTGAGCGCAATCGAGCCCGGCTGGGAGTCCCCCTACCTCGACGACGCCTCGGTCGTCCCGCTCGACGGCCCGGGCGCGGTCACCGCAGCCCTGCGCGAGCTGGTCGGACATCGCCCGGTCGCGGGAGTGCTCACATGGGTGGAGGCGCACGTGGTCGAGACGGCGGCCGCCGCCGAGGCGGTCGGCCTGCCGGGGCCGGGG
>JAJAZD010000099.1 GCA_026785945.1 Pseudonocardia sp. | reverse complement strand
TGTGAGTGCGTCCCCGCCGTTCCGGTCCGCCGTCGTTCCGGCCGCGGGTCTGGGCACCCGATTCCTGCCGACCACCAAGACGGTGCCGAAGGAGCTCCTGCCCGTCGTCGACACACCCGGTATCGAGCTGGTCGCGGCCGAGGCCGCCGAGGCGGGCGCCGAGCAGCTGCTGATCGTCACCTCGCCGGGCAAGGAGGCGATCGCGGAGCATTTCGCCGACTCCTCCGAGCTGGAGAAGAAGCTGTCCGCACGCGGCAAGGACGCTCTGGTCGCGAAGGTGCGCCGGGCCCACGAGCTGATCGCCGTGCGCACCGTGGCGCAGGACGAGCCGCTCGGGCTCGGCCACGCCGTCGGCTGCGCCCGCGAGGCGATCGGAGCGGACGAGCAGGCGTTCGCCGTGCTGCTGCCCGACGATCTGGTGCTGCCCGGCGGGGTGCTGACGAGGATGGCCGCCGTGCGCGAGAGCTTCGGCGGCAGCGTGCTGTGCGCGTTCGACGTCGCCCGTGCGGAGATCTCGGCCTACGGCGTGTTCGACGTGACAGACACCGATGACGCCGACGTCAAACGGGTGCACGGCATGGTGGAGAAGCCCGACCCCGACGCGGCGCCCTCGACGTTCGCCGCTGCCGGGCGCTACCTGCTGGACCGGGCGATCTTCGACGCCCTGGACCGGATCACCCCCGGGGCGGGCGGGGAGCTGCAGTTGACCGACGCCGTCGCACTGTTGATCGAGGAGGGACACCCGGTGCACGTGGTGGTCCATCGAGGGGCCCGACACGACCTCGGCAATCCCGGCGGATACGTCCGCGCGTTCGTCGACTTCGCACTGCAGCACCCCGACTACGGCCCCGACCTGCGCGCCTGGCTGGCCGCCCGCCTGGAGAGCTGACGCGCCCGTGCGGTCGGTCGACGAGCAGCTGGAGCGGGTACTCGGCGCTGCCGTGCGCCCCGCTCCCGTCCGGCTGTCGATCTCCGAGGCGTACGGGCTGCGGTGCGCCGAGGAGGTGGTGACCTCGCGGCCGGTGCCCGGGTTCGACATGGCCGAGATCGACGGCTACGCCGTGCGCAGCATCGACGTCATGGGCGCCACGGCGGACGCGCCCGTCTCGATCCCGGTGGTCGGGGAGATCCCGGCCGGGTCTCGACAGCCGTTGCGCCTGCAGCCGGGACAGGCCGTCCGGGTGGCGGCGGGCGCACCCCTGCCCACCCTCGCCGACGCCGTGGTGCCCGTCGGGCACACCGACGGCGGTGCCGCGCGGCTGTCGGTGCACCGTGGGGTGCCCTCGGCCGGGTACGTGCGCCGCGCGGGGGAGGACGTCCAGCCCGGTGACGTCGCAGTGCGCCGGGACGCGGTCGTCGGCGTCGCCCAGATCGCCCTGCTCGCCGCGGCCGGACGCGACAAGGTGCTCATGTACCCGAAGCCACGTGTGTCGGTGATCTCCGTGGGTGACGAGCTCGTGGAGCTGGCCCGCACCCCGGGTGCCGGTCAGATCGCCGACGTGTGCTCCCACGCGCTCACCGCGGCCGCCCGCGACGCCGGCGCCGACACGTCACGAGCCGCGCTGGTCCGCGGCGACGCCCGCGAGGTCGGTGCTGCGCTGGCCGACCGGCTGCCGTTCAGCGACGTGATCGTCGTGTGCGGATCCGTGGGCGGGCGCGCGGGATCGGAGATCCGTGCCGCACTGGCCGGTCACGGCGAGCTCGACACCACCCGCGTCGCGATGCACCCGGGCTCCACGCAGGGCTTCGGACGGTTCGGTGCCGACGCTGTCCCCACGTTCGTGTTCCCGTCGCACCCGGCCACGGCGCTGGTGCTGTTCGAGATCCTGGTGCGCCCGCTGCTGCGGCTGTCCCTGGGCCGCACGGACCCGCACCGCCGCACGATGACCGCACGCCTCACCTCGCCCGTCTCCTCGATCGAGGGCCGGCGGGGGTTCCTGCGCGGGCGGCTGCTGCGCGAGCAGTCCACCGGCGACTACCTCGTGCAACCCCTCGGCACGTCCGGCACGCACCTGCTGTCCTCGCTGGCCGACGCGAACGGGCTCATCGTCCTGCCCGAGGACCTGACCGAGGCCACAGTGGACGAGCCGGTGACGGTCGCGTTCCTGCCGGCCCCCTGAGCGTGGCGCACGCGCACCGGGAACGGCCCGGACGACATCCCGGCTGGCCCACCGCACTCGACGCGCTGCACGTGCCGGCGGGGTCGGTCACGCTGCGACCGGTGCGGCTGCGCGACGCAGGCGCCTGGTCGACGATCCGGATCCGTGACGAGCGGCACCTCGCTCCGTGGGAGCCGACGCTGCCCGGGGGCTGGACACAGCGCAACGCCGCCGCGGAGTGGCCGGGGCGGTGGCTGCAGCTGCGGGCCGCCGGGCGGCGCGGGGCGGCGCTGCCGTTCGCCGTGACGCTCGACGGCCGGTTCGTCGGGCACGTCATGGTCGGCAACGTCGTGCGGGAGCCGCTTCTGTCGGCATACGTCGGTTACTGGGTCGACGCGCAGGTCAGCGGGGGAGGGGTGATCACGGCGGCGGTGGCGCTCGTCGTCGACCACTGTTTCGGGCCGGTGGGGATGCACCGGCTGGAGGCCACCGTCCGGCCCGAGAACCTCGCGAGCCTGCGGGTGCTGGAGAAGCTGGGGTTCCGGCGCGAGGGCCTGTTCCGGCGCTACCTCGACGTCGATGGCACGTGGCGTGACCACCTCTGCTTCGCGATGACCGCCGATGAGCCGCCCCCGGGCGGGCTGGCCGCGCGGCTGGTGGCCGACGGTCGCGCGGAGCGACCGGTTTCCTGACCGTCCGCATCGGGTACGACCCGCGGGGCCCGCCCACGCGAACCCCAACCGCCACACGCGTCTCGAACTGCTCAGGAGTGAACTCTGTCGACCACGGCGCGTCGCTGCCTGAATCGGCCCGCGCCCCTCACTACCGTAGACATCCGGACGCGATCTCGGCCAGGGAATCCGGGTCGCACCCGGACTTCGCCGTGGGGGAGGAGGCAGCTGTGCCCAGCTCGATGATCTTCGCGGGACTGGTCGTGGTCTGGCTGCTCATCCTCGTCCCCGCGGTCGCGCGGCACCGGCAGGAGGTGGCGCGGCCGAGCATGGCCGCGCTCTCCGGGCGGGTGCTCGAGCGGCCGCGGCGGCGCCAGAGCCTGGAGGTGGACGTGATGCACGAGACGGAGCAGCCCCCAGCGGTGGCCACGCGACCGGAGCGGAGCGGCGTCGCCCGCCCCCCCCCCCCGCCGCCGCCCCCCGCCCACCCCCGGCCCGGGGGGCGGCCCCGCCCGCCCGCCCGCCGCGGCGCCCCCCGGGGCGGCCCGGCGGGCCGGCGGGCGGGGCCGGCGCCCCGGCCCGTCGATGGGGGGGGGCCGGGGTGCGGCGGGGGGCCCGGCGACGCCGGTCCGCTCCGGTCGCGTGGCCACCGCTGGGGGCTGCTCCGTCTCGTGCAT
>JAJAZD010000098.1 GCA_026785945.1 Pseudonocardia sp. | reverse complement strand
GTGCTGGAAATACTCGGGCGCGGTGGAGAAGCACATCTCGTCGATCTTCACCACGCTCGGGCTGCCGCCCGCGGGCGGCAGCCCGAGCGTGGTGAAGATCGACGAGATGTGCTTCTCCACCGCGCCCGAGTATTTCCAGCACGCGCTGCGTCTGTCCCGACCGGGCGGAATGATCATCGTGGACAACGTCGTGTAAGCGCGTGGACGCCACGGTGATCCAGACGGTCGGGGCACAGGGTTACGGCGGGCTCGTCCTCGGGCGGGTGCGCTGACGGGAGTGGCCGCCGCTCGCCGCGGGCATGGACCGTCCGGATCCCGAGGTGATTGCGCTTCGGGTGCGCGGGGTGCACGGCACGCCGCGCGAGCCGGGCGCCGTTCGCGCTGCTGAACCTCTCGCGATACGCCTTGCTGCCCCGAGACCCTGCCGACCGGCCGTGGTCGGCCCGGATCGCCGACGGGGTGCTGCGGCTGCTGGGGCTGGCGCTGACGCTCGTGTCGGCCGCGGTCTCCCCAGGATGAAGGTCCCGGCACCGCCCATCCGGAGGACCTCGACCCCTACCCAGCGACCGACGCACCGACCACCGCTACACCCTCAACTGCGACACTCCTCTTGCATGAACCTGTGTGTACCATCGAAGTGTACCGCCTGTGTGTACTATCGGTACATGCCTCTTCCTCGCTTCAGGCGCCTGCCGCCCGACCGTCAGGCCGCGATCCTGCGGGTCGCCCGGGCCCACTTTGCTGCCGAGGGTCCCGAGATCGCCTCCTACAACAAGATCATCGAGGCGTCGGGGTTCTCCAAGAGCGCCGCCTACCAGTACTTCGACGGTCGCGAGGACCTGCTGGGCGCGGTCCTCGAAGGGGTCCGGGACCGGCTGCGCGCCGCCCTCGGCCCGTGGCGGGCTGCCACTGAAACACTAGGGTTCTGGCTCCAGTTGGACCGGGGTGCCCGCGGGCTACAGGAGCACCTGGTCGCCCACCCCGACGATCTCGCACTCGTCCCAGCAGCGACGACCCGCGCAGGCGCAGAGGCCGACCCGTGGTTCGAGGCCATGCTTGCCGACGGGAGGCGGCTCGGGATGGTCCGCGCCGACATCGACCCCGACCTCATGCTCGCCGCCACCATTGCGGTCTTCCGGGCAGCCGACGGGTGGGTGCTGGAGGCGATGCGCGAGGGGCGGCCGGTGGGCCTCGACCGTCAGCCCTGGGCCCTGCTGGCCGGCCTCTGGGGCAGTCCCACACCGCCGGGGGCCGCACCGTGAACCGCCCGGACCTTGTGGTCGACTGGGTGGTTCCCGACACCGGTGCCGGGTGGAGCGGTCGGATCGACCGCTTCATGGGGCCGGGCAAGACCCGCCCCGAGTACGTGGTCGAGGTCGGTGGAGGTCTGGTCTGCGTCGCACTCGTCGCATGGCTGATGCTGCACACCGGTGCCTACCGGGAGTGGTCGGCCCTGCAGACCGTCATCTGCGCCGTCGCGGCCCTCGACCTGGTCGGCGGTGTCCTCACCAACGCCACGAACTCGGCCAAGCGCTGGTATCACCGGGGCAGGCCTAGGGCCACGCGGGCCCGGCTGGTCTTCGTCGCCGCCCACGTGATCCACCTGGCCGCACTAGGCCTCGTGGTCCCGCAGGGCCTGGTGTGGAGCGCGACGAACGCTGTCCTGCTGCTCGCCGGGGCGGGCCTCATCGAGTCGGTCCCGGTGGAGATCCGACGCCCGGTGGCGATGGTCGCCTGGATCGCTGCGGTGACGGTCAACCTAGTCCTGCTCCCGCTGCCGACGGCACTGGCGTGGGTCGTCCCGTTCCTGTTCCTCAAGCTCCTCGTGTGTCACCTGGTTCCCGAGGCGCCGCTGCGGAGCCAGCATGGCCGTTGAGGTGATCTCCGGCGGCGATCCCCGCGACGTTGTCAGTTTGCTCGCAGCGGCGTTCGTCGACGAGCCGGGGTTGGGCTGGATCTGCGGCCCGGGGCTGCGTGCCAGGCGACACTGGTTCGCGGCCACCTTAGGGACTCACGCGGCCCTGCCGGGCGGCATCCAGTACCTGGCGCAGGTGGCGGGCGAACCTGCTGGTGCCGCCGTGGTCACCCCGGCCGACAGGCGGCCCGGTTGCCTCGCTCAACTGGCCTGGACGGCCCGGGTCTGCCTCGGCTGCGGACCGACGGCAATCCGACGCACCCTGCGCTACCTCGGCGCGAGCGCCGCCCCAGCCGATGCCCTGACCCTTGAGTTCGTGGGTGTGCCGCGAGGTCTACGAGGGCGCGGCGTAGGTCGCGCCCTGCTGGAGCGGGTGATCACTGACGCCGTGGGCAGCCCCGTTTATCTGACCACGGCGGACTCGTCCAACCCCGGGCTCTACCAGCGGTTCGGCTGGCGGGAGACGGGGCGCGTCCGTGTTGAAGGGCTGGTCGTTGTCGCCATGCTTCGGCCGGGTGACCTGTCCAACCGGTGATGCGTAGCCCCGGGCTATGTGTCGCGCTGGCTGCGGCGGTCGACGATCACTGCCGTGGCCGCGCCGATGACCGCACCGAGGATCGCACTCGAGCGGATAAAGGCGGCGAATCGGGGCGCGGGGCGCACTACGGCCGGGGTGGCGATGCGCTCGAGCGTATCGATGTCGGGCAGCTGCTAGACGACGTCGGCGGTCGTGCCGTCGGCGGTCGGCTCAGCGGCTGCTACGGGCGAGTCGCCGTCGGCCGCCGGGTTGACCAGGCTGCGGACGCGCCGGCGCATGGTCTCCATCATCGGCAGGGTCACCCGTGCGCAGTACGGCTCGGCGAAGGTCGCCTGCGAGCTGGCCTGCCACGAGCAGGTCGGCGACAGACTGCTCGTGGCGAGGGCCGGGTTGATCGGCGGCCCGGGCGATGCCAGCGGTAGGTCCGGTGCCTGGGTGACCCGAGCCGCCCGGGCCCAGCAGGAGCCGATGCTCGTCCCGGACACCGCAGCCGTCTCGACCCAGGCCATCGATGTGCGGGACCTGGCCGGGTGGCTCCTGGACTGTGCCCGCGACCGGATGACGGGTGTGTACGACACCGTCGGACCCACCGTCGCGTTCCCCGACTGGGTTGCCCTGTCACGCCACGTGGGCGGTCATCATGGGCCCGTGGTGACCGCTTCGGCGACCTGGCTGCTGGAGCGAGGCGTCGCCGAGTACATGGGCCCGGAGTCTCTCGCGATGTGGCAGGTCGAGCGGGGCGGCGAAGGCTGGTTCGCCCGCTCCGGGGCCGCCGCGACCGCGGCCGGGCTCCGGCACCGCCCGAGGACGGCGATGCTGGCCGACACACTCGCCTGGGAACGCGAGCAAGGACTGGATCGAGCCCGTTCAGCCGGCCTCAGTGCCCAGCGGGAACGCGAGCTGCTCGCCGCCCTCGCCAGCACCTGACCGCGCCCTGCACCCCGCCACTCGACTGTTGGCAGGCTACGTGTGAAAATCGCACACGTGGACAAGCTGATGCTCGGGGAGCGTCTGGCCCGTGCTCGCGAGGCCGCGGGCATGACTCAGGACGGTCTGGGGCAGGTGGTGAACCTCGACCGGACGGCGATCTCCCGCCTTGAGGCGGGAGATCGCAAGCTGAGCGTTCCCGAACTTGTCGCAATTGCCGCTGCTTTGGGACGTCCACTGTCGTACTTCGTCAGCCCACCCGTTCCCGCTGTTGTCAGCCGCCGCAGCGACCCTACGCAGGCACACGAGACGACACGCGCACTGGACATCGAGATGGAGACCTTTGCCGCCGACGTGCGCACACTGGTGGAGATGGCCCTGGTCGTCCCGGTCGGTCGGGCCCTGCCAGCGCGGACACCGACAAGCCACACGGCCGCCGAGACGTTGGCACGGAACTGCAGGCGCAGCCTCGGCCTGGCGAACAGGCCCATTCAGGACCTTGGCGAGACCTGCGAACGCCTGGGCTTGTACTCCTTCGCCGTAGGGCTTGGCAGTGGCGGACCCGACGGCGGTTGCGTCGAGGTCGGCGACGGTTCAGATGTCGTTGGGGCGGCAGTGATCAACGGCGACGCCCCGGCGGGCCGACGTCGGATGACGCTGGCACACGAACTCGGTCACTGGCTGAGTGGGGACGCCTACGATCAGGGCGCGTCAATTGACGATGAAAAGATGATCAGCTCCTTCGCGATCCACTTCCTAGCCCCGCGAGCGGGCGTGCACGAGGTGTGGGACCGATACCCGGACCGGAAGCTTCGCGACCGCGCGCTCGCAGTCGGTGCGGCGTTTCGGTTGAGCTGGACGGCCGCGGTCGGGCAGCTACGGAACCTCGATCTGGTCGACAGCGCGCAGCGCGCTGTGCTGATCAATGACGAGCCCCGCTTCGGGGACTACAAGCGGTTGGGCCTTTCGTGGATCGACGAACTTGCCGCGCCCTACGTGTCGCCCGGTTTCGCCTCGGCCTGTCTGAACGGGTACGTCGCCGGCCGGCTCACCGTGAGCCGATGCCTCGAACTCATGCGCCGAACAGTCGCAGAGTCGGATCTGCCCCGCCAGCAGCCCATAGACCTGGACGACCTCCGAGCCTCTTTTGCTACGTCCACGCATGCCGGCTGAGTCGTTTGGCTGGGTGACGGACACCACTACATACACCCACCTCTGCCGCGCTGGCCACCAGGAGATCATGGCCCGGCTCGCCCCGGAAGGTGTAGTCCTCGTGCCCAGCGAGGTTGACGTGGAGATCGAGCGCGGACGGGACCGGTACCCGGCAATCCCGGCCGTGTCGTCTGTTGAGTGGGCGAAGATCGTAGTTCTGGATGACGAAAAGGTCTGGACCATGCCGGACGTCAAGGCGCAGTTGGGAGGCGGTCCTGACGAGCATCTCGGAGAGTGCGCTGTCATCGCATGTGCACACCACCGTCGGCTGGTCGCCTTGATCGACGAGCGCGCCGCGATCGCGCAGGCGGAGCGGCTAGGCGTTCCTGTCCGCGACACCCTGTCGATCGTGGTCCAGGCGTACAAGGACCTCTTCGATCGTGACCGGGCGCGCGCGGCGAAGGTCGTGGACGACCTACTGGATCCCGACATGAAGCTGCCCATGGACTCCGGCGAGAGCCTGTTCGTCTGGGCATACGAGCAGGGCTTGCTACCGTAGGCGAAGGAGACAGACCAATAGGTGAAGTACGGCTCGGATGGGGGAAGTCGCTGTTGACGCCTACCGAGAGCTCCAAGAACTCGGTCACCTCGATTGGCTCGGGCTTGATCTGCTGCTCGAGCTAATGGGGCAGGAGGTGCAGCGCTTCCCCGTCCTGCGACCCAGCTCCGGGTGGAGCGCGGACTCAGTGTCGGCCGCGCCGAGTCCCCCGCGCGCCCCGCCGCTCACCACGGTGCGGATCCGCGGCGTGTCGTGCGAGCCGAGCAGCTCGATGGTGCGGGCCGCGGGCCCACCGACGTCACCGTCTGGGTGGACGTCACGAGCCGAGCGCGGGATCGGTCCGGATCCCCACGGCCACAGCCGGCCCTCCCGGGTGGGCAGCACGCCGACCGTGCTGCCCGCCCGGCACCTGGGAGGCGGTCAGCGCCTGCGCGAGAGCCCCACGCCGACCAGGCAGATCGCGCCGCCGAGCAGCGCGAGGATCGGCGGCAGCTCGCCGAGGAACACCGCGGACATCCCGATGGTGAGCGGTGGGACGAGGTAGGTGGTCACGCCCAGCCGTCCGGCGTCCATCCGCGCCAGCGCGTAGGCCCACGTGCTGAAGGCGAGCGCGGTGGGCACCAGCCCGAGGTACACGAGCCCGGCCGTCGCACCCGCTGGGGCGTCGGCGAGGTCGGCGAGCAGGGCCGGGGTGAACGGCAGGCAGGCCACCGTGCCGATCGCGCACGCCAGGAACGTGACCTGCAACGCCGGGAGCCGGCGCAGCACCGGCTTCTGTGCGAGCACCCCGATCGCATAGGTGAGTGCGGCGACGAGGCAGAGCAGCACGCCGAGCAGGTCGGAGCCCGCCGTCTCGGCGGTGGCTGCCCCGACCAGCACGGCTCCGCCGAACGCCACCAGCGCGCCGATCATCAGCCACCGCGGGAACCCCTCGCGGAGCAGCAGGCCGGCGAACAGCGCGATCAGGATCGGTCCGACGTTCACCAGCATCGCCGTCGTGCCGGCGTCCACGAGCTGCTCGGCAGCGTTGAGCGCCACGTTGTAGACCGCGAACCAGGCGATCCCGCAGAGCAGCAGCAACGCCCACTCGCGTCGGGTCGGCCGCACCCAGCGGTGTCCGACGGCCACCCCGACGCCGAGGGCGAGCGCGCCGACGAGCAGCCGGCCGAGCGCGAGCGGCCCGGGATCGTAGGACTCGCCGACGGCGCGGATGCCGACGAACGCCGACGCCCACGCCAGTACCGTCACCGCGACCGCCACGGGCGCGGCCCATCGGCGGTGGAAGGTGGGACCGGCCGTGGGCGGCGCGGCGGCCTCGGGTGCCCGGCCGGCCGGTGGGGTGCTCACAGCGTTCTCCTCTGTCGGGTGGAGCCCTGTCGGGGTGGGGCGCCTTCGGGGTGCGCGCGGCGAGCACCGCGTGCCGGACACGGTCGGTGGCCCCGTCCAGGTCCAGGATCGGGGCGTCCGGCCTGCCCGTGGCGTCCTCGATCGAGCAGCCGACCAGGCGTACGTCGGCAGCGCGCAGAATCGTGTCTCCGCAGCCGTCGGCGGCGTCGTCGGCCAGGAACCACGTGTCCAGGGGGAGCACGGTCATGCTCGGTCCACCGCAGGCCCGGCCCCGGCGAGGCCTGCGCCGTCGCGGCACAGCGGGATGCCGTCGCGAGCCAGGTCGTCGAGCCAGGCCCTGGCCCCGGTCGCGTTCTCGGTGCCTCGGTGCAGGCCCGGCGGCAGGTCGCCGTCGAGGATCCGGCGGACCCCGAGGGCCACCGGCGCGACACCAGCCGAGCCATGGCTGGGTCCAGGCCTGCTTCCACCCGGGCGGGCGCAGCGTGCCGCGGATGAACGCCGTACTGCTCGACGAAGCCGGTGCTGTCCCGGTTGGGGTAGACCTCGAAGTCCTCCCCGTCGACGAGATGGTTCCTCAAGACCTCCCAGGGCCGCGCGGCCGTGCGCACCGCGCCGGCCTCGACGTAGCGGGCGGGGGAGAGCAGGGCGGTCAGCAGGCGAAGTGGGCGCGCCGCTCCAGGCACACCGACAGCAGGGCGGCGTGCTCGGCCGCGGCAGCATCGACACGACGACATCGCCGGGGGCGAGCGCCGTGGCCAGCGCCGCGGCCGTGAACCCGCGGGTCGTGACCCGCTCGGGCAGCTCGAGGCGGCGCGCACACTCCGCCGCGGACCGGGCCGTACGTCCCCACAGCACCACCGGGGTGGTGGACGCGGCGAGGCGGTGCAGGCCGCTGCCGGTGGACAGACCGGTCCCCACCCAGTGGACGGTGGCGGCGGTACCGCCGTGATCAGACATGGCCCCTGGGTGTCGGGTGGGCGTGGCGCGGATCGGGCGCGGTCGAAGGCCGTGCGTGTGGAGGTCCAGACACCATCGGCATCGGCCAGCTCCGGAAGATGTGCCACAAGTGCCTCGGAGAAGGACTCGCTGGCCTCGCGGGGCAGCACGGACGGCAGGTCGTCGATCACGATCGCATCCAGCGGCGGTGGCCCGGGCAGGCGCCGCACCGGATCCGACCACGTCGTCGGCTCGTCGTAGAGCGGGAACATGCTGGTCGGGAACCGACGTCGCACGTCACGTCGGACAGTACGCTCAGCGCCCGACCGGGCCGGACGAGGTCGGCCGCGGTCAGGAACGGCTCGGTGGGGATGCGGGTCAGCGCAGTGCTTCGACGACCGCGCGGGCGACGGTGAGGGCATCGGGGGCGCCGTTGTCGGTGCCCTTCTCGAAGTCGTCGCCATCGGTGGCCATGGTGTTGGTGACGTGGGCCAGGCACACGACGTCGCGGTGGCGGGCGGCGGCGTACGCGTAAAGGGCCGCAGCCTCCATCTCGACACACGCGACGCCCTCGGACGCGGCGGTGGCGATCGCGGTCGCGGTCTCCCGGTAGGGGGCGTCGGTGGTCCAGGACGACCCGGTCAGTACCGGTTCGGGCAGCCCGGCGAGGGCTCCGGAAAGCTTCCCGGCCAGGGTCTCGTCGAGATGGGCCCAGCGGCCGGGGGGCAGGTAGTGGGCGCTGGTGCCCTCGTCGCGCAGGGCCCGGTCGATGAGGACGAAGCAGGGCAGCCGCGCGAGCGGGGAGATCTGCCCGGCCGAGGTGATGCTGATGACCAGCTCGGCACCGGACGCGGCCAGCTGTTCGGCGACGAGCACGGCGAACGGAGCGCCGACAGCGGTCCCGACCACCCCGATCTCGATGCCGTCGACCTCGACGGTCCACATGTCGGTGTGGTAACAGGCCCAGCCGGGGTGGCGGCGTCCTCGGCCGGTGGCGGCGAGGTGAGCGACGATGTCGCCATCGGGATCGAGCAACCCCACCGCCGGCACATCGACGTCGGGCAGGCCTCTCTGGCGGCGGGCCTCGCGGAGCAGGTTCGTGGGTTCGAACAACGACGGTGCCTCGTAGTCCTTGCCGCCGAGCAGGGGATGGTCGGTCACGCCGCGCAGTGCCCCGCAAGCCGGAGGTCGACCACGACTACGTCACCGACCACACCCATCAGCGCCGCATCTCCAACCACGTCCTCGAACGTTCTGTAGAACGGAGAACGGTACTCGACACGGCGACGGCCGATCGAGTCACCGGGGCCCCGGTTGTCGCGCAGCCGCACCCGACCCGCGGCCGTCGGCACCAGCCGGACACCCACAGCGCCTCCCTCACGGCACCGGTCAAGGCGTCAGGGACCCGGTCCGGGTCGACGGTGGACCCGGACCGCGTCTCGTTCACGACGATCACCGTGGTCGTCGATCAGCCTTGTTCGAGCAGTGCTTCCATCTCGGTGATCTCGGCCTGCTGGGTGGTGCTGATCGTCTCGGCGAGTTCCCGCACCTGCGGGTCAGCGCCCTCGTCGAGCACGGTGCGGGCCATCTCGACTGCGCCGGCGTGGTGGGCCAGCATCATCTGGAGGAACATCTGGTCGAATGCCGGGCTGGTGGCGGTGCCGAGTTCCTGCATCTGTTCGGGCGTCATCATCCCGGACATGCCTGCCATTCCGGACATGCCACTGTGGTTCATGCCCGCCATCGCTCCGTCCTCGGCGGGAACCTCTGCGCCCCATCGGGTGAGCCAGCCGGCCATGGTGTCGGTCTCGGGTCCTTGAGCGGCGCTGACCCGGGTGGCGAGGTCGAGGAGCTGCGAGTCCTCTGTGCTTCCGCGTGCGAGGTCGGCCATCTCGACGGCCTGGCGGTGGTGGATGACCATACCCTGCACGAACGCGACGTCCGCCTCGTTCTGCGCACCTTGGGTCGCCGCGGGCGACGGCGCGGCTGCCCCGGAGCCGATCGTCGGGGTCTCGGTGGCGTTGCCGCATCCGACCAGGACCAGCCCGGCCACTGCGGTGGCGGCCAGGAACCGGGGGATTCGTGTCGTATTCATTTCTGGAACTGCCCTTTCGAACGTGTGCAGAGATGAGGAATCAACCGATGGAATCGGTTGTCCTCACGTCCGCAGCACGCACAGCAGGGCGAGCCGGTCGGGGGCGGTCGCTGGTGGCGCCCGGGGGGTGGACCGGGCCCGCGAGGTTCGGGCCGGCGCCACCCGCAGAACCACGACGGGCATCCGCCACATCATCATCGTGAGGACGATCAGCGCCCCCGCGGCCAGGATCGCCACGCAGAGGTGCACCAGGGCGGAATGGTCCCCGGAGTTGTGATCGTCGTGCCGAGCGGGTGCGGGGGTCTGGTCGCCGTGTTGGCCGACCCGCATCGCCGCGCTGGTCCTGGGCTGCTCGACGGGCATGTGGTGGGTTCCGACCAGACCGGCGAGCAGTCCCGCGACGAGCATCGCCAACAGCAGAAGCCGCTGCTTGTCGAGGTGGCCGTCCAGGTTCATCGGATCCGACGGTACCGGGACCGGCGTGTGACCGACGTGGTCCGATGTCGGGTCACCGCGCGTCATCGAGGGTGCGAACCGGCGAGTCGGCGTCCGCGGCCGGTGGGCGGGGTAGCCGCAGCCGGCGGAGCAGCAGCGCGTTGACCGCGACCAGGACGCTGGAACCCGACATGGAGGGCGGCGATCTTGGGGCGCAGGACCAGCCCGAAGGCGGGTTCGAACACGCCGGCGGCGATGGGCGGGGCGATGGTGTTGTAGTCGATGGCCCAGGTGAGGTTCTGGCGCATCTTGCGGCGGGTGCCGCGGCCGATCCGCAGGGCGGTGGGCACGTCGAACGGGTCGGAGCGCATGAGTACGACGTCGGCGGTCTCGATGGCGACGTCGGTGCCCGCGCCGATCGCGATCCCCAGGTCGGCACGGGCGAGGGCGGGTGCGTCGTTGACGCCGTCGCCGACCATGGCCACTCGCCGCCCGGCTTGCTGCAGCGCGGTGATCTGGGCGGCCTTGATCGCGGTGGGGGTGGCGAGGCCGAGGGCGTCGGGGCAGGTCACGACGACGACGGTGATGGCGAACAGCAGGGCCGCGGCGAGTGGTTTGTCGGAGAACAGCGCCCAGGCCGCGAACGTGAGACCGCCGCCGATGAGCGCGACGAGGACCAGCCAGACCGCGGCCCGGTCGGCGAGGCGTTGCCCGGGTGCCTTGGAGTTCTGGGCCTGCTGCACGAGGGACACGATCTGGGCCAGTGCGCTGTCGGCGCCGACCTTCGTCGCGCGAACCCGCAGGGTGCCGTCGGTGTTGATGGTGGCGCCGATGACCTCGCTGCCCGGGGTCTTGTGCAGGGGCAGGCTCTCACCGGTGACCATGGATTCGTCGACGTCGGACTCGCCGTCCTCGACCACCCCGTCCACGGCGATCTTCGAGCCTGGCCGGACCAGCAGCAGGTCGCCGGTGACCACCTCGGCGGTGGGCACCTCGAGCTCCTCACCGTCGCGCAGCACCACGGCTTTCGGCGGGGCGAGTTCGAGCAGGGCCCGGACCGCGTCGTTGGCGCCGCCGCGGGCGCGCATCTCGAACCAGTGTCCGAGGAGCACGAACGCGGTCAGCACGGTGGCGGCCTCGTAGAAGACCTCGCCGCCACCGGTCAGGGTGATCACCAGCGAGTAGATCCAGCCCGCACCGACCCATCGACGACCCGCCATGCCCGCCGTGGCCCATCGTCTCGTGCGGCGACACCGCTGCCGCGGGCTCGGCGTCAGCACCGGGTGTCCGAGTATGCGCGGTGTGGTCGTCGTGTGTGGGGCGGGTGGTCGGTTCGATCAGCGGGTCGCAGACGTGGGAGGGAACGGACTGGCCCTGGCAGTGGTAGCCGCAGTCGCGCACCCATCCGGCCAGCTCGGCCACCGACGTGACGTCCGGGTCGTAGCGGATGGTGGCGGTCTGCGCGACCGGGTTGGCCTGTACCGACCGGACCCCGGGGCGGCGGCCCAGAACGGCTTCCACCGTTGCTTTCTGGGTGGCCCACAGCACCCCGGAGACCTCCAGGACGGCTGTCTCGACGGTGGTGGTCATCGGGCTCTCGTGGAGGTGTCCGGATCGGCGGTCGTGGAGGCGGCGGCGATCGGTCGGGCCGTCACGTCGTGCCTCGTGTGCTGTGGCGGCGAGACGGGGCCGGGGCGGCACCGGGCGGCGGCATCAGGGACACAGCGCGGAAGCGGCGGAGCCGCAGGCTGTTGCTGACCACGAACACCGAGGACAGGGCCATCGCGGCCCCGGCGATGAGGGGGTTGAGCAGGCCTGCCATCGCGAGCGGGAGCGCGGCGATGTTGTAGGCGAACGCCCAGAACAGGTTGGCCTTGATGGTGCCCAAGGTGGCGCGCGAGAGCCGGATGGCGTCGACCGTGGCGCGCAGGTCACCCCGGACCAGGGTGAGGTCGCTGGCCTGGATCGCCGCATCGGAGCCGGTGCCCATGGCGATGCCCAGATCGGCCTGGGCGAGGGCGGCGGCGTCGTTGACCCCGTCACCGACCATGGCCACGACCCGGCCTTCGGCCTGCAGTCGGCGCACCACCTCGACCTTGTCGCCGGGCAGGACCTCGGCGGTCACATCGGCGATCCCGACCTCGGCGGCGACCGCGCGGGCGGCGCGCTGGTTGTCTCCGGTGAGCAGGACAGGACGGAGCCCCAGATCTGCCAGCTCGCGGACTGCCTGCGCGCTGGTGGGCTTGATCGTGTCGGACACGACGAGGATGCCGCGCGCGGCGCCGTCCCAGCCGACGGCGATCGCGGTGCGCCCAGCCGCCTCGGCCGCGGCGAGGGCGGTCACGAGCTGGTCGTCGAGTGGTTGGGACCACTGTTGCGCCAGCCACGAAGCCCGACCGGCTACGACCGCGCGGCCCTCGACGACGCCCTGTACGCCCAGACCCTGGGTGGCGCTGAAGGACTCGACAGCCGCCAGGTCACCGACCCGGGCGCGGGCGCCGGCGGCGATCGCCGCGCCGATGGGATGTTCGGAGGCGTCCTCGACCGCCCCGGCCAGCGCGAGCAGCTGCTCCTCCTCGACACCCGCGGCTGCGGTGAGGCCGACCAGCCCCATGCGGCCGGTGGTGATCGTGCCGGTCTTGTCCAGCACGATCGTGTCGACCCGGCGGGTGGACTCCAGGATCTGCGGGCCCCTGATGAGGATGCCCAGCTGGGCGCCGCGGCCGGTGCCCACCAGCAGTGCGGTCGGCGTGGCCAGTCCCAGCGCGCACGGGCAGGCGATGATCAGTACCGCGACGGCGGCGGTGAACGCGATCTCGGCGCCGGCGCCGATGAGCAGCCAGAATGCGAGCGTGGCCAGCGCGAGCGCGATGACCGCCGGGACGAACACCGCTGACACCCGATCGGCGAGGCGCTGCACCGGCGCCTTGCCCGACTGGGCCCGCTCGACCAGCCGCGCGATCTGCGCCAGCGCCGTGTCGGCACCCACCCGGGTAGCACGCACGACCAGCCGGCCACCGGCGTTGACCGTTGCTCCAGAGACCTGATCACCGATGCTGACCTCGACCGGCACCGGTTCACCGGTGAGCAGGCTGGCGTCCACCGCGGACGCGCCCTCGACCACCTCTCCGTCGGTGGCGATCTTCTCCCCGGGCCGGACCACGAACAGGTCCCCGACCGTGAGCCGGCCGACCGCCACCCGCTCCTCGTGGCCGTCGCGCAGCACGGCGACGTCCTTCGCCCCCAGCTCCAGCAGCGCGCGCAGCGCCGCACCGGACCGGGTCTTGGCCCGGGCCTCGAAGTAGCGCCCGGCCAGGATGAACACCGTGACCGCGGCAGCGACCTCGAGGTAGATCTCCCCCGCACCGCTACCCCGGGCGGAGAACAGCTCGAACGACATCGTCATGCCGGGCGTCCCGGCGTGGCCGAGGAACAGCGCGTACAGCGACCATCCGAATGCTGCCGACACCCCGACACTGATCAGCGTGTCCATGGTCGCGGCGCCGTGGCGGGCGTTGGCCCAGGCGGCGCGATGGAACGGCCACGCCCCCCACACGACCACCGGCGCGGCCAGGGTGAGCGAGAGCCACTGCCAGTTGAGGAACTGCAACGGCTCGATCATCGCCATCGCCAGAACCGGCACCGCGAGCACGGTGGAGAACTGCAGCCGTCGGCGCAGCGACACGACCGCGGGGTCCTCGTCGACGGATCCGCCCGGCGGGGTCTCGGCGTCCTCGGCCGGTTGCGGGGGGTCGGGCTGTGTTTCGGGTTGTGTCGCGGTGTATCCGGTGGCCTCGACGGTGGCGATCGCGTCGGCCACCGAGACACCATCGGGTAGGGCGACCCAAGCGTTGTCGGTTGCGTAGTTGACCGACGCCGCCACCCCTGGCATCCGGTTGAGCTTCTTCTCGATCCGGGCCGCGCACGACGCGCACGTCATACCGCCGATCCGCAGTTCGATCGCGTCCGCCGGCAGCTGCGCCGTGTCTGTTCCCCGCCCCGCTTCTCCCCGTCCCGTCCCGCCGGAGGTGTTCATCGATCGACTCCTGTCAGGGTGTGGCCGGCCACGGAGATCGAGAAGGTCGCGTCGGTCCTCGGCGAGTGTTCCTACGAGCCTGGGTTACTCACGGCTTCATGAGTGGTCGGGGCCCACCGCGCAAGATGTCCCGGCGCTCCTGGTACTCCTGCTCGTCGATCTGACCGTGGGCGAACCGCTCGGCCAGTACCTGCTCAGGAGTGAGCCGGGGCGGGGCGAGCGACCGATCCTGGCGGCCGAGGTACCGGACCAAGGCGATCACCCCGAAGATGACCAGCCCCCAGAACAGCACCATGCTGACCGTCATCAGGGCGTAGCCCCAACCGTTCATGCCGCCATTGCTGTTGTCGTACCACCACATCATGGCGATCACTCCTTCGTCGATCAGTCGTTGTCGAGTGGGTCAGCGGCCGAGCGCAGGGTGCGATCGGGATCCCTGGCGGGTTGATGCCGGGCAGGGGTCGCGCTCACGCCCAGATCACGGCGAACCGCCACCCATGATGTCGTTGAGCCGGCCGGCGCAGCCCAGGTCGTTAGGCCTGACCGACAGGCCGAACGTCCCGTGGCGGCGGCTGATTCGACACGTCAGCGGGTGACCGGACCCACCGTTCTGGTCGTGGCGACCCAGGCACGGTTCGCCGCTTCTTGCCGAGCAGGCACGTGTGGCCGGTGCCGTGTCGCCGACCAGCAACGCCGGTCGGCGCAGCTCGATGGTCTGGTTATCGTGGGGCTGTGGACGCGGGCGGATGGTGGCGGTGGGAGCGGGCCCTTGTCGTGCTCGCTCTGCTGCTGGGCGTCGCCGCCATGCACGCGATGGTCGCCCCGATGACCGACGACCACGCCGCATCGACATCACCCGCCGACCACGCAGGCCCGGCGTCCGTACCTGTAGCGCCGCTGTCGATGATCTCCTAGATGAGTGATTCCGTGAAGTTGGTGTTCAGCGGTCGTCGACGACCAGTGTTCGTTCTGCGGTGACGTCGAGTGCCCAGTTGCGCCTGATACCTGTGGCCAGGGCGAGGAGGCGTTGGGGCGGCTGACTCACGACTCG
>JAJAZD010000097.1 GCA_026785945.1 Pseudonocardia sp. | reverse complement strand
CGTGGGGGGGGGGGGGGGGCTGCGCGCGCCCCGGGGGGGGGCGGCCGGCGCCGGGCGCGGGGGGGGGGGTTACCACTACCACCCCGCCGCGCGCGGCGCGCGCCCCGCGACGATCGGCGATCCGGGCCGGGTTCTCGTGTCGGGCCGGTTGCTCGCCGACATCACCCGTGCGCTGCCGTCCAAGCCGGTGGATCTCGTCGTCGACGGTTCGCGCGCCACGATCAACTGCGGGAACAGCCGGTTCACCCTTCCGACGATGCCGGTGGAGGACTACCCGCAGCTGCCGTCCATGCCGCAGCTCGCCGGCTCCGTCCCCGCCGACCAGCTCGGTCAGGCCGTCGCACAGGTCGCCGTCGCGGCCGGTCGCGACGACACGCTGCCGATGCTGACCGGTATCCGGTTGGAGATCGAGGGCTCGCGGCTGACGCTGGCGGCCACCGACCGGTTCCGCCTCGCCGTCCGTGAGCTGGACTGGACGCCCGGCGAGGAGATGGTCGCCGCGTCCAGCGCGGTGCTCATCCCGGCCCGGACACTGGCCGAGGTGGCCAAGACCCTCGCCGGCGCCGGCACGGTGGAGCTCGCGTTGTCTGCGGGTGATGGCATGCTCGGCATCACCGGCGGCGGCCGCAGGGCCACCACGCGCCTGCTGGATGCCGAGTTCCCGCGGTTCCGCCAGCTCATCCCGGCTGAGCACACCAGCGCCGCGACCGTGGACGTCGCCATGCTCGTGGAGGCGATCAAGCGTGTCGCCCTGGTCACCGACCGTGTCGCCCAGGTGCGGATGGAGTTCGGTGAGGACGGGCTGCGGCTCGCCGCGGGCGGTGACGAGGTCGGCAGCGCCGAGGAGGAACTGCCCTGCGATCTCGACGGTGCGCCGCTCACGATCGCGTTCAACCCCACCTACCTGCTCGACTCCCTCGGTGCGCTGCACACCCAGCGGGCCCAGCTGACGTTCACCACCCCCAACCGTCCCGCGCTCGTCCGGCCGGTGCCCGCGCCGGACGCCGGTTCTGCTGATGCCGGGGCTGCGGACGGCGAGGCGGGCGGCGATACTGCGGCCGGCACGGACGACGTGGCACCGGTCCCCGGTTACCTGCACCTGCTGATGCCCGTCCGCCTTCCCGGCTGAGCCGACATCGACGTCGGCCAGGGCCGTCCCCCGTCGACAGCGATCACCCAGGAGCGACATCGTGCAACTCGGACTCATCGGGCTGGGCCGGATGGGCGGCAACATGCGCGACCGCCTGCGCGCCGCCGGGCACGAGGTCGTGGGCTACGACCCTCGTCCGGAGGTCACCGACGTCGAGTCGCTGGCCGCTCTCACCGCCGCCCTCGCCGCCCCACGCGTCGTGTGGGTGATGGTCCCCTCCGGTGACCCGACGCGGAACACGGTCACCGCACTCGCCGAGGTACTCGAACCCGGTGACCTGGTGATCGACGGCGGGAACTCCCGTTACACCGACGACGCCCCCAACGCCGCCCTGCTCGACGCGCAGGGGATCGGCTACCTCGACTGTGGCGTGTCCGGCGGCATCTGGGGCAAGGACAACGGCTACGGCCTCATGGCCGGCGGTGCGAAGGAGCACGTCGAGCGGGCGATGCCGATCTTCGACGCGCTGCGTCCGAAGGGTCCGCGGGAGGAGGGCTTCGCCCACGCCGGCCCGGTCGGCGCCGGTCACTTCTCGAAGATGGTGCACAACGGCATCGAGTACGGCCTGATGCAGGCCTACGCGGAGGGCTTCGAACTGCTCTCCGCGGTCGACCTGGTCACGGACGTGCCCGCGGTGCTGCAGGCCTGGTCACGCGGCACGGTCGTGCGTTCCTGGCTGCTGGACCTGCTCGTCATCGCACTGAAGGACGACGCATCGCTGAGCAAGCTCGACGACTACGTCGACGACTCCGGCGAGGGCCGCTGGACGATCGAGGAGGCGATCCAGCACGCCGTCCCGCTCCCGGTGATCACGGCGGCTCTGTTCGCGCGGTTCTCCTCACGCCAGGACTCCTCGCCGGCGCTGCGTGCGGTCGCGGCGCTGCGCCAGCAGTTCGGCGGGCACGCGGCGCGGTCGACCGGCCCGTCGGGCACCGGCGGGGAGCACGCCGGTCCGAGCTCCGGCACGGGATCGACCCAGGGCTAGCGTGCATCTGCGCCGCCTCGCGGTCACCGACTTCCGCTCCTGGGAGCACGCCGAGCTCGACCTGGAGCCGGGTGTCACGGTGCTCATCGGGCCCAACGGTGCCGGCAAGACCAACCTCGTGGAGGCCGCGGGCTATCTCGCCACGCTCGGCTCCCATCGCGTCGCGTCCGACGCACCGCTGATCCGCCGCGGTACCGAGCGGGCGGTGGTGCGCGGGCTGGTGGTGCACCACGGCCGCGAGCTGGGCGTCGAACTCGAGATCACGGCTGGGAGGGCCAACCGGGCACGCCTCAACCGTGCGCCTGCCAAGCCGCGCGACCTGCTGGGGATCCTGCGGACCGTGCTCTTCGCACCGGAGGACCTCACGCTCGTGCGGGGCGACCCCGCGGAGCGGCGCCGGTTCCTCGACGACCTGCTCGTGGCCCGCCTGCCCCGGTACGCCACGGTGCGCGCCGACTACGACCGGGTGCTCAAGCAGCGGTCCGCGTTGCTCAAGTCCGCCCGCAACGGTGGCGACCTGCGCACCCTCGACGTGTGGGACGGCCACCTCGCCACCCACGGCGCCGCGCTGCTCGCCGGACGGTTGGCGCTGGTCGTCGCGATCGCCCCATTGGCCGTCGAGGCGTTCGCCGAGGTCGCGCCGACGTCGGACCCGATCTCGCTGGTCTACCGTTCGGCCGTGGACGGTGAGCTGCCTGTCGCCGCGGCCGAGCTGGAGCCGTTGCTGCTCGCCGCGATCGGCCGGGTGCGACGCCAGGAGGTGGAGCGCGGCGTGTGCCTGGTCGGCCCGCACCGCGACGATCTCGACCTGCGCCTCGGCGAGGGCCCCGCTAAGGGTTACGCCAGCCACGGCGAGTCCTGGGCGCTCGCTCTGGCACTGCGGCTGGCATCCTACCGGCTGCTCCGCGACGACGACGTGGAGCCGGTCCTGGTCCTCGACGACGTCTTCGCCGAGCTGGACGCACACCGCAGGCGGGCGCTGGCCGATGTCGCACGTCGGGCCGAACAGGTGCTGATCACCGCCGCGGTGGCCCAGGACGTGCCCGAGGGGCTCGCCGAGGTGCGGTTCGCGGTGAGCGGTGGTCCGTCCGGCGGTACCGTCGTCCGGCTTCCGACCAATGCGACGTCAGGGCACCCGGCATGATCGACCCATCCTGGGGACAAGGTTGTGGATACTGTGGATAACTTCCGTCCGGCTGGTGATGACCGGCCGAAACAGCCGCCTGACGTTCCTTCTCGACCGCCTGACGCGGCCCGATCGGGCCCGGTTGTCCCCAACCCTGGGGACGGAGATCCGGGCACCTCTCGGCGCAGCGCAACCGACTCGGGGCGCGGTCCCGACATCGCGCGGGAGGCGCTGCGGGCCGCGCGCGAGGCGTCGGCCGAGCGGGCGGCGGAGCGTTCCGCGCAGCGTGCCGGCCGGCGGTCGGTGGCCTCACGTAGCCGGCGGCGGCGCTGGTCGGGCCCCGGACCCGACGACCGTGACCCCCAGCCGTTCGGCCGGCTCGTCTCGCGGGTGTCGCTGGACCGCGGCTGGTCGCCGCGTCTGACCGACGCCACGGTGCTCGGGCGCTGGCCGCACCTGGTCGGACCCGACATCGCCGACCACTGCACGCCGATCTCGCTGCACGAGGGAGAGCTCGTCCTGCAGGCCGAGTCCACCGCGTGGGCCACGCAGCTCCGCCAGCTCCAGCGCCAGCTGCTGGCCCGGCTCGCGGCGGCCGTCGGCAGGGATGTGGTGCGCCGCATCCGTGTGGTGGGCCCGAGTGGCCCGAGTTGGAAGCACGGTTCCCGAACCGTCCGCGGCCGCGGACCACGCGACACGTACGGCTGATCTCACCCGACGTGCGCCCGGGCCCCGCGTGGTCCGGCCGTACACGTGTGCGGCGGCATCAGGGCGCCGTCACGGCGCCGCAGGCCGCTCACACCCCCTTTCGTGCCTTCCGGACCCGGTCGAATCGCTGATCGGCGGTCTGCGACCCTTCTGGGGGCGTCCGTGCCGTCGTTCTGTCGGACCGCACCGGTATGCTGGACAGGTGTTCCGGGTGTTCTCGTACCGCCCGGTCGAGCGGGCTCCACACCAGGCGGCGACGTCGGTCTGTGGAGCCCTCGTGGTGAGGAGATCTGAAAGCCCGTGGCGCAGAAGAAGAACGCCTACAGCGCATCGTCGATCACCGTGCTCGAAGGTCTGGACGCCGTTCGCAAGCGCCCCGGCATGTACATCGGGTCCACGGGTGAGCGCGGTCTGCACCACCTGATCTGGGAGGTCGTGGACAACGCGGTCGACGAGGCGATGGCCGGCGAAGCCACGCGCGTCGAGGTCACTCTGCAGGACGACGGTGGCGTGCGCGTCATCGACGACGGTCGTGGCATCCCCGTCGGCATGCACCCGGTGGAGAAGAAGCCCGCCCTCGAGATGGTCATGACGATGCTGCACGCGGGCGGCAAGTTCGACAGCGACTCCTACGCGGTGTCCGGCGGCCTGCACGGCGTCGGCGTCTCGGTGGTCAACGCGCTCTCGGTCGTCCTCGACGCCGAGATCCACACCGACGGGTTCGTGTGGCGCCAGCACTACGCACGCTCGGTGCCCGGCCCACTGCGCAAGGGCGAGGCCACGAAGAAGACCGGCAGCACGATCACGTTCTGGCCCGACGGCGACATCTTCGAGACTCTCACCTTCAACCTGGAGACGATCCGGCGCCGGCTGCAGGAGATGGCCTTCCTCAACAAGGGCCTCACGATGGTGCTGCGCGACGAGCGCAACGGCGACACCGCCGCGGCCGAGGAGCCCGACGCCGAGGGCTACGTGTCGAAGGTCAAGGAGAACACCTACTGCTATCCCAACGGCCTCGAGGACTTCGTCGCCCACCTGAACAAGTCGAAGGACCCGATCCACAAGAAGCTGGTCTCGTTCTCCGGTGAGGCCTCGGGCCACGCGCTCGAGGTGGCGATGCAGTGGAACTCGGGCTACACCGAGTCGGTCTACACGTTCGCCAACACGATCAACACCCACGAGGGCGGCACCCACGAGGAGGGCTTCCGCTCCGCGCTGACCAGCACGATCAACAAGTACGCGCGCGACAAGAAGCTCCTCAAGGAGAAGGACCCCGCTCTGACGGGCGAGGACATCCGCGAGGGACTGGCCGCGATCGTGTCCGTCAAGGTCAAGGAGCCCCAGTTCGAGGGCCAGACCAAGACGAAGCTGGGCAACACCGAGATCAAGTCGTTCGTCCAGCGGGTCAGCAACGAGTGGCTGGCCGACTGGCTGGAGCGCAACCCCACCGAGGCCCGCACGATCCTCAACAAGGCGGTGCAGTCGGCGCAGGCGCGGGCGGCGGCGCGCAAGGCCCGTGAGCTGGTGCGCCGCAAGAGCGCCACCGACATCGGCGGGCTTCCGGGCAAGCTTGCCGACTGCCGCTCCACCGACCCGTCCAAGTCCGAGGTCTACATCGTGGAGGGCGACTCCGCGGGCGGCTCGGCCAAGTCCGGTCGCGACTCGATGTTCCAGGCGATCCTGCCCATCCGCGGCAAGATCATCAACGTCGAGAAGGCCCGCATCGACCGCGTCCTGAAGAACACCGAGGTCCAGGCCATCATCACGGCGCTGGGCACCGGCATCCACGACGAGTTCGACCTGCCGAAGCTGCGGTATCACAAGGTCGTGCTGATGGCCGACGCCGACGTCGACGGCCAGCACATCCGGACATTGCTGCTCACGCTCCTGTTCCGCTTCATGCGGCCGCTGGTGGAGCACGGGCACGTGTTCCTCGCCCAGCCCCCGCTCTACAAGATCAAGTGGGGTGGCCGGGGTGCCGAGCCGGAGTTCGCCTACTCCGACCGGGAGCTGCAGGGTCTGATCAAGGCCGGCCGCGAGGCCGGGAAGAAGGTGCCGAAGGAGGAGGGCATCCAGCGGTACAAGGGTCTCGGCGAGATGAACGCCAAGGAGCTGTGGGAGACCACGATGGATCCCGCCCACCGGGTGCTGCTGCAGGTCACTCTCGACGACGCCGCCACGGCCGACGAGCTGTTCTCCATCCTGATGGGCGAGGACGTCGAGTCCCGCCGGTCGTTCATCACGCGCAACGCCAAGGACGTGCGGTTCCTCGACGTCTGAGCGACGACGTCCGGGCCGCGACACCGCACGATCACCGATGAGGACTGACGTGACCGACACTCTCGACCCCACCCTCCCGCCGACGTCAGGGGGAGGCGACCGCACCGAGCCGGTCGACATCCAGCAGGAGATGCAGCGCTCCTACATCGACTACGCGATGAGCGTGATCGTCGGCCGGGCGCTGCCGCTGGTCGAGGACGGGCTCAAGCCGGTGCACCGGCGGGTCCTGTACTCGATGGGGGAGAACAACTTCCGGCCCGACCGCAGCTACGTCAAGTGCGCGCGGGTCGTCGGCGAGGTGATGGGCAACTACCACCCGCACGGCGACTCGTCGATCTACGACGCGCTGGTGCGGCTGGCCCAGCCCTGGTCGCAGCGGTACCCGCTCATCGACGGGCAGGGCAACTTCGGCTCGCGCGGCAACGACCCAGCGGCCGCGATGCGCTACACCGAGTGCCGGCTCTCGCCCCTGGCCATGGCGATGTTGCAGGACATCGACGAGGACACCGTCGACTTCTCCGACAACTACGACGGCAAGGCCACCGAGCCCGACGTCCTGCCGTCGCGGGTGCCCAACCTCCTGATCAACGGCAGCTCGGGCATCGCGGTCGGGATGGCCACCAACATCCCGCCGCACAACCTGCGCGAGGTCGGCTCCGGGGTCGTGTGGGCCTTGGACAACTGGGAGGCCACCGACGACGAGCTCCTCGCCGCGCTCATGGAGCGGATCAAGGGCCCGGACTTCCCGACCGCCGGCCTGATCGCCGGCCGCGACGGCATCGAGCAGGCCTACCGCACCGGCCGCGGCTCGGTGCGGATGCGCGCGGTGGTGGAGGTCGAGGAGGACGCCAAGGGACGCACGATCCTCGTCGCGACCGAGCTGCCCTACCAGGTCAACCCGGACAACCTCATCGAGTCGATCGCCGCCCAGCACCGCGACGGCAAGCTCGCCGGCATCGCCGAGATAAACGACGAGTCGTCGGACCGCATCGGCATGCGCATCGTCATCACGCTCAAGCGTGACGCCGTGGCGAAGGTCGTGCTGAACAACCTCTACAAGCACACCCAGCTGCAGTACGGCTTCGGCGTCAACATGCTCTCGATCGTCGACGGCGTGCCCCGCACCCTGCGCCTGGACCAGATGGTGCGCCACTACATCCGCCATCAGATCGAGGTCATCGTCCGGCGCACCCGCTACCGGCTGCGCAAGGCCGAGGAACGGGCCCACATCCTGCGCGGCTACGTCAAGGCGCTCGACGCGCTCGACGAGGTCATCGCGCTCATCCGCGCGTCGGAGACGGTCGAGGTCGCGCGCGCGGGCCTGATCCGGCTGCTCGACGTCGACGACGTCCAGGCGCAGGCCATCCTCGACATGCAACTGCGGCGCCTCGCCGCCCTGGAACGCCAGAAGATCATCGACGAGCTGGCCGAGATCGAGCTGATCATCGCCGACCTCGAGGACATCATTGCCAAGCCGGAGCGGCAGCGTCAGATCGTGCGTGCCGAGCTCACCGAGATCGTCGAGAAGCACGGCGACGACCGCCGTACCAAGATCGTGGCCGACGACGGTGAGGTCACCAACGAGGACCTCATCGCCGTCGAGGACGTGGTCGTCACGATCACGCAGACCGGTTACGCCAAGCGCACCCGGACCGATCTGTACCGGGCGCAGAAGCGCGGCGGCAAGGGCGTGCAGGGCGCGGCACTCAAGCAGGACGACATCGTCGCCCACTTCTTCGTCTGTTCCACCCACGACTGGATGCTGTTCTTCACCAACAAGGGCCGGGTCTACCGGCTCAAGGCCTACGAACTCCCCGAGGCCAACCGCAGCGCGCGCGGCCAGCACGTCGCCAACCTGCTGGCGTTCCAGCCCGACGAGCACATCGCGCAGGTCATGCAGATCAAGGACTACCAGGTCGCGCCGTACCTGGTACTCGCGACGCGCACCGGCCTGGTGAAGAAGTCACGGCTCACCGACTTCGACTCGTCGCGCTCGGGTGGCCTCATCGGCGTCAACCTCCGCGAGGACGACGAGCTCGTCGGCGCCGTGCTGTGCTCCGCCGAGGACGACCTGCTGCTCGTCTCCGCGGAGGGGCAGTCCATCCGGTTCACCGCGAGCGACGAGGTGCTGCGCCCGATGGGCCGCGCCACCTCGGGCGTGCTGGGAATGCGGTTCAACTCCGGCGACCGGCTACTGGCGCTCGCCGTCGTACAGGACGACATGTTCCTGCTGGTGGCCACGGCGGGCGGGTACGCCAAGCGCACCCCGATCGCGGACTATCCGGTGCAGGGTCGTGGTGGCAAGGGCGTTCTGACGCTTCAGTACGACCGCCGCCGTGGCACGCTGGTCGGCGCCCTCATCGTCGGGCTCGACGACGAGCTCTATGCGATCACCTCGACCGGCGGAGTGATCCGGACGTCGGCACGCGAGGTCCGCAAGGCCGGGCGGCAGACGAAGGGGGTCCGGTTGATGAATCTCGGCGAGAGTTCGACCCTGCTGGCGGTCGCCCGCAACGCCGAGGACGATGCTGATGATCCCAAGCTCATCGGTCCGGACAGCTGACCCAGCACCCGGGCACCCACTTCGGCCACCGAGGAGACGTTCACCTCGTGAAGAACACGACGAGCACATCGGACGATCATGGTCCCCGCAGCGCGGCGGCCACGGGCGCCGAGACCGAAGCGCTGCCGCAGGAACCGGCAGGTTCCGACCCCGCGGTCGGTCCCGTCGGCTCGAGCGACGCAGTGACCGAGCGGCCGTCCGGGTCCGTGCCCGGTGCCGACGGCTCAGCGGGCGCAGCCGAGCCGTCGAGGACGGGCACCGCACCTGCGGGGACCCCGGGGTCCCCGCAGGTGGGGTCCCCGCAGGTGGGGTGGCAGCCCCCGGAATCGCAGCAGGTGAAGTCGCAGCAGGGGCAGTCGAAGGCTGCGGAGTCGAAGGCTGCGGAGTCGAAGGCCGGCGAGTCGCCCCGCGCGTCACAGCCCTCGGAAAAGGGGTCGGGGCACCCACCGGAACAGGCTCGGCGTCCCGCTCCAGCCCCGGCCGGCGTGGCGGGACCCGTGAGCGATGCTGCCTCAGAGCCCACTCCGGTCGCGGCGCCGGTCGACCCGGCGTCGTCGCGCTACGGCAAGCCTCCTGCGGTCGCGTCCGAGCGTCCTCCCCGCCCGTCGACCGGCTCCGAACCGCCGGCCCGCAAGCCCGGGCATTCCGGGGAACCCGCGACGACGCAGCTGCGTGTGCCGTCCAACGGATCGGCACCACGCCCGAACCGGGGGACGACGGGGGACCCGTCGGTCGGTTCCGGCCCGTCGTCCGAGGACCCCGCTCGTCCGATGGCGTCCCAGAGTTCCGGCTCCCACACGCAGCACGCCCGTCCGGTCGTGTTGGCGCCTGTCGCCGGTCGCGCACCGGCTCCCGGCCCGGTGCCGGATCCCGCCGCGTCACCCCCGCCCTGGAGCCGGGTCCCCGGCCAGGACTCCGCAGGCCCCGGCCAGCGTGGCTACGGCCACCAGACGGGTGGCCACCAGTCCTACGGTCCCCCGGACGGCGGGGCATTTACGGGTGTCGCCGGGGGGTTGCTCGACGACGGCCCCACCACTTATCTCAGAGCTCCGCGCCACGGAGACCAGGCGCCGGGTGCGCGGGTCGAGTCGGGACAGTCGGAGGCCGGCCCGTGGTCGGCCGTCCGCGCGGTGCGGAACCGTCCACCACGCCAGGCCGCGCTGCAGCTCAAGCGCCTCGATCCGTGGTCCATGCTGAAACTCGGCTTGGTGCTGGCCGTAGTGCTGTTCTTCGTCTGGCTGGTCGCCGTCGGGGTGCTGTACGGCGTCCTCGACGGGATGGGGGTGTGGGATCGCCTCAACGGCACCTACGCCGACCTCGTCTCCGGTGAGGCGGAGGCCAGCGAGCCGCTGATCAGCGCCGGACGGGTCTTCGGCCTGGCCGCGGTGGTCGGTGCGATCAACAGCCTGCTGTTCGCCGTGGCCGTCACGATCGGGGCATTCGTGTACAACGTGTCCGCCGACCTGGTCGGCGGTATCGAGGTCACACTCTCCGAGCGCGACTGATACCCGGTGGACCCCAGCGGGCCGGGTGGGGGTAACCTCATCCCCGCCGCAGGGGCCTATAGCTCAGTTGGTTAGAGCGCGTCACTGATAATGACGAGGTCGGTGGTTCAAATCCACCTAGGCCCACTCCCCATCCCCGGGACAGGCAGGACACCACATGAAGAAGCTTCTCGCCGTTGTCGTCGCCCTCGCTGCGGGCGCCCTCATCTTCTCCAAGGTCCGCTCCCAGCGGTCGGAGGCCGACCTGTGGCACGAGGCCACCACGAGCTGAGCCAGGTTGGTCGCCCGCCGGTCCTGCCGAGCGGGTACCGTCCTGCTCGGTACGGGGACGTAGCTCAATTGGCAGAGCACCGCCTTTGCAAGGCGGGGGTTAGGGGTTCGATTCCCCTCGTCTCCACCCAGCCTGAACAGCGCAAACAGCGGTTCTCCGCCAACTATGGTTGATCAATGCCAGCCATTGTGACAGCCAGTATCCTGGCTACATGGCTGACAAGGCTCGTGAGCGTCGTCAGCGCGGCATGATCCGGCAGCGTGGTAGCTCGTATCAGGTGGTTGTGTACGCCGGAATCGACCCGCTCACCGGCCGCAAGGTCCACCTGTGCGAGTCCACGACGTCGGAGCCCGAGTCGCGCCGCATCCTCCGCCGGCTCACGGCTCAGGTCGACGAGCAGCGTCACGCGAAGACCAACGCGAGCTTCCGGACGGCGATGGATGCCTGGCTGCGGACGCACGAGGTCGAGGAGACGACCCGAGCGAGCTACGAGCAGTACGCCCGGGTGCACCTCTACCCGGCGTTCGGCGACGAGCCTATGGGCAAGGTAACGACCCGGCTCTTAGAGGAGTTCTACGCCGAGCTGAGGCGCTGCGGAGCCCGGTGCGACGGCCGGCCGAAGGTCGAGCACCGGACCGCAGAGCCGCACGAATGCCGGACCGTGAAGCACCGCAGGCCCCCGGGCCGGCCTCCCGTGGCCGGCTACCCGCCGCACGAATGCGCTGAACTCGGTTGCACGGTCACGCAGTGCCGCCCCCACGTCTGCAAGCCACTGGCCGCCGCGACGATCCGCCGTATCCACTTCGCCATACGCGGTGTGATGTCGGCCGCGGTGCGGTGGGAATGGATAGCCACCAATCCGGCCGTACTGGCCCGCAAACCCCGCCAACCGACGCCGCAGCCTGACCCGCCCACGGTCGCCCAAGCTGCCCGGATCATCGACGCCGCGTGGACCGAGGACGACAGCTGGGGCACCCTTGTGTGGCTTGTGATGGTGACTGGTCTCCGGCGCGCGGAGCTGCTCGCATTGCGCTGGTCCGACGTCGACCTTGACGGCGGGATGTTGACCGTGCGCCGCAACTATGTGCGGGTGAATCGGACTTCCATCGAAAAGGACACCAAGACCCACCAGATGCGGCGGCTCGCTCTGGACCCGGCAACGATAGAGGTCCTGCGCGAGCAGCGCGGTCGCTACGATGGTCTATGCCGGGAGCTGGACACCCCGTCTCGCGAAACTGCATTCCTGTTCTCGTACCAGGCTGCACACGATCGACCGTGCGATCCGAGCGGCGTCACACATCGCTACGCGCGAATGTGCGCAGCCCTGGACCTTGACAGCCACCTGCACGCGCTACGCCACTACTCCGCCACCGAGCTGCTGACCGCCGGGGTTGACCTGCGGACAGTGGCGGGCCGTCTCGGGCACGGCGGCGGCGGGGCTACGACTCTTCGTGTTTATGCAGCGTGGGTGGGAGAGTCGGACCGTCGAGCTTCGGACATTCTCGGTAGCCGCATGAAGCGGCCGAGCAGGCCCTGACTACCCGGGAAAGTGAGTACCGGCGTCCCGGCTGCGGATCAGATGGACTTGCAATGACTGCTACCGGAGGTGGCGCCAAGGCGCGTTGTCGTCCAGCGATCGGGCGCGCCTGCGCGCTTCGCCGGCCGCGCCCGCGGTTCCGTCGAGGGCCATCCGCGCCAGCCAGGCGACGAGCATCGTTTCCTGCGCGCGGACGCACTCGGCGACGCGCGCGGGGTCGAGTGCGGGCCACGACGACAGCACGTCGTCGACATCATGCGGGTCGTCGAACCGGCTGTTCAGGATCACTACCTTGGCCGGGTCCCACTCGCGCGGAGCCAGGCAGGAGTACTCGAAGTCGAGCAGCCACGGCGCGCCGGCCGAGTCGACGATGACGTTCGCCGGCTGGATGTCGCCGTGACAGAGCACGAGTGCGTCCCGGTTCGTGGTCATGGCGCGAATGGTCGTCGCCCCATGCTGGCAGCGTTCGGCGAACGTCGCGTGGAGCTCGGCGCCGAGAACCTCGGCCCACCGGTCGTCCGGTAGATCGGCCGGCCACTGCAGAACGGCCAGACCGCGAGCGCTCCCGCGGGCCAGAGCTGCGAACTCACGGGCCGCGGCGGGCCAGTCGGCAGTCGTGAGCGGCCGACCCTCGACCCAGTCGTATGCGAGCGCGATGCGCTCACCGTCGATCGGAACGGGGCCGGCCACCAGACGTGGTGTGCGCGCACCGACGTCGGTCGCGACCCGGACAGCGCGCGCCTCGGCTTCGACGTCAGCGAATCTCTTCGCG